>JANTFI010000021.1 GCA_024763505.1 Gammaproteobacteria bacterium
CCTGTGTCACATTGGCCGGAATCACCCAGGCTTCGATCGAGTATTCACCGGTCAGCTTGATGAAATCATGCAGCTTTTCGCTGGCGGCGGTATCGGCTTGCGCCTTGCCACCGGAAAAATCCAGCCCGTAACCGCCAATCCACTGGTAATCACCTTCCAGCGTCAAGTCCATCGCCGGGGCTACCCCGCTGGTATCGAATGCCATAGTACCGGTGCCGACCTTGAATTCCCACAGCGCAATCTGATTGGCTTCATGGCGATTACCGCCGGAAGCCACGATACCGTCATCCAGCAATACCAGAGATTTACTGATGATCAGATCGCCATCGATGGCGGTCGGGATAATGCCGCCTGCGAACTGTTCGATGGCCGCCAGCATTTCACCGGCGTTACCGCTGGTTTCGCCGGTGGTTTCGTTATGCATGCCACAGTCGCTCCAGCAGTTGTGGCCCTCAAGCAAACGCTGCACCAGCCTGGAGTCCAGTGGTAAATCGATATTGATCTTGGGCTTGACTGCCTCGAAAGCGGCAACGTCATCGGGGTTGGCGAAGAACGGCGATTGCTGCTGGGTCACCCCTTCTTCGTAGTGACAGCCAATACAGCGTTGCAGCAAAATCGGATGCACTGTATTGGCAAAGCTGTTAGCACCATTATCGGTCGCATTTGGCGGGAAGGTTTTGCTTTCACCCGGGGTTTTGATGGCTGGCGCGGTCAGTTTGATTTCGCGTGCCGAAAAACTCTCGCCACTGCCGCCGGCCCAGGCGGTAATCATGTTTTCAATACTATCGGCGCAAACGCTGGGGAAGTTGGTCCAGCAATTGTGGTCACCGGCTACCTTGGTAACCAGCAACGAGTTAGATGGGTCATCCAGCGTCACCAGTGTCTTGCTATATCCAACCAAAGCATCGAAGGCATCGTTGACATTACTGGCATCTGCAAATAGTGGTTGTTGTGGTGCATCGGCCTGGCTGCTATGGCATTGACCACAGCGATTATCGGCACTGAGGTTACTCCATAAGCTGGTTTCAAAGGCTCGCACGGCTTCATCGCGTGCAGGAGGACTTTGACTGCTGCTACTGCCATCTTCCTGAAATGGATTCGGCTCACTGGACGGGCCTTCACAGCCAGTCAGTACCAGTGTCAGCAACAACAATAACAGGCTGTTCTGCAAGCGCTTGCCCGGGTGAATATTCTTCATCATGATCAGTTCCCCTTGCAGTAGGCAGCAACATCGCGGAATACCTGTTTCATCTGGTATCCGTTTTTAAAATCACCGGTAATGGTTTCGACCGCACCACGATCAGCTGCATTAACCGGTTCGCGTAGACAGACGGTTTGAAAAGCCTTTTTGACCTGGCATTGTGCAAAGGCTTCACTATTGGCGAGTTCCCGACCCAGTGCTTTGGCACCATTTCCATAGGCATGGCCCTTGCTATCCAGAGAAACACCTGCCGGCGTTGGCGTAGCCCATCCCAAAAGTGCGTTCTGGCCTTTGCGCCAGTAATTGATCCAGCTGTCATCAGTGGTCACAAAACCGGGCTTGAAATTGTTTTCATTGATCAGAAACTTGGCCTGAATTTCATTCGGCGTGTATTCCAGCCGGGCGCTGTCTTCAATCACATTACCATCACCATCCTTGTTGTAGTCGAGGTTGTAGTGGGCGAAAGCGCCCATCATGCCATCCATGCCGGCATGGCACCCGACACAACTGTTGAGATAGATTCGGCTGTCACCACCGGGGCTGCGTGAGACATCCTGATGCACATGATCGGGGATGCGCGAATTATCTTTCAGCGGTTCGAGATCGGTGCAGAGATAATTGATCAGGGTAAAACGAAACATGGCACGATTGGTGCCATCGATCAGAAATGCCCGTGCTGCCGCGCGCGTGGTCATCACACCGGCGGTGGCTGCGCTGTCCAGCCCGGTTATGTCGCTTTGCAGCTTTTCTTGCAAAATAGCAGGGTCAGCCAGATTACCCTGTACCGGACCCAGCTCTTCCAACGCCTGATAGTGGGCATTATTGCTGTTGTCATAAGCCGGACTATTGGCACCGGTATAGATAATGTCACCAGACAGGACTTCGCGAAAATCGACATTATCGCGGATGATTCCGATCACCGTTGCAGTGTAATCATTGAGCGGGGTGAATACGGTTTGCTCTTCATTGGTCCAGGGGGCAACGAAATTTTTCAGCGTCACATTGTAAAAATCAGCATCCTGCAGAGCCAACTCGGCTGCCAATTTATCGCCATCGGCTGGATTGTTGTCGATCAGGTCGGCCATTTGCTGTAACACATCCGCCGATGGAGGAGTGCCGGTCAGACGGTCATGGATGCGCCGGGCCTGGGTCAGGCTGTCAGCCGATGCAAGCGGTAAACCGAATGCAATCAAACTGGCGCCGAGTATCAATCTTGGTTTTATGAGCATGTGTAAGCTGCCTTGATCTGGTTGTATCCTGCAACAGGATTTTTATTTGTCTTATTTACGCTAGCACAGCGCGCTAGCATGAAAAAGCCGCTGCTTCAGGAAAAAGATCACAAAACGTAAATTTAAATGCTGGGTAAATTTTAATTTTGCTATCCTTGCACGGTGTTTTTACATTCTAACCCGTTGCCGGGTCGATAGTTGACCGTTCAGAGGATATTTCCTCCAGTCCGTCAGTCACCGGTGCAGAATGCTGTCAACGCAACAAACTCTGTTTTTATAATACATAAAATTGCCAGCAAGCCCGGATTATTTATTCCATGAAATCAGTCAACCTACACCCTTTTGTGCTTCGTTCTTTATTGTTTGGCATGATCTCTTTTCTGGTAGCCTGTACCCAAACCAAAGAAACCACGGAAATAACAGGTGCGGACCCAGGCGTACTGGAAGCACCGATTGCCTTTGCCAAACGACCGATTCCGCGAGATGAAAATGGCGATGATATTCAGCCGGATTTACGCGAACCGCTATTATTCAGCGCCGGTGGTGATGTCTTTATTCGCAGTAACTCGACCGCCACTGCGGTAGAAACCAATATCACGACCGAGATTACCGGTGGGCAGGGCGATGTGCGTGATCTGAGCCCGTCATTCAATGGTAGCAAGCTATTGTTTTCGTTGCGCCTGTTCGATGAAAACGAAAACGATGACGAAGTACCGAGCTGGAATATCTACGAGTATGATCTGGAGAACCAGGCCCTGCGCTGCATTATTGACAGCGACCCGAGCACAGCCATCTGCGATGGCCTGATTGCCGAGCAGGGCGATGACATCGGCCCGGCCTATTTGCCGGACGGGCGCATTGTGTTTAGCTCCAACCGGCAGAAAGAAGCCGGGCAAATGCTCACCGATGAGCGCAAGCCGCGTTTTCGCGCACTCGATGAAGATGAAGACACGATGGCTCTGGTGCTGCACGTGATGGATGATGATGGCAGTGATATTCAGCAGATTTCCTTCAACCAGAGCCATGATCTCGACCCGACGGTACTGACCAACGGCAAGGTCGCTTTCACCCGCTGGGACAATGCAGCTGGCAACAATGCCATGCACCTGTACCAGATCAACCCCGATGGCAGTGATCTGCAAGTGTTATATGGCGTTCACAGCCACAATAGCGGCAGCAATAATGACAGCCTCTACAATGGCGGCGACAGCGATGCCACCATCCAGTTCAGCCAGCCAGTTGAAATGGAAGATGGACGACTGATGGCCATCGCACGACCCTATAGCGGCACCTTTGGTGGCGGTGACCTGATCACCATCAACAGCCGCGACTTCACCAATAACGAACAACCGGTTTACAGCTTGAGCGGCATGCCGGGGCAGGCACAGCAACGCGCAACCATCAACCCGGTCAGCTCGGCAGCGGAGATTTCACTGGGCGGGCGCTATCGCTCGGCCTGGCCCTTATGGGATGGCAGCAACCGCGTGCTGATCAGCAAAAGCAGTTGCGTATTGTCGGTCGATGATGGCACCGAAACCCTGCAGCGACCGTGCATCGAGCCGTATCTGTCGCAAACCGATATCGAAGAGGTTTCACCGGCCTATAGCATCTGGCTGTACGACATGAATAATGATGCACAAAAAGTCATCGTGCTCGCCGAGCAGGGCAAGGTGATGAGCGATATCGTTGCACTGCAGGCACGCGCTACTCCACCGATCATCGACGGCGGGCTGAACGCCATCTGGCAGGAAGAAGGGCTTGGCGCTCTGCATATCCGTAGCGTATACGATTTTGGCAACGGCAATTTTAATGGCTGCTTTCTCAGCGAATGCACCGATGCCAGCGGCATCAACAGTGTGCAGGATCTGGCCAATCCGGCGCTGGCCAACGCCGATCAGCGTCCAGCCCGATTCGTCCGCTTCGTCAAGGCTGTGGCACTGCCGGATGAAGATGACCCGGCGCTGGAAGATGTCGCCCCCGATCTCGACCGCGAAGCCTTCGGCCCGCAACGTAATCAGGCGATGCGTGAAATCGTCGGTTATGCACCGGTCGAGCCGGATGGCTCGGTCAAGGTCAAGCTGCCGGCGAATATTCCGCTGGCAATCAATATTCTGGACAAGAATGGCCAGCGAATCGGCGCACGCCATCAAAACTGGTTTCAACTGGTACCTGGCGAAACGCTGGAATGCAATGGCTGTCACACGGTGCAAAATGGCGTCACCCCGCTGCCGCACCAGCGCAAGGATGCCGAAACCCCGAGCATCAATAGCGGCATCAGCGGCACGACTGTTCCCAATACCCTGAACCCCGACACGGGTGAAGTCTATCTAGGCAATATTGGCGAAACTCTGGCCGAACTGCGCTTTCGGCAAGCGACCAGCGAGCCGCATGTCGGCGTCGATATTGAGTACGAGGATGTCTGGACCGATCCGAATGTACGCTCGCCCGATGCCCCGTTCAGTTATCGCTACAGCGAATTGCAGAGTCCGTCCCCGTCAACCCAGAGTTGTCTGCCTGAAAGCGCCTGGGATTTCAAATGCCGTATCCTGATCAATTACCCGGACCACATTCAGCCATTGTGGGATATCCCTCGCAGCGTCAACATCAATAGCGTCGATACCGATGTCACCTGCACCGGTTGCCACTCACCGACCGATGCTGCCGATGTAGCCCGGGTACCCGCCGGTCAATTGAACCTGACCCTCACGCTGGACACGGAAGACAATAGCCAGCGGGTCAAATCCTATCTCGAATTATTCAATACCGATCAGGGACAGGAGCTGGACGAAGATGGCAATATCGTGAATCGCCAGATCGAGCAGCCGGTGCTGGACGAAAATGGCGATCCCCTGTTTGAGACGGATGCCGAGGGCAATCTGGTACTCGACCCGGTCACCGGTCAACCGATACCGGTGATCGAACTGGTGGATGATCCGAATTTTCGTTTCAATCCGGTAATGTCGGGTAATGGCGGCAGAGCCAGTTATTTCTTCAGCAAGATGACCGACCCGACGGCGACCCGTGCCAGTTCAGTGCCACCGAATGATGCCAACTATGTTGACCATTCTGCGTTTATGAGCAAAGATGAACTGCGGCTGATCAGCGAATGGCTGGATATAGGTGCACAATATTATAATGATCCGTTTGACCCCGCCGTTCCGATGAATTGAGCAGTTGGTCTGGATACAACGACCATGAAAAAGGAAGTCTTTTGAACGCATTCTCATCGCTGTTTCTGTTGCTGATACTGGCGGTTACCGGAATGCCGCTGCAGGCGGACGAAGATATTTCGCCGCCCCTGACCATCAGCGATCCGTATATCGAAATGCGTACCGGACCGGGCAATCGCTATCCGATTTTCAACGTGGAAGACCGGGGCAAAACCATCCGCATCCTGCAGCGCAAGACCAACTGGTTTCAGGTACAGTCGGAAAATGGCAAGCAGGGCTGGGTTCACAAGCAGCAAATGCAAAACACACTACTGCCTTCCGGCTCGCAACTGCAATTCAGTGAGCAGGACCGCAGCGCCTTCGAGCAAAGAAAATGGGAGATCGGCGCGCTCACCGGTGAAATCAAGAATGCACCATTGCTATCGGTGTATGGCGGTTATGCCTTCACCAAAAACATTTCGCTGGAGCTGGAGCTGGAACACTCGGTCGGTAATGTTTCCAGCAGCGATCTGGCACGATTGAGCCTGTTGATGCAACCGTTTCCCGAGTGGAAGTATTCCCCCTTTTTCACGCTCGGTGCCGGTGCGATACAGGTGAAGCCCAATGCCACACTGATCGACCCAGCTGACCGCAACAATGCATTGAGCCAGGTCGGGTTCGGCCTGAAAACCTATCTGGCAAGACGCTTTGTACTGCGCCTGCAACTCAACCAACTGGTTATTTTTTCGGCCAACAACGAAGAAGACCAAAACGAGGAATTAACAGAATGGAAAATCGGCTTTGCCATCTTTTTCTAGCGCTGGCTTTACTGATAACCGCCAGCCCGGCACTGGCGGCCTCCGACGATGAACAGACCGGCCTGATCCAGCCCACAGTCGAGCGCAATCAGTTTGACGAAGCCACGATCGACAGCAATGACTTCGAGATCATACTGTCTGCCGGATATCTGAGTATCGAGGATTTCGCAGTTAACTCGATGCTTGGGGTGAAGTTGAACTATTACGTGACCGACTCGCTGTTTGTGCAACTCGACTGGCTGCAGGCAACCGCCGGCGACACTAGTTATGAAATACTTAGCGGTGGTGCACCGCTGCTGACCGATGAGGAACGCGAATTGACCGCCTATGCTATCAACCTCGGTTACAACCTGCTGCCGGGTGAAGTATTTTTCTCTGAACATACCACCTTTAACAGCGCCTTTTTTATCAACGCCGGAATCGGCAATGCTACCTTTGCTGGAAATGACCGCTTCAGCTATAACTATGGAGCCGGATTCAGAGTATTACTTCTCGAAAATCTGTCGCTATATAGCGAGTTTCGCAATCATGTGTTCGATGTCGATGTTTTTGGCATCAACAAAACCACTAATAATCTGCAATTTTCCATCGCGGTGGGCTGGTATTTTTAACGCCGAAAGTCCCCCTTACATCAGGAGATCAAACATGATGTTATCACCGAAAAAACTGCTTCAATGCCTTTCATTGTTGTTGGCTGTATCGTTGGCCGGCCCTGCTCAGGCAGCAAAATCCGTTGAAGGCCCCGCCCCCGATTTCACCCTGAAGGCGCTCGATGGTAAAAACCTCAAACTCAGTGAAATGCGCGGGAACGTCATTTTGTTGAATTTCTGGGCTTCCTGGTGTGCACCCTGCCGACTCGAAATGCCGCTACTCAATGACATGCATAATAAATACAAGGATCTCGGCTTCACCGTGCTCGGCGTTAATGTGGAAGAAGATACCAATATGCCACGGCGTTATATCGCCGACCGTCCGGTCGATTTTCCGATTCTGCTCGACAAAACCAATCAGGTCAGCAAGCTGTACAAGGTCATCGCGATGCCGACCTCGGTGGTGATCGACCGTGATGGTAACATGCGCTATTTGCATCAGGGTTACCAGCCGGGTGATGAAAAGAAGTACAAGAAAATGATTAAAAAACTGCTTCGCGAATAACCTGGACCGATGACTCGCATGCGAAAAATTCTTGCTCTCTGTGCCGCACTGCTAATCGCTGGCTGTAGTAATCTGCAACCCTGGGTACAACCCTATGAACGTGCCCATCTGGCTGACCCGATCATGAGCTTTAACCGCGACCCGGTGGCCAATACCTATATCCACCACGTGTATGACGCTCGCGAAGGCGCACGTGGCGCGAGTACTGCCAGCGGGGGCGGCTGTGGTTGTAACTAGACGCATCCTGATAGCGCTGGTATCGCTGGCCAGCATTCCTGCGCTAGCCGCCGTATTGCCGGAAGATCGCGCCGATGTGCTGTATCACAGCTTCAGCGGCGGCGGTGCAGAGATATCCGGTCCCTCGATTCTGGTGCGCAAGAAATTTGGTGAAAGCGTTTCTGTTTCTGCCAATCATTATGTCGATAACGTATCCAGCGCATCAATCGATGTGATCACCACCGCCAGCCCGTATAGCGAGCAACGTCAAGAAAACTCCATCAGTATGGATTACCTCAATGACCGCACCCTGATGAGCCTCGGCTATACCCGAAGTGTTGAAAGCGATTACGATGCTGCCACGCTGAGCCTGGGCTTTTCGCAGGATATGTTCGGCGACCTGACCACGCTTAGTGCCGGCTATTCTCAGGGCGATAATCAGGTCGGCAAGAATGGTGCCGATTTCGACAAACCGGCCAGCTTGCGCAGTTATCGTCTGTCACTGACGCAAATTCTCAGCAAGGATCTGATTATGGCTCTGGCACTGGAAACCATTACCGATGAGGGTTATCTGAATAACCCCTACCGTTCGGTGCGTTATCTGGATTCAGATTCACCGCGGGGTTACAGCTATCAAAGTGAAGTGTATCCAAACACCCGTACCAGCAACTCTTTTGCCCTGCGCGGGCGGTATTTTTTGCCGTACCGCGCAGTGCTGCATGGCAGTTACCGCTATTTCACCGACACCTGGGGCATCGTCGCCGATACCTGGGAAGTCGGTTACACCCACCCTTATCTGGATGACTGGATCTTCGAATTGAGTTACCGCTTTTATGATCAGGGTCAGGCCGATTTTTACAGTGACCTTTTCGAGTACGCCGATGCCTTCACCTTTCTGGCGCGTGACAAGGAGATGAGCAGCTTTACCACGCAAACAATCGGGGTCGGAACCACCTGGGAATTCAAACGCAACGGTACCGGCTTCATAAAACGTGGCAGCCTGAATCTGAATGTCGATTACATCCTGTTCGACTACGATAATTTTCGTGACCTGTCAGTCAATGCCCCGGTTGGGCAAGAGCCTCTGTACAGCTTTGACGCCACCGTCATACGCGCTTTTCTGTCAATCTGGTTTTGACTCGCAGCGGCTTCTCGCGCACACTTCGCCCATTATTGGTTAACCCGTTGGCAGGCTGGATATGAACCCGGAAAAAGTGGTTTTTGGTTTTTTCATCGTTTTGTCTTTAACCCTCAATTTCGGCTTTTTTGTCGGTGAAATGGATAATCCCGACCATCATCATGTGTATGAATTATTTGCTGTCGTCATCGTCAACCTGATCGCCACGCTGCTCAAATTCGGCGATCGCAGCCAGGTCGGCGCGGTGTTGCTGGCCACCAGTCTGGTCGCCATGCTGCAATTGATCGCTGCCACTCTGGTCTGGACGATTTCGGTGCACGTCACCGAAATCGGGCTGACTCCGGTGGTCATCTCCAGTATCGTGTCATTATCCGGCGGAGCCATGCTGGCCAATGTCATCTCGGTTATTTTGCTGATCATCGAAACGGTGATGATGCGGCGCTGATCGCCGAAGCCTACGATGGATAACATCGTTTATCTCATCTTCCGGCGCATGCGCCGGCCGCTGATTACGCTGACGGTCATTTATGCCGTTTCGATACTCGGGCTGGTGCTGATTCCGGGGCAAGACGCCAATGGCAATCTCTGGCGCATGGATTTCTTCCATGCCATCTACTTCACCAGTTTCATGGCTACCACCATCGGGTTTGGCGAAATTCCGTTCGAGTTTAGTGATGCCCAGCGCCTGTGGGTGACCATCAGTATGTATGCCGGGGTCATCGGCTGGTTGTATGCCATCGGAACTATTTTGACGCTGGTGCAGGATAAAACCTTTCAGCAATCGATCGCCGAAAACCGTCTGGCCAAACGCATTCGCCAAATGCGCGAACCGTTTTACCTGATCTGCGGCTATGGAGAAACCGGTTCGGAGCTGGTACGCGGCTTGACCGATGTCGGCCAGCATGTGGTCGTGATCGAAGCCGAAGAACAACGCAGCAACCAGATCAAGATCGACAATCTGCGCGACTATGTGCCGATTTTGCAGGGCGATGCACGCAGCCCAATGCATATGCGCCACGCCGGGCTGGAACATCCGTTGTGCAAAGCGGTGGTTGCAGTCACCAATAGTAACGAAGCGAATCTGAAAATCGCCATCACCAGCAAGTTACTGCACCCGGATATCAAAGTGATTTGCCGCGCCGATTCGCACGATATTGAAGACAATATGGCGTCTTTCGGCACCGATTACATCATCGACCCTTATGACAGTTTTGCCACTTCACTGGCCACCGCGTTTCAGGTACCGGGACTTTACCTGATGCAGCGCTGGCTGTATTCGGGCAACCGCGACAGTAAACTCGATGATCCGATTTACCCGCCAATCCACAGCCACTGGGTGATTTGCGGCTATGGCCGTTTCGGCAAGGCCGTTTACGAACGCCTGAAGCGTGAAAACATAGAAATCATCGTTATCGAGGCGCGACCGGAGTTAACCGGTGAGCCGCATGAAGGCATCGTGCTGGGCCCGGGTACCGAAGCCAAAACCCTGCTCGAAGCCAATATTGAAACTGCCTGCGGTCTGATCGCCGGCACTGACAATGATGTCAATAATCTGTCTATCGTAGTGACTGCGAAGAGCCTGAACCCGGATCTATTTACCATCGTGCGGCAGAATTACTCGGACAACATCGACATCATCAAAGCGGTCAAGGCTGATATGGTGATGCACCCGAGCAAGATTATCGCCGACAAGATTCGTGTCTTGCTCGGCACCCCGATGCTGTATGAATTCATGTCGCTGGCGTTTTATCAGGATAACGACTGGGCTTGCGAACTGGTCAGCCGCATTTCCGGTCTGGTCGGCAACCATGTGCCGAGAATCGAGGAAGTGACCATCGACAGTTGGCATGCTGAAGCAGTAACCAATATTCTGAATTCGGGCGGACAAGTGTTGCTCGGAGATTTACTGCGCGACCCGTGGGATCGCGAACGCAACCTGAAATGCATCGTATTGATGATGGAAACCTTTAACGACAAACTGCTATTACCGGATGGCTCGGTCGAAGTCAGCAATGGCGACCGACTGCTGGTTTGCACCGGCCGCGTCGGCCTGACCCGTTTTTACTGGAATCTGCAGCATGAAAACATTCTCGGTTACGTGCGTACCGGACAAGTGCATCACCACGGCTGGCTGTGGAATCTTTTGACGCGCAAGCCGAAACGCTGATTTTCCTGCTTTCGACGATAACCCGCCCGCAATAACAATCAGCTTCTTGCAGCGGGTCGATCAAACCGTGGCCACCGGAATCTGTTTCCATTCATTACCGGCATCGACTTCATGACAGGGCACGGTAGTCACCGGTTGTTGCATGGTCACCAGTTCTTCGGCACTGCTCGGGTGGATCGCCACGGTGCGATCGAAATCCGCCTTGTTTGCACCCATTTTCAGCGCCACCGCAAAACCCTGCATCATTTCATCGGCACTGTCACCGATGATGTGGATACCGACCACCTTTTCCTCCTCTCCGGCACAGATCAGCTTGAGCCCGGTTTTCGCTCCGGACTCGTTTAATGCATACCGCATCGGCGTGAAATCACTCTGGTAAACCCGGATCCCGCAATAATGCTGCATCGCCTGTTGCTCGGTCATGCCGATGGTGGCGATCGGCGGATGCGAAAAGACTACGCTCGGAATATTTTCATAATCCATCAACCAATCCGGCCGGTTATCGTATAACCGCGCCGCCAAGCGCCGACCGGCAGCAATCGCCACCGGGGTCAATTGCACCCGACCGGTGATATCACCGATCGCGTACACGCCCTCGAGTGAAGTTCGTTCGTATTCATCGACCGGAATAATGCCGGTTTTTTCAACCTTGATGTCGGTCACCTGCAGGTCCAGCTCCGAAGTTTTGGGCCTCCGTCCGACCGCCCAGATCACGCTGTCAAAACCATGCAAATCTGCATCCGGACTGGTCACACGAATGCCTTCGGCATCCTGTTGCAGCCCGGTCACCTGAAAATCCACATGCACTTCGATACCCTGGCGGTTCATCTCGGCCTGCAGCAATTCCGAAATCATCGGGTCGAACAGATTGAGGATGCGGTCATCCAGCGTCAACAACGTCACTTCGCTGCCCAGCGCGCGCAACACACCCGCCAGTTCGACACCGATATAGCCGCCACCGATGATCGCAACGCGACGCGGTTGCTGTTCGAGTTGAAAAAACCCGTCAGAAGTGATGCCCAGCTCTGCGCCCGGTACCGGCGGCACAATCGGTTCCGCACCGGTCGCGATGACAATATGTTCAGCGCTGTATCGCTGGCCTTCAACTTCGACGGTTTTGTTATCGACAAAACGCGCGAACCCCTCGATGCGGGTGATATTCAAATCCTGTACATAGCTATCCCAGAATTGGTTGATATTGGCGATATATTGCTCACGCCCCTGCACCAGCTTCGGCCAGTCCACTGCACCGGCTTGCACATTGACCCCGAAATCGCTGGCATCGTGTACCGCATGCGCCAGATTGGCCGCATACCACATGACCTTTTTCGGCACGCAGCCATTGTTAACGCAAGTGCCTCCCAGCCGGGAAGCCTCGATAATGGCGACTTTCTGGCCATATTCGGCAGCCTTTTCAGCCACCGCCAGACCACCGCTGCCACCGCCGATCACGATCATGTCAAAGGTCGAAGTTGTCATGGTTTGGTTCCTGTCAGATTGGGTTTTGGCCTGCACGAAACCGTGCAGGCCATTTATCGATCAAGCCGCGATCGGATTATCGGCTGCAAGATATTGCGCCAATTGATCCGAGCCGCCGATGCGCTGTCCATCGATGAACACCTGTGGCACCGTGGTTTCACCGGAAATCGCGCGAATAGTGGACTCCATGAAGTCGCGGTTTAACACCAGTTCATCATAATCCATTCCGGCATCCTTGAGCAGCTCCTTGGCCTTGACGCAGAACGGACAGCCTGGCCGGGTGAAAATCGTTACATTGGCCGGTGCCGCAGCTTCCGGCGCAATGTAGTGCAGCATGGTGTCGGCATCGGATACTTCAAAAGGGTCGCCGGGCAAATCCGGTTCGATAAACATTTTCTCGATCACGCCATCTTTGACCAGCATCGAATAACGCCACGAGCGTTCGCCAAAACCGAGGTCATTCTTCGCCACCAGCATACCCATGCCACGGGTGAAATCGGTATTGCCATCCGGCAAAAAGGAGATTTTGTCGGCCTGTTGCTGTTCCTGCCAGGCATTCATGACAAAACTGTCATTCACCGATACGCAGACAATTTCATCGACACCGTGTTGCTTGAAGGTATCGGCCAGCTGGTTATAGCGAGGCACATGGGTGGAAGAACAAGTCGGCGTAAAAGCGCCGGGCAAGGAAAAGACAATTACGGTTTTTCCATTGAAAATATCGTCGCTGCAACGAGTGACCCATTGATGATTCTGGCGAACCGGGAATACGACCTGCGGCACTTGCTGACCTTCATGATTTTCTAACATGGTTTTTCTCCTGTACGTGAATGTTTTAAACGTCGTCGTGTGTTGACTTGGGAGAAAGTATGGGCAATGCAAAGCGATCCGTATAATCGTTTGTTCTTAATTTATCAATAGGTTTGGCCTATGTCTGTAGACTGCTCATCCTCGTCGATTGATTTCGTCACCAGACATCAGGAGACTGACCCGCAGCCCTGACCCTGTCAGGGCAGGCTTGAATAAAAGGATATTCACATCACAGCCCGGCTTTTTTGCTATGATGCGCAAATTTTTCCGCCTCTCGGAGCCGTTACCATGAACATTTATCGGACTTTGCTGATATTGATGCTGTTTTCAGCACCTGCCCTGGCCTATCAATTCCCGACTGAAATCATCGAAAAGTTCGATGACAAACGCATCGTCGCTTTTGTCAATGAATCCCATTTTACAGATGCCAAACACTGGAATCCGCTGGAAGAAGCACCACCATTGACGGTGGCCGGAGCCATCGTCGCGCTGAAGCAACACTATCTGGCTGATCACAAATCACTGGGCAATCTCATGATAAAGGAGATCGAAATCAGACAGACCCCGCTACACAAGGGGCTGTGGCACTACATCATCAAGGCTCAAGACAATGGTAAAAACTTTTTTTCATTTGTTTTGATGAATGGCATGGTCATTCCTGCCATTGTGGAACCGGAATCCTACAAGTAGCCCCGCAGGCTTTGGCTCAGGGCTGTAATGATTTTTGCAGCCTGCGGTAACGGTGCAGGCAATCTTCCGTATAACCGCCTGGGGACTCTGCTCCCTTTTCAACCAGCTCAACGGCGGCCCGAAAGGCGTAACCATCAAATCCCGGTGCCATCGGCTGGTAACCCGGGGTATCAAGGTTTTGTTCATCGACGATACGCGCCATGCGCTGAAAGCATTGCATTAATTGGTCATGACTGAACAAACCATGCAATCGCCAATTGGCCAGTAACTGACTGGAAATACGTAGCGTTGCACGGTCTTCCATCAAACCGGTGTTATGGATATCCGGCACCTTGGAGCAACCGATACCCAGTTCGATCCACTTCACTACATAGCCGAGTATGCCCTGCACATTGTTTTCCATTTCACTCTGAATTTCCTGATCATTCAGCACTTGACCGGATTCGATCAGCGGGATTTTCAACAGCTCTTGCCGCGGTGTCGGTTCTCGCTGTTTGATTTTTTGCTGAACCGCTTGTACATCGGTCTGGTGATAATGCAGGGCATGGATCACCGCGGCAGTGGGTGAGGGCACCCAGGCGCAACTGGCACCGGCCTGCGGATGCGCCGACTTGCTCTGGTACATCGCACGCATTTCATCCGGCTCGGCCCACATGCCCTTGCCGATTTGTGCCTGACCGCTAAATCCACAACCCAGTGCAAGATCGACATTTCTATCTTCATAGGCTTTGATCCACGGCGCTTGCTTGATCGCTGATTTTGGCAGCATCGCACCGGCCAGCATACTGCTGTGGATTTCATCGCCGGTGCGATCGAGAAATCCGGTATTGATAAAAACAATACGCTCACGGGCAGCGGCAATGCACGATTTCAGGTTCACGCTGCTGCGCCGCTCTTCATCCATCACCCCGATCTTGATGCTGTTGGCCGGCAGTTGAAAAGCCTGTTCGATCGCGGCGAACACTTCGACACAAAATTCCACTTCCTGCGAGCCGTGTAACTTGGGTTTGACGATATAGATATTGCCGCAACGACTGTTTTTATAGACTCCGTTACTTCGCAAATCATGCAGCGCAATCAGCACCGTGACCAGCGCATCGATCAGGCCTTCCGGCATGTTATTGCCTTGCCCGTCCTGCACCAGATCGGTCATCATGTGCAAACCGGTATTGCGGATGAACATCAGGCTGCGTCCGCTCAGGGTAAAGGATTCACCATGCGGGTTTTGATACTGACGATCCGGATTCAGGCTGCGTGTAAAGCACTTGCCTCCCTTTTCCAGTTCACAGCTCAGGGTTCCCTTCATCAGACCCAGCCAGTTGCGATATACCTGCAGCTTGTCCGAGACGTCCACGGCGGAGACTGAATCCTCACAATCCTGAATCGTGCTGGGCGCTGCTTCTATTTGAATGTCGGAAAGATTGGCTGGATGCAACCGACCGACCGCTGTATCGCCATTGACCTTCAATTCGATATGCAAGCGATGATGCGTAAACAGCAGCCACAAGCCATCATCGTCCTGACAGTGGCCGCGAAACTGATCCGGGTTTTTCAGGGTTACACCGGTTTGATCCTGCAGAACAGCCTTGAATTCGGAGATATGGTTTGCCGACTGTACCGCGTATTCGACTACATCGGCATGGTTGCCAGCACGAAGTGGTAAGACCTGATCCAGCCAGTCATTACAAAAATCAAAAACCTGCTGTGCGCGCTGTGGATCGACTCCGCTACCTTTTTTTGGGTCGGCTGGTCGAGGTAAAACATCACTGCTGTACAGGGCATCAAACAAACTGCCCCAACGTGCATTTGCTGCATTGATGGCGAAACGTGCATTATTGATCGGCACCACCAGTTGCGGCCCGGCGATGTCACTGATCTCGGGGTCAACCTGATCGAGATCGATTTCAAAATCTTCCGGCTCGGGCTCGAGGTATCCGATCTCTCTCAAAAACTGCTGATATGCATCCAGTCGTTCCAGAGAATACTCCTGCTGCCGATGCCAGTCATCGATATGCTGTTGCAACTGTTGCCGGCGCTGCAATAATTGTGCATTGCGGCCGGTGTAATCAAGCAGTATCCGTTCAAACGCTTTCCAGAAGGTTGAAGATTCCAGACCGCTGTCAGGCAGTACCTCTTGTTCGATAAATTCATGCAGTAGCTGTGCGACTTGCAACTTTGTCAAAGTGACGGTTTTCATCGTGACCTCTGGCATCGCGGATGTGACAACGACGATAGCACCGTGCCGCATTGTTCACAATGTTGCGGCCGATTTACTAACACTTGTTTTTTCAATACCCATTATCCATTCAATTGCATGGCAGGTTAAAACGACAGAGCCGGCATCGATAACTGACTCTCGCATTAGTCAGGGAATTGCCACCGCCATCACGTTATACAAAATGGAAGACCGGTTATTCAGTCGAGCCAGTATTCCAGTTGTTGTAACTGCAAGAACTCTTCAGCCTGTGCACCTTGTAAAAGAGCCAATGTCGAAAACATGCCGGCTTCTACACAACTGGCCGCAGCAACGCTGATGGTGTGCGGCGCATGCATAATCGGCCAGCCGGTCTTCGGGTTTAAAATATGACTGAAACGCTGACCGTCTTTGAGCAGAAACCGATTGGCATCTCCACTGGTTGCTATGGCACCTTTTATCAGGCGAAACAGGCCGACAGCTTGATCGTGACTACTGATCATACGACCGACCGACCAGTACCCCCCTATTTTTCTCGCACCAGTACAAGCCAGATCTCCACCGAGGTTAATCAACACACTGTCGTCGGTAATCGACCGCGCCAATAGCAAACCGCGATCGACCGCATATTCCTTGCCGATACCACCGAGATCAATCTGCATGCCGGGTGCCAGTGCGAGATGTGGATGTTCCCAGCACACGCGCTGCCAACCGATGTCTTTGAGCAGAGCATCGATCTGGTCTTGCTCCGGCACACGATCACTGCCGTCAAATTGCCAGATCTTGCGTAGTACACCGGAAGTGATATCGAACAGGCCATCACTCATCTGGAACAACTGGTCAGAAAAATCGATCAACCGGGCGCTTTCCTCATCCAGCATCACCGGTTTGCCATCGGCGTGGTTGATTTGGTGGATGATATTGTCTTGCCGGTAGCGACTGAATTTTTGTTCGATACGCCAGACTTCTCGTGCCACGGTTTCGATTACGCTGCGCGCCAGTGTACGGTCGCCGGTTTCCACCAGCACTTCGCAGGGGCTGGCCATGGCTTCGAATCGGCCATGCCAGTAGTCCTTTCGCGCTTCAATACTCAGCGGTGACATGCGGCTGTCAGAATTTGATCGAGTAATTGAATTGAACGATAATCGCATCCAGCCCCGGTGTTTTTTCCGACTCTGACACGCCGGGCTCCTGAATGGTTTGCTGCATCCATTCGGCGCGCATCGAAAATTGCTGGTTTGCCGCCAACAGTTTACCGTATTTGAGACCGAGCGTGACGGTTTGCGATTCTGCCAGCCGATAATCATTGCTGGCATAGTCCACCAGCACTTCGCCGGTCGCGGCATCGACATCGCGGCCCAGTTGCAAATCATGTTGTTTGAAACTGGCGGCGCTTTGCTGATAGAGACGGACATGCGGCTGCAAAAAGTCGCCCTCCATCTGGTAACGGTATTTCAGATCCAGCGTATGCGATGTGATATCCCAATCATCCCGATAATATCGATACGACAGGTGAATGACATCCTCATTCAGATAGCGCACGATTTTGCTGTACAGCGATTGACGCGTGCGACTGTCGGGGCGGTTTTCATACACATAGGGTAAATTTCGGGTCAGGGCCGTATTGAAAAATCCGCTACTCGCGGGCAAGCCGGTTGCCGGGTCGATGACCGAAACAATCTTGGACGGGTCATTCAGATACCCCGTGCTTTGGCTATAGCTGTAATTGGCTTGAAACAGGGTTTTGCGATTGAGCACCTGAGTCACGCCAAACATCAGATCGGTCGTCAGTTTATCATCGGAGTTGCCCGCACTCTGAAAAACATCATCTTCATTTTCGCTCGCCAACGGCATCGCAGTCAAACTGCACGGTACGCCGCCGCTGGGTAGCAGGGTATCCTGGCTCAGCGCCAGACCCGCCATCAGCGTGGTATTGCGTTGATTAATATCTTGTTCGAAGTTGACACTGCCGCCGAGCGATAAATAATCGCTTTCACCAGATAGATTGGCCCCCCAGGTGAGTCGAGACAAACGGTCGAGGTTGTAGCGGTAATTCACGCTGCCAGCCAGCCGGATATCCTGAAAACTGCTGTCCAGCGGCGTTTCGCCCGGGTTTGCCGTATAGCTGCGGTTGCCCGAAGCCGAAGTGAAGGTTTGTGTGCTTTCGGTGGCGTGCGCACCATTCGGCGTCGCGCCGGTCAGTGCATCGAATACCACACTGACATCGATTTGCTCATCTTCATTGATGGTTCGGGTAGCTTGCAGTGCCGGTTCAAACACACTGACCCGGCCATCGCTTTCCGAATACAGCAGCACGGCGCTATCGACTTGCCAGTTATTATCGGCAGCCGCGGCTCGGGCCACCGGGCTGGCCACTTGCAGCAGGGCGCAGGCCGCTAGCGACATTTGCCCGGAAATCTTTTTCAATTGCATCCGCAGCCGCCTCCGCCCACGGCTTGTCCACCGGTCGAGGCTTCCTTGCTAAAGTAGATATGCTCGTCGAAATAATTGTCCATCACATCCGGCACCAGTTGCATCGAGTCGCGGGCCAGTAAGTCACGCTCCCATGGTTCAACGCCAAGGCTGGAGCAGGCACTGAAAAAAGGTAAAAGCGATAGTAAAAACAGGATTCTCATGGTGTTGGTTGCCTCAGCAGGATTTTGACCGCTTGTTCGATTTTTCCGGTTTCCTTTTCCCGAAAACCGATATGCGATGCATATAACTGGCCGTCACGCCCGATCAGGTAACTGCCTGGCATGCCTTGCAACTGATACGCGCGGGCGGTATCACCGAGCGGGTCGAAACCGATGGTGAAATTCACATCGAATTTTTTCAGAAAGATATCGGCCAGTTTGCGCTCTTTATCGAGATTGATGGCGATAACCTTGAGACCCTGCTGACGGTATTTTTGCTGCAATTGCTGCATCCACGGAAACGACTTCCGACAGGGAACACACCACGAGGCCCAGAAATCAAGATAAATCACTTGTCCGCGAAAATCTGACAGGCGAAAACTGCCTTCTTCACTTTGTACAGTGATATCCGGTGCCATTTTGGTGGCGGCGAAAGTGGGCAGTGCAAGAACTAGATACAGCAGCACACTGGCCAGACTCCAGTCTCTCATGCTTTGTCTCTCTAAGTAGGGAACACCATTCTGAACAAGGCTGCTTAAATCAACCTTAAATTGCAACGAAGTGGCGCGAACACCGATCCTTCCTGCAGTACCGATACTATGCAGACCCGTGTTGGTGCAGGAAATTCCATACACCAAAACCTGCCGATCGGTTTATACTGCGCGGATAATGATAAATCGGCCAGCCGTATGAGTATCTCACCGCCCAGTTACAAACAAAACCGTTTGAAGCAATTGCGCGCCTTTTGCAAGGCGGTGGAAACCAAGAGTATTTCCAAGGCAGGTGAAGAATTGTTTTTATCTCAACCAACTGTATCGCTGCAAATCCGCGCGCTGGAGCGAGAGCTGTGCGTACAGGTATTCGAGCGCCGCGGCCCGGTCATCAACCTGACGCCGGATGGCAAGATTCTGTACGAACTGGCCAAACCGCTGATCAATGGCATCGATAATCTGGCGACCAATTTCAACAACATGGCCGGACGCGCCGAGTCCGGCGAATTGCATATCACCGCCGGACAAACCGCCTGTATGTATCTGTTGCCGAAATATATCCATCGCTTCAAGCAGGAATTCCCCGGCGTGCATGTCAAACTGTCGAACAATACCGGCAAGGTCGGGCGCGTTTTGCTGAAGGCTGACAATGTCGATTTCGCCGTCGGCACCCGCGCCGAAGACAGCGACAATATGATTTTCGAGCCCCTGTTTGAATATGACCCGGTGCTGATCACCCCGCTCGATCATCCGCTGGCAGGCAAGAAAGACATCAGCCTGCAGGATATTTCACCCTATGGGCTGATTCTGCCGCCACGGGAATTATCCACCTGGCGCAAGGTGGACAAGATCTTTACCGAGCATGATGTGCCCTACCAGGTTTCCATGGAAGTCGGCGGCTGGGAAGTGATCAAGAAATATGTCGAAGAGGGCATGGGCATTTCAATCGTCAGTTGCCTGTGCCTGAATGGTAATGAAAAGCTCAGTGCCACGTCGCTGGCACAGTATTTTCCGAAACAGATCTACGGTGCAGTAATCCGCCGCGGTAAGTTCCTGACCCCGCAGGCGCGGGGATTTCTGGAGATTCTGTCATCCAATACCTTCGATGACATTTGCCCGAGTCAGGGCGCTGCCCACCCGCAAGAGTCGGTCAACGCAAGCTGAATCTGGCTTCTTGAGTCGGCGACTGCCACCGCTCAAATTGAATTTGCGTGGTGTTTCGTCTATATTGCTACCCCCTTTTCATCCACCCTGCGGTGGATCGCATCTTTCGAGGTCATCATGCTAGAAGCCTATCGTCAACACGTTGCAGAACGCGCCGAACAAGGTATTCCCCCGTTACCGCTGAATGCGGCACAGGTCGCCGATCTGGTCGAATTACTGAAAAACCCGCCAGCGGGCGAAGAAGATTTCCTGCTCGAACTGATTACCGACCGGGTGCCACCGGGGGTCGATGAAGCGGCCTACGTGAAGGCCGGTTTTCTCGCAGCGATCGCGCGCGGCGAAGCCGAATCGCCACTGATTGACAAAAAACATGCAGTCAAATTACTCGGCACCATGCTTGGCGGATACAACATTCAACCGCTGATCGAATTGCTTGACGATGATGAACTCGGTACGCTGGCCGCCGACCAACTCAAATACACGCTGCTAATCTTCGATGCCTTCCACGATGTGGCTGAAAAAGCCGCCGCCGGCAATGCCAACGCGCAGGCCGTGATGCAATCCTGGGCCGAGGCCGACTGGTTTACGCGCAAGCCCAAGGTGCCGGAAGCGATTACCGTTACCGTTTTCAAGGTCACCGGTGAAACCAATACTGATGACCTGTCACCGGCGCAGGATGCCTGGTCGCGCCCGGATATTCCACTGCACGCGCTGGCGATGCTGAAGAATGCACGCGAAGGCATCAACCCCGACAAGCCGGGTGAAATTGGCCCGATCAGCACGCTCGATGAATTGAAAAAGAAAGGCCACCCGCTGGCCTATGTCGGCGATGTCGTCGGCACCGGCTCCTCACGCAAATCGGCCACCAACTCGGTGCTGTGGTTCATGGGCGAAGATATTCCGCATGTGCCGAACAAGCGTCAGGGCGGCGTCGTGCTTGGCAGCAAGATCGCACCGATTTTCTTCAATACGGTGGAAGATTCCGGCGCACTGCCGATCGAATGCCCGGTCGATCAGCTGAACATGGGCGATGTCATCACCATCAAACCCTATGAAGGCAAGATCTACAACGAAGCCGATGAGGTGATCAGTGAATTTTCGCTGAAGACCGAGGTCATTCTCGATGAAGTGCAGGCCGGTGGACGTATTCCGCTGATCATCGGCCGCTCGCTGACTGAAAAGGCACGCGACAATCTGGGTCTGGGCCAAACCGATATCTTTCGCCGCCCGGTCGACCCGGAATCCAGCAACAAGGGCTTCACGCTGGCACAGAAGATGGTCGGCAAGGCCTGTGGCGTAGCAGGCATCCGCCCCGGCAGTTATTGCGAACCGAAGATGAGCACGGTCGGTTCGCAGGATACCACCGGCCCGATGACACGCGATGAATTGAAAGAACTGGCTTGCCTCGGTTTCTCGGCCGATCTGGTGATGCAGTCTTTCTGCCACACTGCCGCTTACCCCAAGCCGGTCGATATCAATACCCAGCACACCTTGCCCGATTTTATCGAAACCCGCGGCGGTGTATCGCTGCGCCCCGGCGATGGGGTTATTCACTCGTGGCTGAACCGCATGCTGCTGCCCGATCAGGTTGGCACCGGCGGCGATTCGCACACCCGCTTTCCGCTGGGCATTTCGTTTCCCGCCGGTTCCGGTCTGGTCGCCTTCGGTGCTGCGCTCGGCGTGATTCCGCTGGATATGCCCGAGTCGGTACTGGTCAAGTTCACCGGCGAGATGCAACCCGGCATCACGCTGCGCGATCTGGTCAATGCGATTCCTTATGAAGCGATCAAGCGCGGCCTGCTGACGGTCGAAAAGAAAGGCAAAAAGAATATCTATAATGGCCGCATTCTGGAAATTCAGGGCTTGCCCGATCTGAAAGTCGAGCAAGCGTTTGAGCTTTCCGATGCTTCGGCCGAACGCAGCGCCGGCGGTTGCACCATCGAATTGTCGGAAGATTCGGTGGCCGAATACCTGCGCTCGAATATCACCATGCTGCGCTGGATGATCGACAATGGTTACGAAGACGTACGTACACTGGAGCGACGCGTTCGAGCGATGGAAGACTGGCTGGCCAACCCCAGCCTGATGCGCGCCGACGACGATGCCGAGTATGCCGAAGTGATTGAAATCAATATGTCGGAAATCACCGAGCCGCTGCTCGCCTGCCCGAACGACCCGGACGATGTGCGCCCGTTGTCGGAAGTGGCCGGTCGCCAGATCGACGAAGTGTTTATCGGTTCCTGCATGACCAACATCGGCCATTTCCGCGCCGCCGCCAAGATGCTGGAAGCGGCCAACGGCAATATTCCGACCCGTCTGTGGATCGCGCCGCCGACCAAGATGGATGAGCACCAGTTGATGGAAGAGGGCGTTTACAATGTTTACGCCAGCGCCGGTGCGCGCACCGAAATGCCCGGCTGCTCGTTGTGCATGGGCAATCAGGCACGTATCGCGGCCAACTCGACCGCGGTATCGACCTCGACCCGCAACTTCCCGAATCGACTGGGGCAGGGCGCGGATGTTTTCCTGGCCTCGGCCGAGCTGGCCGCCATTGCCGCCATCCTCGGGCGCTTGCCAACGGTGGAAGAATACATGCAATACGCCAGCAAGATCGACAGCCAGTCGGCCGAAATTTATCGCTATCTCAATTTTGACCAGTTGCCAGATTACGTCGAAGCCGCCAAACGTGGCAAGTCGCTGACGCTGGAAATGAACTTCTGATCCTGATTCGGGCAACTTTCCGGCCGTGCCTCCGGTTTGAACCCGGCGATACGGCACGGCTGTATGTTGCGGTCTATCGCTGCTTCCAGCGCCTTCAATTCGCAATCCTGCGGTTCTCGCCATAAAAGGCAGCGTTCGAGAAAATTTGCAATAGCGCTCACCCCGTCCGTGGCAAGGTATGGATTTCGACGGGTCGAAGTGGATTGCGGCTTTGCTGCCGCTCACAGGGTCAGAGGTAAAACTCGTGACCTTATCAAATCGGTTGCGAAAAAGAGCATTGGTTTGAACCGATAGGCCCAGGATTCGGCTTACTCGAAGGATTCGGATTGGTAGCGACTGACCCGGACATCTTTTGACCAGAAATCGGCAGGCAATCCTGCCTTTTGTTTCAAATGGGACAGAAATTGTTTCGGCTCTGGCAATTGCTGCCACACCGATGGCAAGAAAGTCGCCCGGTGAGATCCGGCTTCGAAAATCAAGCCATCGACTCCCGGTCGCAACTGCCCCAACAAATCCGATTCGGAGCTGAAAGTCATCGCTTGTGCGGGCGTCAGCACCGAGATGCTTAGTTGCAAGCCTTCCATTTCGGCGGGCTGTAAAGGTGCAAACCGCGGATCTCGAAAGGCCGCAGACCAGGCATTGTCGGCGATATCTTCTATCAGTGGCCGCCGAGGCTCGAGACTGCCAATGCATCCTCGCAACTGTCCATACCGGTTTAACGTAACAAAACTGGCACCGGGCGCGCGCAAGATTTCATCAAAGACATCCAGCTGGATCGTTAATGGTTTTTCGCCTCGTAATCCGGCGCCGATATTGCTTTTGGCCAGATCGAGCATTTGTTTTTTTTGGGCTTCGCTAAACATCATGGCTGGGTAAATGCAAAGGCACCATAACCGACGACCCGGTCCGGAGGGCCGGCGGTATCACCGGAATTTCTAAGATCAATCAAATGAGATTTGAGAGCGTGATCTTTTGCCGCCAGCAAAAAACCATTTAGCGGATTTCGCCCGCAGGCATCTTCATAACCGATCCGTTCCGGCTGCAGGTCAAGAATCGACTGCGTTGTCTGGCTATCCTGCTTCACCGCGGTTTCATACGAATGATAGTGACTGAGATCGGTACTGATGACAAACAGGGTTTCATCCCCTCCCCATAATGCTTCGATGACTTCCGCCACCTGGCTGGCAGGACATTCACCGACCACCAGCGGTACCAGTAAAAAATCATTCAACAAGGTTTGCAAAAAGGGTAATTGAACCTCCAGACTATGCTCTTGCTGATGCGCCTGATCGAGGTCCTGTACCTGAGGATAAGAGCGGATTTGTGCGAGTGCAGACTGGTCGATGCGAACCATCCCCAACGGCGTTTGAAAAGCACTGGCCGTGGGCAGGGCGATGCCATGAAATCCGACCCGATGCGATGGACCGAGAAGTACCACCCGGCGGATCTGTGTGGCCTGTTTCGCAATCGCCTGATACGCGCTGGCGGCCACCGGGCCCGAATAAATGAAACCGGCATGAGGCACGACCAATGCCTTGACCGGCTTGCCGGTATAAGGTTTTTTGGAACCAAGCATGTCGGTCAACATGGATTGCAATTGACCAACATCGGCCGGATAAAACTGGCCGGCAACAGCGGCCGGTCGTACTCTTGACGGTTGCGATTCCAACATGACTGCCTGTCCCCTTGCCTGTAATTTCCCGTTGACTTCAATGGTATTTCGTAGCTTGATAGAAATATCCGTTGATTTCCGGACTCATTATAATGCGAAAGGCAAAACGATGAAAAGAGACCATTTTGAAGAACAATTCTGTGTCGATACCCGGTACTGGCACCCTCTCGAAGATGGAAGAGTGCAATGTGATCTTTGCCCCCGGTATTGCAAACTCAAACCCGGCCAGCGCGGCTTGTGCTTTGTTCGCGCCAATCAGGATGGCAAAATCATTTTGACTTCTTACGGTCGATCCAGCGGTTTTTGCATCGATCCAATCGAAAAAAAACCTCTCAACCATTTTTTACCCGGAACAGCAGTACTCAGCTTCGGCACAGCCGGATGCAATCTCTCCTGCAAATTTTGTCAGAATTGGGATATCAGCAAATCTCGCGAGATTGATACCCTTGCCGATGAAGCCAGCCCGGAAAAAATTGCCACAAAAGCTGACCAGCTCGGTTGCAGGAGTGTTGCCTTTACCTATAACGATCCGGTCATCTTTCATGAATATGCAATCGATGTTGCCCGCGCCTGCCATGATCATGACTTGAAAACCGTGGCGGTTACTGCCGGCTATATCTGTGCTGAACCCCGCCAGGAATTTTTTCAACACATCGATGCCGCCAACATCGATTTAAAATCTTTTAACGATGATTTCTACCATCAATTAACCGGCAGCCATTTACAACCGGTACTCGATACCCTGATCTACCTGAAACAGGAAACCAATGTGTGGATTGAATTGACAACATTACTGATACCGGGAAAAAACGATCATGCCGATGAAATTGATGCCATGACTCGCTGGGTGGTAGAGCACTTGGGGCCTGATGTACCGATGCATTTTACAGCCTTTCACCCGGACTATAAAATGCGCGACATTCCGGCAACACCTGCCAGTACTTTGACTGCCGCACGCTCCATTGCGATGGAAAATGGTGTTCGTTATGCCTATACCGGAAATCTGCACGACAAGCAGGGCGAAAGTACCTATTGCCATCACTGCGGACAAATTCTGATCGGCCGCGACTGGTATGAATTATCCGACTGGAATCTGGATGACAAAGGTTGCTGTAATCACTGTGGCACCTTATGTGCGGGCGTGTTCGAAAAACAGCCCGGAGACTGGGGATCACGACGTTATGTGGTCAGCATGCATGACTGATTTTTTACGATGCTCGACTCTCGGATTACTCTGTTTAATATTGAGCGGGTGTTTTTCCATTCCCGGAAAAGATCATGAAGTTTATCATTTTGAACGCGTCCACGATGTGCAGGCAACTATTATTGCAGTATATGATAAACAAGTGGAACCCGGCATTGATTTTATCTGGTCAACGAATCAACAGCCTGATCAACGAGAAAAACAATCGAAGCTTTTGCTATCTGAGATCTACGGTTGGCCGCCCGGGAAAAAACCCCGGATTGGTCAGCAATTGTTACTGAAAGGCCAATTCAAATATCAACAAACCGGAGCACAAACTCCGATCCTGCAAACCGTAGTTTGGTCGCTTAACCGTGGTAATGAAAACCGACCGATCTATCAACAAATCAGGCCGCCACGCTGCCCGAATCAATAAACTCCTACACCAGAATAATCAGCTGCAACAGAGTCTGACCCCATTCCCAAACAACCTGAAAAACCGGTACACCTAACAGCGATAAGGCGACCAGACTAAGCAATAGCCAACCGCCATAACGGTTATTGTAATACTGATAGGGTCGCCGCAATTTTTCCGGCAGAAAAAATGGCAATATATAGTGTCCATCCAGTGGTCCTATGGGAATCAGGTTGAATACCATCAACAGGATATTGATGGTCGCCAGTATGGTAAAAAACTGGTAGGCCGCTTCGCCCAAAAAAAGCGGCCATCCCATAATTAATCCAATTTTATAAAGGTTAATGGTTACAACAGCCAGAAAGAAATTCATCATCGGACCCGCAGCCGCGACAAAAAATTCTCCCCAATGGCTTTTATAATTTCGAGGATTCGTCGGTACTGGTTTGGCATAACCAAATCCGATCAGAATCACCATCAACAATCCAATCGGATCAATATGCGCAACCGGATTCAGTGTTAATCTACCCTGCATTTCTGCAGTTCGATCACCAAAATACTTCGCCACTATCCCGTGACCATATTCATGAAAGGTCAGGGAAAAGACCAGAGCAAAAAGGATGAGTACAAACAGCATCCACTGGCCTTGCCATAGTAACTGGGCCATGTATTTTACCTCTTAGGAGTCGGGCTGACATTATGAATTGATTTGATTCGTTTTCAAGCATTCTGTGTAAAAGGCAGATGCTGTTACAATCAACAAAACTTTTCTAACGATTGCTCATGCAAATTTCTCAACTTCAACTGTATCTACTACTCGCTGTTGTACCTTCCTTGTTATCGGGCATTCTGGTTTTCGCATTGACCTACTGGATCAAGGCTCGTCAACTTAAATCGTTGTCTGGAAAACGCGAAAATCAGTTTAAGGCGTTGCAACAATTGCAGAGTGAAAATCTTCTGTCAGAAAAAAATCTGGCACTGAGAAACCAGCAAATTCTTTCATTGCATCGCAGCCTGGATGAGTTGAAAAAAGAAGTCGGGCAATTAAAAAATCAAATTTCTCAGCTTCAGGAAGAAAAACACCTGGTGGAAACCGAACATCGGGCCCTTGAAGTCGAGATGCAGCAATCACAAAAATATGCAAAAGAGCATTTGCAACAGGCAGAAGCGGACCGTAAAAAACTTACCGAACAATTCAGGCAATTATCGGAACAGGTACTCAAATCTGCCCAGCAGGAATTTTCTGCTCAATCTCGTGAAGGGCTGGATATTTTTCTACAACCTTTTCGTCAACAAGTGAATGATTTCCGTACCAAGGTTGAATCGATACATACCCAGGACTTGAAACAGCGCGAGGCATTGAAAACCGAACTGCAACAATTGCAAAGGTTAAACCGGGAAATGACTGAAGAGGCCCATCAACTAAGTACTGCCTTGAAAGGGCAGGGGAAAACACAAGGCAACTGGGGAGAGTTGATTCTAGAAAATGTTCTCGACCGTTCTGGCTTGCAAGCCGGTAAGGACTACCAGAGAGAAGTCAGTTTCAACACCGAGCAGGGTCGAAAAAGACCTGATGCAATTATTTACTTACCGGATAACCGCCACCTGGTTATCGATGCCAAGGTATCTCTAAACGCTTATAGCCGCTATATCAATGCACAAACCGATAGCGAAAGAAGCCTCGCATTGCATGAGCATATTCAGGCGGTCAAGGACCGAATCCTCGAATTATCCGAACGCGATTATTTCGAATTACCGGGCTTGAATTCGCCTGAAGTTGTTTTTATGTTCATTCCGGTCGAGTCCGCTTTTGTCGAAGCCGCACGGGCAGATGAATCCCTGTTTCAGCAGGCGATCGATCAAAAGGTTCTAGTAGCAACGCCGACCACTTTGTTAACCAGCCTGAATATAGTGCGTCAAATCTGGCGCTTTGAAGACCAGAACAAGCACAGTGCACAATTGGCTGATCAGGCAGGCAAAGTCTATAACCAGTTACGATTGTTTCTCGAAAATCTGACCGCTCTGGGTGATCAGTTGGAAAAATCAAAATCCATATATGAAACGGCAATGAAACAATTTATATCCGGTCGGGGTAATCTGGTAAAACGGGTTGAGGATTTTCGAAAACTGGGGGTTTCTGTAAAGAAAGAAATTGCGCCTGATCTAATTGATAAGGCCGAAATGGAACTGGATTTAATCGAATCTGCAAAGTCTGATTCAAAAGCAGATCTTTGAATCAGCATTACAGTTATTTTACTGTGATACCTTTTTGGATTGCTCCTGCTCGGCAGCCAGCATCTTTTTATAAAACCAGCGTAATTTCCATATGATCACGGCAATAAAAACAACACTGGAGGCGACAACTATTATTACTAATTCGGTATCCATTTTTAATTCTCTTTACTCTTAATGGCATCCTGTGCATCCGTGGAATAATCAAAAGAATCATAATACAACCTTGTTTCTTCCAGACCCGCGTCACCAAACGATTGTCGACAGGATTCAATCATTTGTGGCGGCCCGGCCATGTATACGGCATAATCGGTCAAATCCGGGTACTGTCTGAGTACGGCTTCATGCACAAAGCCGGTTTCTCCATTCCATTGGTCTTCAGTATCCGGCTCCGATAAAACCGGGGTATATTGCAGATTTTCAGCTTGCGCCCAG
>JANTFI010000022.1 GCA_024763505.1 Gammaproteobacteria bacterium
AAAATCATTTCCCTGACACCGAAACAGAGAAAGAAACAACTCAAAGAATATAGCGGACAGTTGGCGGCCAGCATCTACAAACAGGGTGAAGCTGCACGGACCGCCGGACAACACCGGCAGGCAGCGGATCTCTTTGTGCGCGCTTCCAAAATTGTGCCAGGGTCGAAAACGGCCATAACGGCACAATATGATGCCGCAACAGAAATGATTGCACTGCAGGACTGGACTCCGGCGATTGCCCTGCTGGAAAGCTTTCGCAAACAATATCCGCGGCAAAAACAATGGCGACTGGGTGTCAGTCAAAAGCTGGCACTGGCTTATAATAATTCGAAGCAATACCGCAAAGCGGCAAAAGAGATGTTAGTTCTGGCGCGGCTGTCTCCAAAAAAAGATCGGCGCGAACTGGAATGGCAATCCACACTGCTGTATGAACAGGCAGGCGACCAGAAAAATGCCATCCAGCAATATAAAATCTACATCAAAAAATATCCTTATCCGTTGACGCGAAGCATGGAGCTACGCGACAAGCTCGCACAATATTATCTAGGTAAAAACAACCAGAAAAATTACCGCTACTGGCTCAGGGAAATTGTCAAGGCTGATGCCGGAGCAAAAAAACGTCGCACCGATCGAAGCCGTTATCTGGCCGCTGTAGCCAGCCTGAAATTAATTCAGCCAACGCGACAGCAATACAGCCGGGTAAAATTGACCCGGCCGCTGAAAAAAAGTCTGAAGAGAAAAAAGCAATTGATGAAACAGGTCGTCGCGGCTTATGGCAAGGCCGCCAAGTATCAGGTTGAAGAAGTCACGACCGAAGCGACCTACCAGATTGCAGAAATCTATCGTGAATTTGCCGAGGCTTTACTGAAGTCCGAGCGGCCGACAAAACTCGATGAAGATGCATTGGAAGAATATAATTACATGCTGGAAGATCAAGCCTATCCGTTTGAAGAAAAAGCGATTAAAATTCATCAAACCAATCTGTCGCGCATTCCCAAGGGCAGTTACGACGATTCCATTAAAAACAGCTTACAAGCACTGGCCAGGCTAATGCCATTTCGCTATGCCAAATCCGAGAAAGCAGAAGACTATGTTGAATAAATCCATACCAGTCTGGATGCTTGCAATCAATATTTTTATTTCGGCATGTTCTACGGTTCCGGTCGATGATACGACCACGCCAACAGTCAGCGAAAGTGATCAGGAAAAATCCGCTACAGAAACGGTAAACCAGCCGCAGGAAGCTCCGGCTGCAACTGAACCGAGCCCGAGTGAACAGGCCATGGACCTGATCAAGGCGGGCGACATTGATCGCGCCATTGAGCAATACACACGTATCGTTAACGAAGACCCAAAAACGCCGAACGCCTATACCAATCTCGGTTTGCTGTATATGCATCGCAAGCAAACCGATCTGGCCAAAACCGCATTCGAACAGGCGATTTTGATCGATAATCAGGATGCCGTAGCCTACAACAACCTGGCCATCATCCAGCGCCAGCAGGGTGAATTCAAAAAAGCACTGTTCAATTATTACAAGGCGATCAAGGCGCGACCGGATTATGCCAATGCCCACCTAAATCTGGGTATTCTGCTCGATCTGTATATGCAGGATCTTCCTGCCGCGCTGGAGAATTATCAACGCTATCAGGAGTTGACCGGAAACGCTGATGAAAAAGTCGCCAAGTGGATTATCGATCTCAAAAGGCGAATAGAAGCGGAAACGAAAAAATGATTTCTACCATTGTAAAAGCTGCAACCGGATTGATGCTGACGGCCAGTATGACCGCTGCTGCACAACAACGTCTGGAAATGGAAGGCACCGCGATTATCGGCAACAAGGAGTTGCCACGGGTATTGTATATCGTGCCCTGGAAATCGGCTGAACCGGTGGCATTGACTACGCCCCCTTTTCGCAGCGTACTCGATGAAGATGTCGGTCAGGTAGAGCGCAGCAGCTTCAAACGCAAACTGGAAATCTATCAACAACTAAATTCCTCAATGAAACCATGAAAAAATTACCTGCAATCCTGGCAGCGTCCGCTAAGCTAATGCTGCAACCAGTGAATAACCACGGAGAGTTAACCCATGCTTGATACCGTCATCCGCTTCTTTCAGTCAGGCGGTCCATTTATGTATCCGATCCTGCTGGTACTGGCCATCGGTTTAACCATCACCATCGAGCGTTACTTGTACCTCAGCACGATCAAAAGCAAGAACCGTCGTGCTTTGGCAAAGATTCTGCCGATGCTGCAAAAAGGCGAACTGAATAGTGTGATTCAATTCACCAAGGATTCAAACGCCGCAGTCAGTAAAATCCTTGCCCAGGGCTTGCTGAATTTCAAGTCCGCCAGACGACGCGATGATATCGAAGCATCGATGGAAGAAAGCATCATGGAAGCGATTCCGCGTCTGGAAAAGCGTACCCATTATCTGGCCATGTTTGCCAATATTGCCACCCTGCTCGGCTTGCTCGGCACCATCATTGGATTGATCAAGGCATTTACAGCAGTCGCTCAGGTAGACCCGTCGATGAAGGCAGAAATTCTCTCTACCAGTATTTCAGTGGCCATGAACACCACCGCTTTCGGGTTGATGGTGGCGATCCCGCTTTTGATTTTCTATACACTGCTGCAAACCAAAACCACAGAAATCATCGATAGTCTCGAAATGGCTACGGTGCGCTTTGTCAATCAACTGTCGCGCTTCAAGCAACAGTCAGGACAGCAAGGTCATGGCCAGTAGAGTTCGCATCCGGCGAAAACATCCGGCGGTCGAACTGAATATTACCGCCTTCATGAATCTGATGGTGGTGCTGGTACCTTTTTTGCTGATGACGGCGGTGTTTACGCACATCACCATTCTCGATCTGAACCTGCCAAAGCCCGGCAACAGCAAGGCGCAAAATAATAAGAACCCACCGTTTGAATTGCGCGTGACGATTCGTAAAAACGGTTTGATTTTATCGGACAACAAGGGCGGTGTGATCAAGCAGATTCCGCTTCGCAAGGGCGAGCAGAATTACCCTGTGCTGAAGCAAGTGTTGCAGCAGGTGAAAGCGCGTTTCCCCGACAAAACCAACCTGACCATACTGAGCGAAACGAATACTCCCTACGACCAGTTAATCCAGGTGATGGATAGTGCTCGTTCCTTCCGCACCCTGTATCAAGGTGAGTGGGTGAATGCCGAATTGTTCCCCGACATCTCGATCGGTGACGCGCCTGCCGGCAGAAAGCAATAAAGGATGGATCGTCGATCATGAAATTATCGCGCCGCGCCAAACGCATGCAGGCACATCATGCCCGAAAGAGTGATCGCAATGCATCGCTCAACATGGTGTCATTGATGGATATCTTCACCATTCTGGTGTTCTTCCTGCTGGTCAATGCCAGCAGTAGTCAGGTCTTGCCAACCCCGAAAAATATCGTGCTGCCCAGTGCCAGCTCGGAAAAATCGCCGGCACGCAATCTGGTGATTGCGGTCAATCGTGATGTCATTTCGCTGCAGGGCAAGCCGGTGATGAAAGTCAGCAATGCGATGAAAAATTCTGACAAGACGATCAAACCGCTTTTCCTGGCGCTTAAAAAACTGGCCAAACAAGATAAAACGATCACCGATAAAAAAGGGGTCACCATCATGGGCGACAAGGATATCCCCTACGCTTTGCTGAAGAAAATCATGCTGACCAGCGCTGCCGCCGAATTTACCCGGTTGTCCTTCGCGGTTATTCAAAAAGCAGGTAGCAATGAAGAAGGATAACTACCTCAACGAACCCGAGCTACCCTGGGTAGAAGGCCGTGAAGACCGCTTGTTCAAGCGGTTGGTTATTATCTTCGTGCTGCTGTTTCTGGCTTTGGGTGTCATCATCAATCAGCTAAGCGTGCCAGAGATCGAGCAAAAGAAACTGGTGGATGTTGCCCCGCGACTGGCCAAGTTGATCCTGGAAAAAAAGAAAACGCCCCCACCGCCGCCACTGAAAAAAGTCATTAAAAAACCCGAGCCGAAAAAGCCCAAAGATAAACCGAAACCCAAGCCGAAACCGAAAGCCAAGAAGCCGCCGGTCAAGAAACCACCGGCCCCGGCTCCGGATAAACGCGCGGCAGCAAAGAAGCAGGCCCAGCAGGCCGGTTTGATCGCACTGTCTGACGAGTTGGCAGACTTGCGTGACAGTTTTGATTTTTCCGACATTGCCGAACAGCCGCAGATCAAGACCGGCAAGCAGGCTGAAACGACGGTATCCACCAGCAAATTACTGACCGCCAAAGCCACTCAGGGCAGTGGCGGCATCAAAACACCGACCCTGCCGGGTAAAATCAAAAACAGCGAACTGGCACAGCGCAAGACCACTAGTGTCAGCAGCCGTATTGAAAGCAAGCAAAATATTCAGGCCAGGGCATCCAGTAAAACCGGGCGCAACGCAAAACGCAGTCAGGAAGAAATCGAACGTGTGTTCCAGAAAAACAAGGGTGCGATTTTCAGCATCTATAACCGCGAATTGCGTAAAGACCCGTCTCTGCAGGGCAAGGTGGTCATCGAATTGACCATCGCGCCGAATGGCAGTGTGACTCGCGCCGTGATCGTTTCGTCCGAATTGAATCACAAAAAACTGGAGCGCCGGTTGCTGTCGAAGATCAAGAAATTCCGTTTTGCCAGCAAGCAGGTTCCGGCGATCACCGTGACATACCCGATCGACTTTCTGCCGTCCTGATGGCGTACCGGCCAGTGGCCCCGCTATAAAACCGGGTGACTTCGGGTATAATACGCCCTTTTTTGGCGCAGCCCTCTGTTGAAGCACCCGCAATCCACCCGCTGGTTTACCCCGTCACAAGCCCTGATCCGTCAGATCGACCCGGACATTCTGTCCTGGCTCAATGACGAAGGTTCGCTGACCCAGCGCCTTAAGGCGTTTTGCCCGCAGCAGTTTTCGGTCGATGTGCTGGCTGAAGAATGGGGCAAGCCCGATCACTCCGAAGCGACACTGCTGGATATTCCGGCTTCGCAAAAGGTATTGTTGCGTCAGGTGCATCTGAAGTGCGGTCAGCAACTCTGCGTCTATGCACGCTCGGTCATTCCACTGTCGACCTTGCGCGGCAAGCATCATCGCCTGCAATATCTGAAAAATAAACCACTCGGCGAATACCTGTTTGCCAACCCGACGCTAAAACGCAGCAAGGTCGAGTGGACAGAATTGACCCCCGGCTCGCGTTTGCACAAGATTGCGACCGCAGAGGGTAGCGCTGGAAGTGAATCGATCTGGGGGCGGCGATCCCGGTTTCAGATCGACGGCAAATCGCTGCTGGTCAGTGAATTCTTTTTACCGGTACTCGCCTCATGAACTCACCCCATAAAATCGGTTTCGTCAGCCTCGGTTGCCCCAAAGCGACATCGGACTCCGAACAAATCATCACCCGCTTGCGAGCCGAAGGCTATGACATCGTACCGCAATACGATCAGGCCGATGCCGTCATCATCAACACCTGCGGTTTTATCGATTCAGCGGTGCAGGAATCGATGCAAACCATCGATGAAGCGTTGCATGAAAACGGTCGTGTCATCGTCACCGGCTGTCTCGGCGCAAAGGCAGAACAGGTGGCGGAAGAATTTCCCGATTTGCTCGCCATCACCGGCCCGCATGCCACCGAGGATGTGATGCAGGCGGTGCATCAGGCACTGCCACCGCAGCATGATCCATTCATGGATTTGGTACCGAAACAGGGAGTGCGATTAACCCCACGACATTATGCCTACCTGAAGATTTCCGAAGGTTGTAACCATCGTTGCAGCTTTTGCATCATTCCGCAGTTTCGCGGCGATCTGGTCAGCCGGCCGATCGATGACGTAATGCAGGAAGCGCAAAATCTGGTCAACGCCGGGGTGCGGGAATTGCTGGTCATATCGCAGGACACCAGCGCCTACGGCGTCGATGTCAAATATCAGACCCATTTCTGGCAGGGGCAACCGTTACAAACCCGTTTCGTCGAATTGGCGCGAGCGCTTGGCCAGTTCGGGGTGTGGGTGCGGTTGCATTATGTCTACCCCTATCCGCATGTCGACCAGGTGATTCCGCTGATGGCCGAAGGACTGGTGCTGCCCTACCTCGATATCCCGTTCCAGCATGCCAGCCCGAAGATACTGAAGGCGATGAAGCGCCCCGGTTCGCAGGAAAAGGTACTCGAACGCATTCAAAACTGGCGTGAGCAATGCCCGGATCTGGTGATCCGCAGCACCTTTATCGTCGGCTTTCCCGGCGAAACCGAAGAAGATTTCCAGATGTTGCTGGATTTCTTGAGCCAAGCCCGGCTCGACCGGGTCGGCTGTTTCATGTATTCGCCGGTCGAAGGCGCACCGGCCAATGATTTGCCCGACCCGGTCGATGAAGATACCAAGCAGGATCGCTACGATCGCTTCATGCGACACCAGCAAGCCATCAGCCGCGAAAAGCTGCAGCAACGCATTGGCCAAAGCCTGCAAGTGCTGGTGGAAGAACCGTTTGAAAATGGCTGGGTTGGACGCAGTTATGCCGATGCGCCGGACATCGATGGCCTGGTTTACATCCAGACGCAGCAGACTTTGCAGCCTGGCCAGTTTGTCGATGTGGCGATTCAGCACAGTGATGAATACGATTTGTACGGAGAAATTGATGAGTAAACTTGCCATTGTCGTCAATGAACAATTGACACTGGAATACGACCGAAACCGGGAGCTGGAAGAAGAACAGCGGGAATACCTCGAAAAGCTTGATGCCAAATTCGATCAGGGTATCGAATTGCAGGGCGAGCAGATTGACCAGCCCGATATCCAGCAACGCGCGCGCTATATGACGCTAAGCATGATGGAAGGCATTATTTATCGCGAAGATGCGAAAGCGGCGGTCAGCGTCGCCTGGCTGGCTACACGTTTGCCGGATCTAAAACAAGTCATCGCCGTAGTCGATACCGAAGGCACACAGTTTGAACTGGTTTTTGACCGGGAATACCAGCCCCATGCGGTGGTTCATTTCGACGGATTGAACAGTTAAACGCTTTATACAAAAAATTTATATAGAAATAATCTAAATATAAGGAGAACCCGGCCGATACGTTATTACGCCAGCACAAAATCCCCCAATTCAGGAGTTGCCATGCTGCCTCTCAAACTCAGCGGAAAATTGATTATCAGTTATATGGTGATGGCGATATTACTGGTTATCTGTGGCGCAACCGGTTATCTGGCAGCCAGTAAACTATCTGCGGTTACTGATTTTCTCGTCAAAGAAGCCCGTCAAACGGTCACCGGCGCGCTGAAAACCGGCAATGGAGTACGCGATCAGATTGAGGTGATGGACGACATCCTGGCTGGTCGTTTGCAAGGTGACACCAACCAGGCCGTCGAGCAGGCACAACAGGTGACCGATAAAGCTTATCAGGCGATGATTGATGCCGGACTGATTCCCGAGGACCAGCTCAAACAAATGGAATCGGCCCAGCAAGCCTTTACCGGTGCGCTTAAGCCGTTGCTGGCGACCAATACCCGCTACGTCGATACGTATCGCCAAATGATCGATAACGCCGATCAACTGAATGAGCTTTTTGCATCATTGAATGATCTGGCCAATCGAATCATCGTCGAAAAGGAAACCAACTGGGACGATGATACCGCAGCCAATAGCCAGCAATCGGAAGAATGGTTTGCCGCCACCGCCGCTACCGAAGCACGCCTCGCCCTGTTTGCCCAACTGTATTATTACCATAGCCAGATCGCCAGGCTCGAAGACCAAAAGTTGCAAGAGTTGATCACCAACAGCCAGTCCGATCTGGAAATCTATGTCGAAGACCTGACCTCGATGGCGATTACCGAACAACAGCCCAAAGGGCAGAGCAGCAGCTATGCAGTACTGCTCAAGCAAAAATATGATGATCACATCCGTTTATACGGCGAAGCCTTGAAACTGTATGCAACCCTGCAACAACAACGCGAAATCTATACCCGCAATGCTACTGATTTGCTTCAGCAAACCGAACTTATCGAGCAAATCAGCGACCAGATCATCAATCGCGAAATCAAAGACATCAACGAGATCGAGCGTTCGGCCTACCTGAGTATACTGGCGACCGTCATTATTGGTCTGGTGCTAGTGGTTGTGATGTCGTGGATTGCCTTGCGCGTCGTCGTTAGCCCGCTACGCAATGTCGCCGACCGGCTGCATGGTATTTCACAGGGAGAAGGCGACCTGACACAAACGCTGGAGCTCAAGGGGCAGGACGAAATTACCGAGCTGTCGCAAGGCTTTAATGACTTTACCCAGCAAATCCGCAGCCTGATCAGCCAATTGATCGATGCCATTGCCCAGCTCAGCCAGAGATCTACAGAACTGGCGGAACAATCCTCCAGCACGCAGCAACAGATGAGTGAACAGCAGGCGGTGACCAATAGCGTCAGTGAAGCGATGGAAGACATGTCGCAAAAGGTTGACTCAGTCAGCCAGGCCGCTACCCAGGCAGGCGATCGCATGCAAAACATGGATAAAACGCTGGAGCAAAGTCGAACAGTGATTTCCACCACGCTGAATTCAATCAATGAATTCGCCGGCGGGGTCGAATCCGCCAGTACGGTCATTGAAGCGCTGAATCAGGACAGCCAGAAGATTGGCTCGGTGCTGGAAGTGATTCAGGGGATCGCCGAGCAAACCAATCTGCTGGCGCTGAATGCTGCAATTGAAGCGGCACGAGCCGGCGAACAGGGCCGCGGATTTGCTGTGGTGGCCGATGAAGTACGCACACTGGCCAGTCGTACCCAGGAATCCACCACCGAAATCCGTGAAATTATCGAGCGGCTGCAACAGGGGGCCGCACGTGCCGCCGACTCGATGAAAAAGAGTCAGGGTCAGGCGCAGGAAACCGTTTCACGCACCGGTAGTGCGACCGAGTCAATGGCTACGATCACCCGAGAAATTGAAGCGATGGGCGAAATCATCAGTGAGATCAACAATGCCTCAAAATCGCAGGATGAACAGGCCCGCACCATGCGCGACAATCTGCAGAATATCCGCGAAATCACCACCCGCACCGGTGGCAGTAGTCAGCAAATGTCCGAAGTGACACAAAAGCTCAATGAATTGGCCAGTCTGTTGCAATCACTGGTCAGTCGCTTCAAAGTATAGCTGCGTAAGCTGACAGGAAAACGTCGCCGCCCGTAAAGACGGGCACCCGACCAGACATCAATTTGCACCTGCAGCCGATCGGCTGCATCCAAAATATTCCCATTTTGTTCTCATTTGCTTCATAATGCGAAGCCATGTCGCTAACCCCGAAAAAGAACCCATGAGCCGAGACTGGAGTCGCGAGGATGTCTCCACGCTAAAAGGTGTCGGCCCGAAAATACAGGAAAAACTGTCGCGTCTGGGGCTACAAAACAAACAGCAAATGCTGTTTCATTTACCCTTGCGCTATGAAGACCGCACCCGCATTACCCCGATCGGCTCGTTGCAGCCGGGTCAGCGCGCACTGATCGAGGGAGATATTTTGCACAGCGCCGTCAGCTTTCGCCCGCAGGGGCGCAGTCGTCGGGTGTTGATGGCCAAGCTGGAAGACGGCAGCGGGTTTTTGGCACTACGCTTTTTCAATTTCAATGCCGGGCAGCAAAATGCCCTGAAACAAGGTCGCCGCATCCGTTGTTTTGGCGAAGCGCGGCTGGTGATGGGTGCGATGGAAATGGCTCACCCCGAATTCGACGTGTTCGACCCGGATACCCCGCCGCCTCTCAACGAACACCTGACCCCGGTGTACCCGGTGACCGAAGGCTTGCATCAACTCGGCCTGCGTAAATTGATGCAGCAATTGATTGCACAACTTGATCAACAGGGCCTGCCGGAAACCCTGCCCAAAAGCTGGCTCGAGCAGCAGCAATTACCCGAAGTCAGCACTGCGCTGAAGATTTTGCACAACCCGCGAGACCAGCAGGATGTGGCGCTGATTCAGGCATCGCGCCATCCGGCGCAGCAGCGTTTCATCATCGAAGAACTGACCGCGCACCGCATCAGCCTGCTACACAAACGCGAACAAATCAATGCCATGAACAGCCCGTCCATCCGCCCCGACGCAGATTTGCAACAAGCCCTGCTGGACTCGCTGGAATTCGAATTGACCGCTGCGCAACAACGGGTCAGCCATGAAGTGATGCGGGATTTTACCCGCCAACAACCGATGATGCGGTTGATTCAGGGCGACGTCGGCAGTGGTAAAACCGTGGTCGCGGCACTCGCCGCATTGCCGGTGATTGCCAGTGGTTATCAATGTGCATTGATGGCGCCGACCGAAATTCTAGCCGAGCAGCATGTGCAGAATTTTACCCGCTGGCTGGCCCCGCTGGGTATTTCTGTCGTCAGCCTGATGGGGGCGGACAAGGGCAAAAAACGTGCTGTCAAAGAAGCGCAGATTAAAAACGGCGAAGCACAAATGGTGATCGGCACCCACGCCCTGTTTCAGGCCACCGTAGATTTCCACGCGCTGGGCCTGATCATTATCGACGAGCAACACCGCTTCGGTGTCGATCAGCGCCAGGCGCTACAACGCAAGGCAGGTGATGGCGTGATGCCGCATCAACTCATCATGACCGCCACGCCGATCCCGCGCACACTGGCGATGTCAGTGTATGCCGATCTCGATTATTCCCAGATCGATGAATTGCCGCCGGGCCGCACGCCAGTCAATACCTCCATCATCAGCGAATCGAAACGGGCGCAATTGATCGAACGGGTGCAAAGTGCCTGCGACGCCGGGCAACAGGTGTACTGGGTTTGCACCCTGATCGAGGAATCAGAAGTACTGCAATGCGAAGCGGCCGAGCAAACCTTCGAAAATCTGCGAAAACAGATGCCCGGCATTGCCATCGCGTTGGTACACGGGCGTATGAAAGCGGCCGAGAAAGAACAGATCATCAGCGAATTCAAAAACGGCAAGGTGCAATTGCTGGTCGCGACGACAGTGATCGAAGTCGGTGTCGATGTGCCCAACGCCAGCATCATGGTGATCGAAAACCCGGAGCGGCTGGGGCTGTCGCAAATCCATCAATTGCGCGGCCGGGTCGGGCGTGGGCGCAAGCAAAGCTATTGCCTGCTGCTGGTCAAGAACGATATCTCGCGCCAGGTCAGTCAGCGTCTGGAAATCATCCGCAACCATCAGGATGGCTTCATCATCGCCGAGAAAGATCTGGAAATTCGTGGTGCGGGTGAAGTGCTGGGCACGCGCCAGACCGGTGAGGTTGGTTTCCGCATCGTCGATCTGTTGCGCGACAAACGTCATTTCGGCCAAGCCGAGGCCTTGGCCGATTTGTTGATGCAGCCAGAATACAAAACCGAGCGCCAGAAACTACTGGATAACTGGATCGGCCGCAAGGCGGCTTATTCGGATGTGGGTTAAACGGCTATTTGGCCAGTGTTTCCAGCAGGCAATGGCCCGCTGGCAAATTTAGCCGCTGGATGAAATCGGGCCATCTCGTGTCTGATTTGATAGGACGAAACAAAGGGTAATAAAGAGCTTGAACCAATGCCCGATCATTTATTTCGAGAGCGATGTCCAGCCAGTGGAAGGCTTCATCGGCTTTGTTTCTGAATGCATACAGAGACGCAATCAACGAAGGCTGAGAGGTGGCTATTTGCTCGATGAAGCGATTGAGCAGGCGTTGCGCTTCCTCATGTTGGTCCAGCAAAAAAAGTATCGCGATTCTGGAATACAGTGCTATTTTTTCATTCGGTTCTTTTTTCAATACCTGTAAGGCTTCATCCGGGCGGTCTTGCAAGATCAGAGACCATGTGAGTATCCCGTGCCCCAGTTCGGCTTCAGGCAAATGTCGGATATATTTATTGATAGTGCGTTCAGCTTCTTCAGGCTGGTTTAACAAGAGTTGGAAGAGTGATAGGTTGTAATAAATTACATAATTCAATGGATCGAGTTCAATAGCCTGATTAAGCAGAGAAACCGCTTCGGTGATGTTTCCCAGCATCACGGATACAATTGCCGCTAAATCGAGAACGTCTGTATTGCTACTGTCCAGATCCAGAGCTTTTTGAAGATTTTCCCGCGCCAAATCGAATTCTCTGTCTGTACCATACTCGTAAGCCAGACTGACAAATCCGAGTGCATAGTCAGGGTCCAGATCAATGGTTTTGCCCAAAGCTTCGAGTATGCGTGGCCGGGCTTCATTTTCAGGTGCCATGGACAGGTTTATGGATGCTTGTCCAATGATTCGGGCCAACAAACACCATGCCGGTGCATACTCTGGTTCGATGTCGATTGATTGCAGTAATTGCTTTTCTGCGCGCATCATTGATTCACGAGTGAATTTTCTATGCAGGTATCTGGCTTCGAGGTAAAGTTCATAAGCTCTTGGGTTGAGCTTGTTGCTGCTTGCCGGATTGCCAAGCAGGGCGATCTTCAATTGTCTGACCACCGATTGGGCGATGTCATCCTGAATCTCGAAGATGTTTTCCATCTGCCGGTTATAGGTTTCGGACCAGATGTGGCTTTCATCAGACACCCGAATTAGCTGGGTATTGATACGTAATTGATCGCCCGCCTTGCGCACGCTGCCCTCGAGGATATGCCTCGCGCTCAGTTGCTGGCCTATCTCTTTGCTGGTGGCATGTTTGCCCTTGAAAGAAAACGATGAGGTACGGCTGATCACGCGCAGCTCGGGAATCCTGGCCAGCAGGATGATCAATTCATCGGTAATGCCGTCGGAGAAATATTCCTGATCACCTTGAGGGCTCAGGTCTGCAAAGGCCAGCACTGCGATGGACTTATCCTCATGCTGAGTTTCGGATTGCTGTTCTTTGTTTTCGTCCTTCGCGCTGTCCAGTGGTTCAACATCAGCAATAAACTGGTAACCACGCCCGTGGACCGTCTTGATCACCTGCTGTTTCTGGCCATCATCGCCCAGCGCCTTGCGCGCCGATTTGATGTGATTGCTTAGAGAAGTATCGGACACCACACGGTCAGCCCATAGTTCATCGAAAATTTCCTGGCGCGTAATCAGTCGCTCGCGATGGCCGACCAGATAAACGATCAGGTTGAACACCTGGGGTTCCACAGAAATCGGCGCGCCATCTTCTGACAGGATGAAGTTGGCGGGATCAATCAGAATATTACCGGTACGATAAAGCATGGATTTCCGTTTCTTGCGAATAAAAGTGTCTGTTTCTGGCGTCTTTTTCAGACTTTACACAAATAACACAATAGTTACATAAAAAATACATTTCATTAGGTAACCGTTATTTCATCTTCAGGTTTCATTTCCTTACAAGCGGATACTGGTGTCACTCCAACAACAAACAGGAAAAGAGAAATGAAACATCAGAAGAACCAATTCCTTGCCTGCACCATCGCTAACCTGTCCGTTTCAGTTATCCTGACCTGCGGACTGTTGTTTTCCTCAAACAGTTTAGCGGGCGAGATGAAGGCGTTCCCTCAACAGGCACAGTTGATAGACTGGTCTGAAGAAGTGTCTGTTTCACTGGCTTCCAAAATGGATAACAAATTAAATGAAATCGTCATTCAGGCGGAATACATTCATGACTTCGACGATATCAACAAGCTGGCTACGTTGGGTCAGCAAGACATTGCAACAAACAATTGAGTGATTAAGCGGGATCCACTGGCGCTAAATCTGTGGTTGCAATGAAGAAATTAGCAAGATAAGAGAAAGGTTATGTCAAAGCCGTTGTTGCCTGTTACACTGTGCGCATCTTACTGACAGGCAATGCTTTTGATCTGAAAATTTTTCAGCCCCGGCTGATCGAGAATTATAATCATGACAACCCCCGACACTTCCCACCACCGCAATGCGCTGGTCGATCCCTTCGGCCGTACCATTGAATACCTGCGACTATCCGTTACCGACAAGTGCAATCTGCGCTGTTTTTATTGCCTGCCCAAAGGTTTCAAGGATTTTGAAACACCCGCCAACTGGTTGACCTTCGATGAAATCGAACGTGTGGCCGCGGCCTTCGGTGAACTCGGCGTACACCGCATTCGCCTGACCGGTGGTGAGCCGCTGGTGCGCAAAGATCTGCCTGATCTGGCGAGACGAATCTCTAATCTGCCCGGCATCGATGACTTGTCGCTGTCGACCAATGCGACCCTGCTCGAACAACAAGCCGAAGCCCTGTACGCTGGTGGCATCCGTCGTATCAATGTCAGCCTCGACACGATGAATGCCGAACAGTTTTCTGACATCACCGGCGGCGGTCGACTCGATGAAGTGTTACGTGGGCTGGATAAAGCCAGGCAAGTCGGCTTTAGCCCGATCAAGATCAATATGGTGGTAATGAAAGACACCTGTCTCGACGATTACCAGCGCATACTCGAATACTGCATGCAAAATAACTTCACCCTGCGCTTCATTGAAACCATGCCGATGGGCGCGCCGGGTCGTGATGCCAGTGACCAGTACATGAGCATCGAAGTGGTGCGCGAAAGCCTAGAGAAATCCTACAACCTGCTGCCCGGCCTGATGACCGGTGGCGGCCCGGCGCGTTATTACCGCATCGATGGTTCCGATTTTGAGGTGGGTTTCATCACGCCGATTTCGCAGCATTTTTGTGAATCCTGCAATCGCGTGCGGCTGTCCGTTGATGGCACCATTTACCTGTGTCTGGGGCAGGATGACAAACTCGAATTGCGACCGCTGCTGCGTGACGGTATTTCCGATGACGGGCTGAAGCAAGCCATCATCGACGCCATCGCCAGAAAGCCCGAGCGTCATGAATTCAAGGATAAACCCAGCCAGGTTGTCCGGCTGATGTCGATGACCGGCGGTTAACGGCTGCACAAGCCATGCCGCGATTGCGTTTATCGCCAGCAGATCCATTCCCGGCCTTTGCAGTAGCTGTTTTTAAAGCCCGGGCGGGGATAAAAAACTTCGATTCCTTTCCACTTTTTTAGCGCAAAAAACCATGGGACACGCAGACCATAACACCACAGAATTCATTCCGCTTAACATCGCCATCATGACGGTGTCCGATTCACGCACCGAAGACGACGACACCTCGGGTAATGTATTGGTGACAAAATTGACCGAAGCCGGACACAAGCTGTTTGAAAAACGCATCGTGGCGGATGACCGTTACCTGATTCGCGCCGTGCTGTCGAAGTGGATCGCCGACCCGGCGGTCGAGGCGGTGATCACCACCGGTGGAACTGGCTTGACCGGCCGCGACATCACCCCGGAGTCGGTGACCCCGCTGTTCGACAAAACTATCGAAGGCTTCGGCGAATTGTTTCGTATGAAATCCTACGAAATCATCAAGACTTCGACCGTGCAATCGCGCGCGTTGGCGGGGCTGGCCAATGGCACACCGATTTTTTGCCTGCCAGGCTCGCCCGGCGCCTGCAAGGATGGCTGGGCCATCATCCAGGACCAGCTCGACATCCGCCACAAACCCTGCAATCTGGTTGAAATGATGCCGCGCTTCAAGGAGGTGTAAGCCATGAAAGCGAATGCAACCGCCGATTGTGGCTGCGATGATGGTCAGGTCGAGCTGGTGCCATACGATGATGCGCTGGACAACCTGCTTGGTTTTGCCAAAGCGGTACGGCAAAGCGAAAGCGTGGCTTTAACCGGTGGCTTGAATCGCATCCTCGCCGCCGATGTAAAATCAGCCATCGATGTACCACCGGCGGCCAATTCCGCGATGGATGGCTATGCCATTCGTTACGCCGATGTGAAGCCCGGGGAAACCACTACGCTCAAGGTCACCCAGCGGATTCCGGCCGGTGCCACCGGCCAGCCGATTCAATCCGGCGAAGCCGCGCGTATCTTCACCGGTGCGCCGGTACCGGACAATGCCGATGCCGTGATCATGCAGGAACAAGTCACGATCGACGGCGATAGCATGAATTTCGAAGCCAATGTCAGCCAGTGGCAGAATATCCGCGCCGCCGCAGAAGATATCGCCGAGGGCGATGTAATTCTTCAGCACGGCCATCGCCTGCGCGCGCAGGATCTGGGTCTGGCCGCATCCATTGGCGTGGCTGAATTTACCGTCAAACGTAACATCCGCGTTGGCATTTTCTTCACCGGCGATGAGTTGGTCGAGCCGGGCCAGCCGCTGGGGCCCGGCAAGATTTACGATTCCAATCGCTACACCTTGAATGGTTTGTTGCAAGGCATGGGTTGTGAAATCGTAGATCTGGGCATCGTCGGCGACACGCTGGCGCAAACCGAACAGGCGTTACTGCAAGCCACCGAAACCACCGATTTGGTGATTACCAGCGGTGGTGTGTCGGTGGGCGAAGAAGACCATATCCGCATCGCGCTGGAAAAACTCGGCAAACTGCACATGTGGCGCCTCAGGATCAAGCCGGGTAAACCTCTGGCGTTTGGCATCGTCAACGACACCGCATTCATGGGATTGCCGGGCAACCCGGTGTCAGTGTTTGCGACCTTCTGTCTGTTCGTCGCACCTTTTATCAAGAAACTGCAGGGCCGCACCAAAATCCATACCGAATCCACCCGCGTCACCGCGGCATTCAACTGGCCGAAGCCGGATAGCCGACGCGAATTCACGCGCGCGCGTCTGGGCCGGGATGAAAACAATAACCTGCATGTCAGTCTGTACCCGAATCAGGGTTCCGGCGTGTTGCGTTCGACCAGCTGGGCCGATGGCTTCGTCGATATCGCTGAGAATCAGGTAGTCAAGGCCGGTGATTTTGTGAATTACCTGTCGTTCAAGGATATTCTGGAGTAATCATGGCCAAACTGCTCTATTTCGCCAGCCTGCGCGAAGCACTGGATAAAGACAGTGAGCAACTGTCACTGCCCGCCGACATCACCACCGTGGCACAGTTGAAAGATTTCCTCGCCACGCGCGGGGCACAGTGGCAAGCCGCATTTACCGAAGATGCCGTATTGCTGGTGTCCGTCAATCAGCAAATGGCACAGGCCGACAGCGCGATCAGCGATGCGGATGAAATTGCCTTTTTCCCGCCGGTCACCGGAGGCTGAGATGCTGATTTCGGTGCAGACGGAAGATTTCGATGTGACCGAGGTGTCACGACAACTGTGCAAAAACCGGCAGGATATCGGCGCGATCACGACTTTTAGCGGCCAGGTTCGGGATAAATCTCCTGACAGGAACTTGCTGGCACTGGAGCTGGAGCATTACCCCGGCATGACCGAGAAATCGCTAACAGCCATTGCCGAGCAGGCTCAATCGCGTTGGGATATTGATGACCTGGCCGTAATTCACCGCGTCGGCCGACTCGCGCCGGGCGAGAACATCGTGCTGGTGGTGGTCATTTCCGCGCATCGCAAGGATGCCTTCGCCGCCTGTGAATTTCTGATGGATTACCTCAAAACTCAAGCTCCGTTCTGGAAAAAGGAAATCACCAAAAACGGTGAACACTGGGTCGAATTCAAGGATTCTGACCGTCAGGCCAGCGAACGCTGGGACTGATTTACTGTTTCACCCGGCCGTAAAAACCAGGCCCGTCGCATCACGAAGGTTGCCGGTGTCTGCCAAGCGGAAGAGCCCTGAGTTTCAATCGCCATCATCCTTCCACAGGTTTTAGCAATTCAATCCCTTTTGCGCCGCAACACCGGCGTGGTCACACCCCATAGCAGATAACCCGAGCCAATCGTGATCAGGCCCAGCAACGATAAAATTCGCAGCAGCCAATTATTGAAATCTTCGCGGTTTTCAAAGTCGACGATGTGCAGCATCCATAAAAAGTCAAACACGCGCCAGATGGTATTCCGCCGGGCCGTGATGCGACCGCTGTTGGCATGCACATACAGGTGGGTGGACTTGGCATTGTCAAACTCGACCCGGTAGGCCGGTATCGGCCCCTTGTATTCACCGCCCTTTTGCTCCACCAGCGAAACGCTGGAAATTTCGGCTTGCGGAGCGAAGTCGGCGCGCGCGATACGGACCGCCGTTTGCTCGGAAATCGGTGAAAGCTTATCTCCGCTGGTGGCATCGAACATTTCCAGCCGGTCGCCATCCTGAATAAACTGCACCACCGGTTTGCCCATCCAGCTTTTGATCCGGATTTCCTTGATCCGGTCCAGCCCGACCCTGGGTAACAGGGATTGCACCGGCAGCAAGTGTTCAAAAGATACAGTGACTGGCTGTTTCTTGTTCACTTCATATTGCCCGCGCACATTGTCGATATGAAACCAGGCAAAATAAGCGCCACCGAGTGTCCACATCAAAAACTGGATACCGATAAAAATGCCAAAACGACGATGCCAGCGGCGGGCATATTTTTGCAGACTTCTTTTATCCATCGGGTTTCTCCTCAGTTGTCCCGGTTTTGGTGAATCAACTGCGCCAGAAATGCGCGGTAAACAGTGACAGTACAGTAAAATACTCCAGTCGCCCCAGGATCATTGCAAAGCTCAAGATCCAGATACCGGTATCATTGACCGGCTGAAAATTCGATGATAATTCACCATAGGCCGGCCCCAGCACATTAACGCAGGCAGCCACCGCGCTGAAAGCGGTCCAGTAATCCAACCCGGTCCACACCAGCAACAGGGTCAGCACCAGTGTGCTGACCGCCACGAAAGTCATGAAGCTCAACACCGCGTGGCTGACATCCAGCGATACCGGTACACCCTGATACTTGATCACGAACACGCCGCGCGGGTGCACCAGTTGATGGATGTTTTTTCCGATCACCTTGAAAGAGATTATACTGCGGATAATCTTGTTGCCACCGGCGGTCGATCCGGCGCAACCACCCAGATAGCCGGCGATCAATAACAGAAACAGGACCGCGACCGGATAAGCCGACAGGTCGCTGGCGGCATAGCCGGTGCTGGTGATGAAGGAAATCAAATGAAAGGCCGAAAGGCTCAGGGTTTGCAGAAAATCTTCGCCTGCATGAAGCCAGTAAAGATAGCCCGCCAGCAGCAGCGAGAGCAGTACCACCAGCCACAGGAATACCCGGGTTTCCTCGTCACGAAAATAAGCCAGCAAATGAAACTGGCTGAACACCCGCCAATGCAGGGTAAAGCTGATTGCGCCGAGCAGCATGAAGATATCCGCGATAGCCAGAATCAAATGGCTGTCGAAATAGCCGAGACTGGCATCATGGGTGGAAAAGCCGCCGGTCGATACGGTGGTAAAGCTGTGCGCGATGGCATCATAAAAGCTCATGCCGGCCATGTGATAAGCCCAGATGCAGACCAGCGTGATCGATATGTAAACGCCCCACAGATAATGCGAAGTGTGGGATATGCGCGGAGACAGCTTGTCATCCTTGATCGGGCCGGGTGTTTCCGCCTTCAGCAGGCGCATGCCGCCGACGTTGAGCATCGGTAATACCGCAACCACGAAAATGACGATGCCAAGACCGCCCATCCACTGCAAAAACTGTCGATACATCAGAAAGGTCGGAGGCATGGCATCTAGCCCCGACAACACTGTCGCGCCGGTGGTAGTCAAGGCGCTGACCGATTCAAAAACCCCGTCGGCCAGACCGACCCCGGTCACTTCCATGATCGGGAAAGCGCCAAGAAAGCCGGTCAGAATCCAGGTCATGGTGGCGAATATCAGTGCATCACGAAAACCGGCCTGGCTCAGGTCGACCTTTCTCAGCAGGTAAAACAATAGCCAGCCGACTGTCATCATCGCCAGCCCGGGGTAAAAAAATTCTGCAAACACCTGGTCGCGAAACAATAGCAACGACAGTAGCGAAAACACCGCCTGCACGATGCCCATCCATAACACAGGCATCGACAACAAGCGGCTGGATGTTTTCAGGTTGACCATAACAGAGAGAATACGGGCAAAAAAAGCGGATTATGAACCTTTTGAAGCGGGATTGGACAGGTTTTTTGTGTCGCTTGATCTGTCCGGCAAATTTGATTAGCATAAATGCACGCCCGAACCTGACACTTGATACGCTGCGAGATTCCACATGCACATTTCGGGCTTTCTTCCCTCACCAGCTGCGACAACCCGCGCACCGGACCAGCAAGCCGGCAACTCCTCACCCTCGCGGGATGCCATGGATGCCCGGCCCAGATCGCGACGTCAGCCGACCGAATTTATCTTCGATGGCGAAGTCATCGATGAAACCCGTGCCAACGAAACCGGACGCAAGGCCTATCAACAGCAGATTGACCCGGCCCGGCGACACGCCATTGCAAGCTATACCGAGCAGCAAACGCTGCAGCCGCGGCGTGGCCAATTGCTGGATATTTTTATATAGCCACTGACTGGCTGCTGCTACAATTCCCGCTTTTGCAAGCGCCAAGCCTATGGATGTTTCCCACATCATCGAGTCCCTGAACGAGCCGCAACGCGCCGCCGTAACGGCAGAGCCGAAACCGATTCTGGTGCTGGCCGGTGCCGGCAGCGGCAAAACCCGGGTATTGATTCACCGCATTGCCTGGGTTTGCGAAGTAGGCGGGCTATCCCCTTTCAGTGTGTTGGCTGTGACTTTTACCAACAAGGCGGCGAAGGAAATGCGCGACCGGGTCGAGAAAATTATGGGGATTTCAGCCGCCGCGATGTGGGTTGGCACCTTTCACGGACTGGCCCATCGCATGTTGCGTGCGCACTGGCAGGAAGCCGGATTGCCGCAGGCCTTCCAGATTCTCGATAGCGATGACCAGTTGCGCATGGTCAAGCGGGTGATTCGCCAGCTCGAACTGGATGACAAGAACTGGCCGGCCAAACAGGCACAGTGGTTTATCAATCATTGCAAGGATGACGGACTGCGGCCGGGGCATGTCGATCCGGGGCAGGATCCAGTCAAGATCCAGTTAATCAAAATCTATGCGCTGTATGAAGAAATGTGTCAGCGCGCCGGGGTCATCGATTTCGCCGAACTGTTGCTGCGCTCACTCGAATTGATACGCGACAATGACAGTCTGCGCGATCATTATCAAAAGCGCTTTCAGCATATTCTGGTGGATGAATTTCAGGATACTAACGCGATTCAATATGCCTGGCTGCGATTACTGAGCGGCGCTCACACGCCGGTCTTCGTGGTCGGTGACGATGATCAGTCGATTTATGGCTGGCGCGGCGCGAAAATCGAAAACATCCTCAACTTTGAACGCGATTACAGCCACACCGAAGTGATCCGGCTGGAGCAAAATTACCGCTCCACCTCGACCATCCTGAAAGCCGCCAATGCGCTGATCGACCATAATGAAGGACGCATGGGCAAGCAATTGTGGACCGATGGTGCCGAAGGTGAGCCACTGCTTTTCTACAATGCCTACAACGAAAAAGACGAGGCCAAGTTCGTTGTCGACCGCATCCAGCAATGGCAGGATCAGGGTCGCAGCCGCAGTGAAGTCGCGGTGCTGTATCGTTCCAATGCGCAGTCGCGGGTGTTTGAGGAATACCTGATCGCCCGCGGCATCCCCTATCGCGTGTATGGTGGCCTGCGCTTTTTTGAACGCGCCGAAATCAAGGATGCGCTGACCTACCTGCGGATGATCAGCAATCCGCTGGATGATACTTCGTTCGAACGCACCATCAACCACCCGCCGCGCGGACTCGGTGCAAAATCAGTCGAACTGATTCGCCAGCATGCACGCAATCACAATCAATCACTGTGGAGCGCAGCCAATGCGATGTGTCAGGACAAGGCGCTTCCGCCGCGGGCGCTGTCGGCCGTGGCGGGTTATATCGACCTGATCAACGATATGCAGCAGCAAAGCAAGTTGCTGGCGTTGTCGGCACAGATTCGCCTGTGCATCGAAAATTCCGGCCTGAAGGCACATTTTGAAAAGGATAAAACCGAAAAAGGCGAAGCAAGACGCGAAAACCTGCAGGAATTGATCGGAGCCGGCAAGAGCTTCGAGATTGAGCAAAACAGTGAACTGGAAGAAATGCCCGAGCTGGATGCCTTTCTCGCCCATGCCGCGCTCGAAGCCGGAGAAGGTCAGGCCGAGGAATGGGAAGAATGCGTGCAATTGATGACGCTGCACTCGGTCAAGGGGCTGGAATTTCCATTGGTATTTATGGTCGGCATGGAAGAAGGGCTTTTCCCGCATCAGCGCTCCAGTGAAGAACCCGGGCGCATGGAAGAAGAACGTCGCCTTTGTTATGTGGGCATTACGCGTGCACGCGAGCAACTGGTGGTGAGCAGCGCAGAAGTGCGCCGTCTGTTCGGCAACGACAGCTATAACAGTGTATCCCGCTTCATCAAGGAAATCCCGTCCAAACTGATGCAGGAAATCCGTCCCAAGGCGCAATTCACCCGCCCGGTGTTCCAGCAGCCGCACAATATCAGCCGCCAGCAAATCCAGCAGGATACCGGCTTGTCAGTCGGGCAACGGGTCAGTCATGGCAAATTCGGTGAGGGTGTCATCGTGCAAATCGAGGGGCAATCTGCTCAAGCGAGGGTTCAAGTCAATTTCGAGCGCGAAGGCAGCAAATGGCTGATGCTGGCCTATGCCAATCTGCAAGCTGTGTGACCAACTCATTAAAAAATTATTACATTCTAATATAATTATGCTTGACTATATTAGAGAATTCTAATATAGTTTTGTGCAAACATTTTATAAAGAATATTTTAATTTACGGGAGACGACCATCATGAAAAAAATCATTACTGCTGCAGCAATCGCTGTTATGGCTACTTCTGCCCAGGCTAGCTGGGACATGCCTTTCTTCGGCGACAACAACAATTCAAACGGCTATGGCAATGGCGACTACTACGGCAACACTTATGGCAATGGTTACGGTAACTACCGTGGCGAAGGCAATGGACGTGGACAGGGTCGTGGTCAAGGACGTGGCAACGCCGATGGCGAAGCTACTTTCACCATGACTTTCAAAGGTCGCGCCAAAGGTGACATGGATACAGACATGGACGCCAACACTGACTGGAATGGTAACGGTTATGGCGATTACTACGGTAACTACTATGGCAACGGCAACGGTTACGGCAATGGTAACTACTACGCCAACAACGGTTATGCACCTTACGGTTACGCGGCGCCTGTGGCTCCGGTTGCAGCACCTGCTCCTGCCAAGGCAGAAGCGGCTGCCAAATAATCTGGCAGGTTTCCTGAAGAGTCCAGGCTCTTCAGGGAACTAACTCAGGTCGTCTCTCTCCTCCTCCTTTTGGACGGCCTGATTTAGTTTTATCCTCTTGGTGATTGTTTTGACGGGCTCTTTAGCCCGTCTTTTTTTGCACAGGGATGTGCTTATACCCGATGGGCAGGGACAGCCCAAAGAGGGTGCTTACGCCGGGAGGTCAGAGGGGATAAATGCGCCTGCACTACAACGGCAAAAACAACACTCGCCAGAATTGCTTCTGGTAAACTACGCGACATTTGGAGAAGCAAATTATGTCAGAACAGCGTGTGGCCCAAAACAAGCATGTCATGTTCAGTTATACCATTGTTGATGTCGATAATGGCGAAGTGCTGGAGCAGGTCGAAATTCCGATGGGTTATATTCATGGCGGTGAGCAGCGCATGTTTGAAAAAGTCGAAAAGGCGATGGAAGGTGCAGCCATCGGCGATGAAATCGAAGTGAAGTTGGCGCCGGAAGAATGTTTTGGCGAGGCTGACCCTGAATTGATCTTCACCGACTCACTCGAAAACGTCCCACCGCAATTTCATCGAATCGGCGCAGAAGTCGAATTCCAGAACGACCAGGGCGAAATCAAATCCTTCACCGTGACCAAGATCGAAGATGGTTTGTTGACCATTGATGGTAACAGTCCGCTGGTCGGCAAGACGGTGCAATTCAAGGTGATGATCCACGATATTCGTGATGCCACCGACAAAGAAATCAAGGATGGCCGTCCTTCCATGCCATCGCTGCATTAATCAGGGTGAAGAGATGAAAATACAGGGTCCTATTTCGGTCAGCGTGCAGGATGATGATGTCCAGGCCAAACGTACACTGGAGATCAATTTCACCGATTCCTTCAAGCAATCCGGACATGAACAGCAAGAGGCCGAAATGAAGCAATATATCCAGTCTTTGTTTCAAACCAGCCAAACGCTGGAACCCGGGCAGCCGGACCGGGAAGGCGTCTTGCTGATCATGCAGATTTGTGAACATCTATTGCCGTTGTTGCAACAAAAGGAGTTGGATCTGGATGAAACCATCTCGCTGGAAATGGGGCTTTCCAGCCAATCTCCGGAGATTTCAGTCGCCTTGATCGACTTCAATCTGAATTGAACGGCCAGCGTTTCAGTAAAGTAGTATATTAATAACCGCTTATCGATTTTTTCGGTTATTTTGTCTCTGCAGTCACAAAAATGACTGCGATCATCTATATATAACAATGTGAAGGATGTCAATGACTGGTAAGTGAACCGGCAGTTTCGATGGTTTCAGTCAGCATGATCTCGATTCTGTTACTTCAGCGTTGTCATCTTTTTCAGTATGTCCTCCTTTGGTTATGTAGAGTGATTAGTTTCATTCCGCTGACATTGATACGGCCAGTTTTTTACTGGCCGTTTTTTTTTGGGCGGTTAGAATATTGTTTCAACGGTATTCTGAGATGCCGTGAATATTCGGGTCCTAAGTAAAAGACAAAAGGGCCGTAAACGGACCGCAAACCACGCATGCACAATGAAATTACCAGACTTCTTGAACACCTGCAGCTTTCGGCCCAGACTTCACCTGATGTTGCGGATTGGGTACGTTTTTTAGAAAAAATCAGTCAGGAATTCGATTCGGCAGAGCTGGAGCGAACCAGTCTGGAACGCCAGCTGGTCGAAAACGAGGCAGAATGTGAAAGCCGCTTGCAGGATTTGCAAACCAGCTATGAACAACGCCAGAATGCAATTCTCGATGCTTTTCCGGATTTATTGTTTTTATTTGATGAGACCGGGCGCTATCTGGAAGTGGTCGCACAGAATAACGATAGTCTGGTGATGCCGCTGCAGGATTTGATCGGGCGTAATCTGAGCGATTCCCTCCCTCAAGAGTTGGCTGAGTTGATTATGGCGGTGATTTACAGAGCTGTTGAAACCGGCCTGCCCCAGACTATAGAGTACGAACTCGATGTCATATCGGGGCCTGGAAGTTTTGAAGGCCGTGTGATACCGGCCGGATATCGGGTCAACGGTCAGCAAACGGTACTTTATCTGGCGCGGGACATCACTGAGAAAAAGCGTCACGAGCGACGCCAAAAGCTGCTCAACAGCGTGATGAGATCAGCCACCGAAGGTATCGTGATCGTACGATCGGATAAAAAAATCCTGTATGCCAATTCAGCCATCGAAAGAATCACGGGTTACAGTGAAGAAGAATTGATACAAAGCGGCGAAGGATTTCTGCGCCATGAACTGGATCAGGAAATGTGCGATTCGCTGTGCAGGCTAGCCAGCAGCGGAGACCACTTGCGTCGTGAACTGGTGATTCACCACAAACTGGGCAGCTCTACCCAGATTTTGTTAAGTATGGATACGATCCGGGATGATAAAGGCGAAATCGAGTATTTTGTCGGCATCTTAACCGATATATCTGAACAGAAAGAGGCTCATGAGAAAATCGAACACATGGCCAATCATGATGTGCTAACCGGTTTGCCCAACCGCATGATGTTTGAAAAGCATGTTTGCCAGGTGGTTTCTCAAGCCATTCGAAAGCAAGCCTCAGGCGCACTTTTCTTTCTTGATCTGGATCGTTTCAAATCCATCAATGACACGCTCGGGCATGGCTTTGGCGACCTGTTGTTGATCGAGGTAGCCCGTCGCTTGAAAACCCTTTGCCGGCCACAGGACATGGTAGCTCGATTTGGCGGTGATGAATTTGTGCTGATAATCGAGCGAGTCGATTCGCATCAGCAGGCAGCAGCCATCGGGGAACGGATTTTACGTTTATTCGATGAAAAAATCGTCCAGCAAAATTATGAACTGAAAGTGGCTGCCAGCATCGGCATTGCGCTGTTTCCCAATCATGCGGAAAGCACGGAACAATTGATCCAACAAGCCGATGTGGCGATGTACGAAGCCAAAAAAGCCGGTCGCAATCAATACAAGTTTTTTACCCAGCAATATCTCGAATCGGCCATTACCGGTCTGACTATGGAGCAGGAATTACTGGATGCACTCGAGCGCAACGAGTTCCTGCTCGAGTTTCAGCCGCAGTACCGGCTGCGAGATGAAACATTATGCGGCTTCGAGGCTTTGATCCGTTGGCAGCACCCCTTGCACGGCCGGGTAGCGCCGGGCGAATTTATCTCCATCGCGGAAAGTTGCGGCTTGATCGACCCGATGGGTTTATGGGTTTTTCAGCAAGTCTGTGAGCGTGTGGTGGCATGGTCGGCTCGGCAATACCCGTTTGGACGCATCGCCTTTAACCTGTCCCAGCGACAATTGATGGATGGAAATCTAGCCAGCACATTGATTGGTGTTTTGCGTGATAGCGGTGCAATCGAATATGCCGAGAAAATCGAATTTGAAATTACCGAAAGCTTGATTATCAAACAAATGGATATCGCCATGAATAACATTGAACGCCTCAAAGCCACTGGTATGAAGCTGGCGATTGATGACTTCGGAACCGGCCACTCTTCTTTGGTCAATCTGAAGCGATACCCGCTGGACCGTCTCAAGATCGACCGCGGATTTGTCATGGATATCGGCAAGGATCAGAACGATGAAGCGATTATCAAGGCGTCTGTGACGCTGGCACAGGGCTTCGGCCTGCAAGTTGTTGCCGAAGGGGTGGAAAATGAATTGCAAAAGGATTTTCTGATCGAAGTGGGTTGTGATGAAGTGCAGGGCTATTTATATCATCCATCGCTTCCCATCGACCAGGCTGAACAGTTATTGAAAGAGATGTTAAAAAAAGAAGCCAAGCCGGAAGACTAACTCACAGGCTTTCATTAGATTTGCAAATTAGCCAAACAAAATTAGCATAATCTGATAGACTCCATCATCGAATTGCCTCCCCCCCTCTAACACCATGTCTGAACAATCCATCACGTCTTTTGACGAACTCGATCTGCCTGACCCAGTGCTCAAGGCGGTTTCCCGGCTTGGCTATGAAACCCCTTCGCCGATTCAGGCGGAATGTATTCCGCTTTTGCTCGAAGGTCACGATATCATCGGTCAGGCGCAAACCGGCACCGGCAAAACGGCGGCATTCGCGTTGCCCTTGCTGAGCCGTGTCGATGTCAGTCTGAAAAGCCCGCAGATTCTGGTGCTGGCGCCCACGCGTGAACTGGCGATTCAGGTGGCTGAAGCGTTTCAATCCTATGCCTCTGACATCAAGGGATTCCACATTCTACCGATTTATGGCGGGCAGTCTTACGATATCCAGTTACGCCAGCTTAAACGCGGTGTGCAAGTCGTGGTGGGCACGCCGGGCCGGGTAATGGATCACATCAACCGCAAGACCCTCAAGCTCGATAAATTGCAGGCGCTGGTGCTGGATGAAGCCGACGAAATGCTGCGCATGGGCTTTATCGACGACGTGGAATGGATACTCGAAAAAACCCCGAAGGATCGCCAGATAGCCCTGTTTTCCGCCACCATGCCGCAGGCGATTCAGCGCGTGGCGACCAAGTATCTGGACGACCCGCAGCTGGTCAAGATCAAAACCAAAACCCAGACCGCCATCACCATCAAGCAAAGTTACCTGCAAGTGACCGGCTATAACAAGCTCGACGCGCTGACGCGCATTCTCGAAAGTACCGAATATGATGCCGTGATCGTGTTTGTGCGTACCAAAACCGCGACCGTGGACCTGCACGAAAAACTCGAAGCGCGCGGTTATGCGACCGATGCGCTGAATGGCGACGTACCGCAAAAACAGCGCGAGCGCATCATCGATCGCCTAAAGAAAGGTAATATCGATATCGTTATCGCCACCGATGTCGCCGCGCGCGGCATCGATGTCAGTCGCGTTTCGCTGGTGGTCAATTACGATATTCCACATGACAGCGAATCCTATGTGCATCGCATCGGACGCACCGGCCGGGCCGGTCGCAGTGGCGAAGCGATTCTGTTCGTTACGCCGAAAGAGCGCTACATGTTGCGCAGTATCGAAAAAGTGGCGCAACACAAGATTGAACCTTTTGTGCTGCCGAGTACCGCCGACATCAATCAGCAACGCATGGCGCGCTTCAAGAATCGCATCAAGGAAACGCTGGAAACGCAGGACTTGAGTGTGTGCCAGAACTTGATCGAAGAATTCGTGCATGAAAACGAAGTCGACCCGATGCAACTGGCGGCGGCGCTGGTGAAAATGGTGCAGGGCGATGAACCGCTGCTGATGGCCGATGCTCCGCAAAAAGGCAAACGCGAGCGCAAGCAGGAACGAAGCGACGCATTTGAAAAATCGGCGCGCTTAGGCAACGCCGATCGTGAGCGCCCGCGGCGCAATCGTGACGATGAGCGTGGTGAGCCTCGCAAACGCAGCGACAAGGAAATCAACCCGCATGCCAAACCGCTGAAAGATCATCCGGATGTTGAAATGCAGCGTTATCGACTGGATGTCGGCTACCAGCATGATGTCAAACCCGGCAACATCGTCGGGGCCATTGCCAACGAAGCCGAGCTGGACAGCACCTACATCGGCAACATCGATATCTATGAAGATTTTTCACTGGTCGATTTGCCGGCAGGCATGCCGCGCGAAACACTGACCGACCTGAAGAAAACCCGCGTCGCCGGGCGTGCCATCAACATCAAGGCGTACCACGCCGATCAGAAGCGTTCGAAGCTGGCCACCAAGCACAAGGGCAAAGTCAAACCCAAGCACACCAAGCGCAAGGGCAAACGCCCGGCTGTCGCCAAACGCAAGGCGCAGGCACAGGAAAAGAACAAAGACTGATTCGTTTTCGCAAAGGCGCGAACACTCAAGCTACGAATCCTGCTTTCGTTTCCTCGCTCCCTCGTGGGAGTGACGGGAAATCGGGCAACCGAAGAAAGCTGAGAGTAGCTGTCGAGTGTTGAATTCCAGCGCTGGCATAAGCCAGCAAGAATCCGTTATCGGCTTGTGCTAGTTCGCGCTTCCCTTGGCAGCTTGCTGAGCGTTATTTTCGGCTTCTTCAGATTCATGCTGATGCCGAATCAAATGCAGAAAAATACCGGAAGACAACCCGGCCGAGCCGAAGATCA
>JANTFI010000023.1 GCA_024763505.1 Gammaproteobacteria bacterium
GCGATACATAAGAATAATTTGTCCGACGCCTATCTGGTGGTGTTGTTCAATGATATTGAAATGATCAAGCCTGAATTGGCACGAGCGATGGAAAGTCTGCAATATCGCTGAGAAGTGTGCAGATATTTAAAACGGGCTTTTTCTGTCAGGGGGGGTTAGGGTGGCGTTTTGGTCTAAACCACACTCAGCAAAGCTCGTTCAGGATCTGGAGGCCTGATCATAGACTGAAACCGACGCTGAAAATTTCAGTAAAAATCTGCGCATTACAAGTAGCTTGGGATTGGGCTAAACCGCAAGAATTCGGCACAAAAAAACCGCAGTCGAACCGGGTCGCTGCGGTTTTTAAACGCCTGCAAGATTTATTCGACGACTTGATAGCCCGCTTCGGCAACCGCCGATTTGATTGCATCCATATCCAGATTTTCGCCTTCGATTGTTACGTTTTTGTCCTCCAGACTGGGGCTGGCAGACTGGACAGTATCCAGCGCTACCAGTTTACCTTTGACGTTAGCTACGCAATGTTGGCAGCTCATGCCTTCGACGTTGATGGTGATGCTCATGGAGAATCCTCGTAATCGTTAAGAAAAACGCTGACCAGAGCAGCGCTGAATTATTTTTGTTTGACCCATTTGCCGTGGCTTTGTTTCCAGATGCTGGCTTTTTCCGGCGATTCGAAATCATTGCCATCGAGCCGACCATTGTACACCATGGTGTCGCCATAAAAGGTCCACATATTGCCGCGATCCGTATCCAGAATCATGTAGGATTTACCGTTCCAGTAGGCTTGATAGCGGCCTTCTTCGGCGATTGCAGCCTGGCTTCCGAGTAGCAATATCAGAGGTAGTGTCAAACGGGTCAAGTGTTTCAATTTCATGGTTAATCTCCTTATTAATGTGAATACTGTAACCAGTATAGCCGCTGGCTCGTTCTCTGTCAGCGGTGTCCGCTGATTTTTGCATGCAGTGGTTTGGTTTCTTCAAACCGCGCTTTTTGCGCTTCACTGGCCGGCGTTTGATATTGAGCTTTCCATTCCTCGATGCTCATGCCGTAGACGAATTGCTGCGCGGCAGCATAATCCATATCCAGGCCCTGTTTTTTGGCTTCGGCCAATACCCACTTGGACAGGCAGTTACGGCAGAAGCCGGCCAGATTCATCAAATCGATATTCTGCACATCCGTTCGCTCACGCAAATGTTGCACCAGGCCGCGAAAGGCGGCGGCTTCGATTTCAATCTGTTGTTGTTCGGTCATGGTAAACTCTCCGCAAATGAAGCCGAACCCTATCACAATCGAGCCAGTAAATTTACCTGAAGTTGCGACGGTTTTGCAGACGCTGACGAGTTTGCTGGAACGCCTGCGAACCAGTGGTCAGCGCCTGTTGTTAAACTTGCGAGCACCGCGAAATCAATGCCGGCAAATTGCAGCAGCCTTGCTTGATGCTGGCAATGGCTGGCTGTTCTCCGATGACCCGGACTGGCCGATGGCGATCGCCCCGGGTAAGGCACAACAGCAATTGGGTCAGGAAACCGACTGTGTTATTTACGATGGATTCAGCGGCCTTCAACTGGATGTCTTGTGCATGCTGGCCGGATCCTTGCGTGGTGGTGGATTGATGCTGTTGCTGACGCCGGAGCAGATCGATAACCACTCCGATCGTTATGGTCGATGGCAGGGCCGGACGCCGCAAGAAGATTATTTCATGCGCTATTTTTTTGACCATCTGGAAAAGGAAAACTGGATTCTGTCTGCCTGCGATGCCGACCCGGTACTCCCCAGCATCGACCTGCCCAAAACCGAGTCGCCCGCTTTGACCGGTGAGTTGACTGCGCAACAGGCAGAAGTCTTTGCAAAGATGCAACAATGGTGGGCGCAAATCTCGCCGCCGATGCTGATACTGACCGCCGATCGCGGGCGCGGCAAAAGTACTTTGCTCGGACATTTTGCCCACTCGATTGAAGCGGACGCGGACTGTGTGATTACCGCGGCCTCGCGCAGTCAGGCCGAAATTTTATTGCAGCAAATCCGGCCGGAAATGCAGGCCAGATTTGTCGCGCCCGATCAATTCATATGTCAGCAACAAGCCGTCGATTGCCTGATCATTGATGAAGCCGCGACGCTGCCGGTCAGCCTGTTGTTGCAATGTCTGCCGTTGGCAAACAAGATATTGATGGCGACCACCACCGGAGGGTATGAAGGTACCGGTGGCGGCTTTTTGCACAAGTTTATCGCCCGGCTCGATCCATCCCGCTTTCAACAGCTCAGTCTGTCACAACCAATTCGTTGGGGGCAGGGTGATTTATTGGAAGCCTGGATGAACCGGGTGCTGATGCTCAAGCCGGAGATGAATACATCGCCGCCGGATGTGTCATCACTGTCGATATACGAGGTCAGCAAATCGGAGCTTGCGAAGAACCAGGCCCTGCTCGAATCGGTGTATGGCTTGCTGGTATCGGCACATTATCGAACCCGACCTTCTGACTTGCGACAATTGATGGAAGACGAGCAGCAACGGTTGATCGTGGCGATGGCACAAGCGAAAGTGGTGGGGGTTCTGCTGCTGAATCGGGAAGGCGGATTCGATACCGAGTTGGCGCAGGAAGTGTTTATGGGGCGGCGACGGCCGCAGGGACATCTGCTGGCGCAAATGATGACTGCGCAGGCTGGCATTGCTGATTTTTCCTGCCTGCAAGGCTTGCGTGTGCAGCGTATTGCGGTATTACCGGCACTGCGTCGGCAGGGCATTGGCAGCCGCTTGCTGACGCAAGCCCGACAACTGGCACTGGAGCTTCATTGCGATTACCTGGGAAGCAGTTTCGCCGCCGATGCCGCTGTGCTCCCTTTTTGGAGGGAAAGCGAATTTCAGCTGGTACATATCAGTGCAGGCAAGGGCACTTCGAGTGCACAGCAAACCGTAATCGTGCTGCAGGCACTGAACGAGCGGGTCGAATCGATCATGGTCGGGCAGCGGCAGGTATTTCAAAAATATCTACCCGTCTGGCTGATGAGTTATTGTCGTGACATGCCCCCGGTCGAAGTGCTCGAGATTCTGCGCTTACTGTCACTACGCTTTCAAATGCTGGAATCGGAATTGAAAATTCTGCAAGCCTTTGCGCAGGGCTATCGGGGGTTTGAATACACTCAGGCGCAATTGCAAGTCTGGTTGATCGGTCTGTTGCCATCACTGCGACTGAGCGAAGCGGAAAATCAATTGCTGGTGGAAAAGGTTTTGCAAAACCGAAACGGTTACCTGAGTGGGCAGGCAGGTGGCAAAAAAAACCTGCTGAAAAAAATCCGTCATTGTGTCGAAAAACTGTTGGATGAAGATGAGCGATAATCAAAAAAACTGGCCGTCGCTGGATGCACAATATCTTTGGCACCCATATGCTCCGGTCAATGTCGAGCCACCTCCCTTTGCGGTTGAATCGGCGAAAGGGGTCAGACTGAAACTGGTCGATGGCCGCGAATTGATCGATGGCATGTCATCCTGGTGGTGTGCAGTGCATGGCTATAATCATCCGGTTTTGAATCATGCTCTGCAACAACAGATGGAGAAAATGTCGCATGTCATGTTCGGCGGTCTGACTCATGAACCGGCCTGCCGTCTGGCAGAGAAGCTGGTCGAATTGACGGGGCGAAAATTACCTCGTGTTTTTTTTGCCGATTCCGGCTCGGTGGCGGTTGAGGTGGCGATGAAAATGGCTCTGCAATACTGGCAGGCCCGCGGTGATCAACAGAAGAAACGTTTCATTAGTTTGCGTCAGGGTTATCACGGCGATACGCTCGGTGCGATGTCGTTATGCGACCCGGACACCGGCATGCATCATTTGTTTTCCTCGATACTGGCGCAACAGATTTTTGTCGAGGCACCGGCCTGCCGCTTTGGCGAGCCTTGTCGTGATGAAGACTTTGCACCGATGGAAAACAGTCTGCGCAAACATCAGGCCGAGGTGGCTGCCGTCATCGTCGAGCCGGTGGTGCAGGGGGCGGGCGGAATGTGGTTTTATTCGGCGCAATATCTGCAACGGTTGCGTGACTTGTGCGACGAGCTCGGGGTCTTGCTGATCGCCGATGAAATCGCCACTGGCTTTGGTCGTACTGGTAAATTATTCGCCTGTCAGCATGCCGGGATTCAGCCGGACATCCTGTGTGTCGGGAAGGCGCTTACCGGTGGCACCATGACATTGTCGGCGACCTTGACGACACAATCGATCAGCGAAACCATCAGCCAGCATCCTCCTTATGCGTTCATGCATGGCCCGACTTTCATGGCTAATCCGCTGGCCTGTTCGGTGGCACTGGCCAGTATCGATTTATTGCTCGAATCGGCTTGGCAATCGAATGTGCAACGCATCGAGCGCGGATTGCAAAACGGCCTTGCGCCCTGTGCAACGCTGGACAAGGTTGCCGAAGTGCGCGTGCTCGGTGCGATCGGCGTGGTGGAAATGAAACAACCGGTGGATATGAAAACCATCCAGTCGGCCTTTGTCGAACAGGGCGTGTGGGTGCGGCCGTTCGGCAAACTGGTGTACCTGATGCCACCGTTTGTGATGACTGATCCGGACCTCGAACTGCTGACCTCGGCGCTGTACCGCGTGCTGGCTGAGCTGTAACTCGATGGAAGCCTTGCTGAGCCTGTTCGTGTCGGCGTTCTTGTCGGCTACCCTGTTACCCGGCAGCTCGGAAATCCTGCTCGCCGCGCTGGTCACAAAGCACTATGACCCTTTTTATCTGTGGCTGTGGGCGACATTGGGAAATACGCTGGGTTCCTGTGTCAATTGGTGGATGGGAAGATATCTTTTGCACTGGCAAAACCGTCGCTGGTTTCCAGTCAAGGGTGAAAGTCTCGAGCGCGCGCAGCGCTGGTTCAATCGTTATGGCGTATGGTCTCTGTTGCTCGCCTGGGCGCCGGTGTTCGGTGATGCCCTGACCTTGATTGCTGGCATCATGCGAGTGCATTTCGGCTTGTTTTTTTTGCTGACAGCGATTGGCAAGGGCCTGCGTTACGCGGTGATTCTCGGGCTGGTCGGCTGGCTGTCAGGCCAGGTGCCGTTGCTGGCGGGATGAGGCCTGTGGCGGTTGTTTCGGCGGTTGATTTTTGTCTGCATGCTCTTGCCCGATCACGTGCTCGAAGCGACCCTTGATACCGCTGCGGTGGAAATCCTGCTGCAATTTTTCGCTGAATTCCTGATTGCCTCCTTGAAACTGGTAGAGCAGCCGAAATAAACGGGGCAGAGCAATGCGATGGGTTTGCCCGGTTTGTGCAAACAGCCAGTCGGAAAAATCCATAAAGCGTTGAAACGGCTGCTCACCCAGTAAAACAGGCAGGCTGTGGCTGAAGCGACCGGCGTTGGCAATCATGTCCCAGTAGCGTGAAAAGCGGTTGATGCGAAAAAGCGTTTCGGCATCCATCGTCGAAGTGCTGAGAATGGTGTAGGGTGGATTCGGGTTGTACACCATTTTAAAGGCTTCGCTGTGGCGGATGATCGGCGTGCCGCGCAAGCGTTTGAGGATGCCGACCTGGATTTCCTGTACCTGCAACTCAATCAGTAAATCAAAACCGCGGGCGAAACTTTGCAAGTCTTCTCCCGGCAAGCCGGCGATCAGGTCGGTATGCAAATGCACCCGGGTTTGCTGGCTGAGATAGCTCAGGTTGTCGATGGTTTTCTGGTGATCCTGGCGGCGGCTGATCAAGTCCTGCACTGGCGGGTTAAAGCTCTGAATGCCGATTTCAAATTGCAGGCAGCCGGGTGGAAATTGTTCGATCAGCTTCTTCAGCGGTTCCGGCAAGCGGTCGGGAATCAATTCGAAATGCAGGAATAAATCATCCAGCGGCTTGTCGAGAAAAAACTGCAGAATTCGCTGGCTGGTTTTGAGGTTGAGATTGAAGGTGCGATCGACGAATTTGAAATGCCGCGCGCCGCGCTGATACAGGTCTTCCATCGCCTGCAGAAATGCCTCTAGTTCGAAGGCTTGCGCGGTTTTGTCCAGCGACGACAGGCAGAATTCACATTTGAACGGGCAGCCCCGTGAGGCTTCCACATACAGTACACGCTGGCGGATATCTTCATCGCTGTAATAATCGTAGGGCAGGGTCAGTTCACGCGGGTGTCGCGGCTCGGCCTCGATGATTTTCAGCAGTGGCGGGCGTTGCGCCAGCACATCGCGGCACAGCCGGGCGAAGGCGAGGTCGGCTTGCCCGGTGATAATGTAATCGGCCAGCGGGTAAGCCGGGCTTTGTTCGGTTTCATAACTGATTTCCGGGCCGCCGAGCACGATCACCAGGTCGGGACGCAGGGCTTTGAGAATCGACATCACTTCCCGAGTTTGCTGGAGATTCCAGATATACACGCCAAAGCCGACAATCTTCGGTTGCTGCTGCAGAATCTGCTCGGCGATATCGATCGGGCGCTGGCTGATCATGAATTCGAGGATCTTGCTGTCGGGCTGCAACTCGCCGAGATTGGCATACAGGTAGCGCAGCCCCAGCGAACAATGGATGTAGCGGGCATTCAGGGTCGAGAGCAATATCATCTTGGTCAGGCATTCAGCTTGCTGGGGTAAAGTGATAGCATAACCGATTCGCAAGCAGAGTCAGGAAAGTTAATGAGAGGATTCGTGCCACCCGACCCGGAAGGCGGTGTGTCGAGCTATCAATATGCCGTAGTGTATGTGCCGCGGCGCAGTCGCAATCGCTTTTCTGCCAATTGCGTGGCGATCAAGGATTCGCCCGAACAGGCACTGGCAGAATCCGATCCGGAGAAAAAATATTTCGCCGCCCGGGTGATGGGACCCTCCAAATCCTCTGAGGGGCAATATCTGTATTATCTTGCCGAATGGCTGGAAGATTGAGACATGACAAGCAAGCAGCATTTAAAAAAAGATGACGACCTGATCGCCGAGATATTGCAGTTCTGGTTTTCCGATGCGGCCCGTGAAAAGTGGTTTCATTCGACGCCCGAATTCGATGAGGAAATTCGCCAGCGTTTCGAAGCGGTCTGGGGACTGGCGCGTGCCGGTAGTTATGACCACTGGGAACAGGACCCGCAAGGCGCGCTGGCGCTGGTTATCGTGCTGGATCAGTTTCCGCTCAACATGTTTCGCGAAGATGCCCGGCAGTATTCAACCGAAGCGAATGCGCGCAAGATCGCCGGTCACGCCATCGAGCAGGGTTTCGACCAGCAATTGACCGATGAGCAACGCGTCTTTTTGTACCTTCCGTTCATGCACAGCGAGTCGTTGGAAGACCAGGACTATGCCGTGCAACTGTATCAGCAGGCCGGGCTGGACGATAACTTGCGCTACGCGCATCACCACCGCGATGTGGTCCAGCGCTTTGGACGTTTTCCGCACCGCAATGCCGCACTGGGGCGTGAAAGTACAGCCGAAGAACTGGAATACCTGAAACATGCGAATTGGTAAACAACAACGCGAACGACAGTTTCGGGCTAAACCCGTGGTCGACAGAAGGATATGTTTCAACCGGTTTGTGTTTTAATCACGAAGCAGTAAGGATCGGTTGGTGATTTGCAGTATCAAATCGTTATTCAACAGGGGTTCTACGTTGCGCTTTAACGAGATTTTTTTCCTATGAAATTTGTTTCATTCAACGTCAATTCCATTCGCCTTCGCCTGCATCAGCTCGATGCGGTGATTCAGAAACACGATCCGGAATTTATCGGACTGCAGGAAACCAAGGTGCAAGACCCGGACTTTCCGCTCGAAGCCATTCAGGAAATGGGCTATCAGGCGATCTTCATGGGACAGAAAACACATTATGGCGTAGCACTGTTGTCGCGTAGCGAATGCCTGCAGGCACAGCTCGGTTTTCCAGGCGATGATAGCGAGTCGCAAAAACGCTTCATCGGCGGGCAGTATCAGGTCAATGGCAAGGATTGGTATGTCTACAACGGATACTTTCCGCAAGGGGAATCGCGTGACCACCCGGTCAAGTTTCCGGCCAAGCAGAAATATTATCAGGACTTGACCACGTTTTTACAACAGCAGCATACGCCCGACCAGCGAGTCGTGGTGATGGGCGATTTCAATGTCGCGCCAGACGACCGCGATATCGGTATCGGAGCCGACAATGCCAAACGCTGGCTGAAAACCGGCAAGGCCAGTTTTTTACCGGAAGAGCGTGAATGGTTCAATACCCTGATCCAACTCGGCTACCACGATGGATTCCGGCTTTGCCACCCTGTTGAGGATGACTTGTTCAGCTGGTTCGATTACCGCAGCAAAGGCTTTGACCGCGAACCGAGACGGGGCTTGCGGATTGATCATTTGCTGGTTAGTGACTGCCTGAAAGACGCTGTAAAAGGCAGTGGAATCGATTATGACGTTCGAGCCATGGAAAAGCCCTCTGATCATGCACCCGGCTGGATAGACATTATTGACTCATGACGGATACGAAAAACAATCTGGTAGCAATCGAGCACAATCCTACGCGTTGCAACGAATGCTCGGTTCGCCGGCTGGCATTGTTTCATGGCGTGCCGGAAGCCCAACTGAACTGGACGCAAACCTATCGCAAGGCCCAGTTTACGGTCGAAGCACGCAAGGAAGTCTATCGCGAATCCGAGCCGGGCGAATTTATGTTCACGGTCTATCATGGCTGGTTAGCGGTCTTCAAAACGCTGGATAACGGCAAACGGCAGATTTTGCGCATCGCGCTACCGGGAGACATGCTTGGCTTTCAGAGTAATCTCGAGGCACCCATGACGCATTCCGTCATCAGTTTGACCGATGCGGTACTATGTGCCTTTCCCAGCAACAAAATACCTGAGTTACTACGCAATGACATGAACGTCGCACGCCGGCTGACCGAACTCAATGCGCGTGACATGAATATTTGCCAGAGCCGGCTGATGACGATCGGCAAGCAATCTGCGATCGAGCGCATTGCATTTTTCTGTTGCGAACTGTTTTATCGGGTCAAGTCAATTTATAAAGATGAAGCGTCAGACTCGATTTTTTTCCCTCTGTCGCAGGAAGATATCGGCGATGCCACCGGCTTGACCAAGATTCATGTCAATCGCACACTGCGCAGCATGCGTGAGCAGGGCTTGATGGAGATTCATGCCAAAACTTTGAAAGTGCATGATGTGGAAGCGCTGTGCGAACTGGGCAATTTTTCTCCGCAAAGCATCCAGACCTATCGTCTTTACTGAGTGATCATCGATGAAACCCACTACTCTGCCAGATCCTTCTGAACTATTGCCGGGACGCGAACAGGCGATGCCGCTATCAGGCAAGCACTTCGTAAGTGGTCGCAGTATTCTGCCCCCATTTCCTGATGACTGTGACAGCATACTGTTTGGTTTGGGTTGCTTCTGGGGAGCCGAACGAAAATTCTGGGATCTCGACGGCGTTTTCATCACCGCAGTCGGTTACAGCGGTGGCGGCACCCCGAACCCGACTTACGAAGAAGTCTGCAGTGGTCGGACCGGCCATAACGAAGTGGTGATGGTGGTCTATCAGCCCGACAAGGTTGCACTTGACGATTTATTGCGCCTGTTCTGGGAGTCGCATGATCCAACCCAGGGTATGCGTCAGGGTAATGACATGGGCACCCAGTATCGCTCGGCAATTTATTGCCACAATGAAACCCAACTGACAGCAGCGAAAAAATCCCGGCAGCAGTATCAACAGGCTCTGGCCGATGCCGGATATCCCTCGATCACCACCGAAATTCTGCCGGCCGGGCCTTTTTATTATGCGGAAGAATATCATCAGCAGTACCTGGCGAAAAATCCGCACGGATATTGCGGGCTGGGCGGAACCGGCGTGTCTTGCCGTTAGAAATTGCCGGGCGCTATGTCGGGTGTTTGATGGATGTCATTTAATGTTGATCAGGCGTGGTTACAATAGCCGGTTTTGAGACCACCCTACCGAAGGAGAGAGACTGATGGCGGTACCCTTTATTCAGAAAGAACTGATCGTTCAGCTCGATTCTGCGGATTGGCATGTCAATGATATCTCGTCAGAAGAGCAGGTGCTCGGTCCGGTCGATTATGGCTGGAAGCGGTTCAAACAGGATCCCGATGTATTCACCTTTGGCGAAGGCTTGCTCGCCAGCAGCGCCATTCCGGGTTCCCGGCGCATGGTGTTTTGCGGCCAGAGTCCGCAGTGGGACAGTTTTTATATTTCTTCGATGGGGGGCGCCGCCTATACCTTTCAGCATGTCGGCGTGAATTTTGTCAGTCTCAGCGGACGCGCTGCGCAGCCCGGCGTGTTGCTGCTCAATAACGATGGCGAAAACATCTCGGTGCGCATCGAGCCGGTCAGCGATTATGCCGAAATCTGGCAAGGCTATGCGGCCACAGACTACGCCAAAGAGGAAGAAGAGGTGGTTGGTATCTATGCCTTGCAGCATGCCATCTTCGACCGCTTTGGCAGTGAATATGATCGCAAGCGTATGCGTGCCTTTGTGGTCGGGCCGGGGGCGGAGTTGACGCGGGAAGGCACGATCGCCTCCAACACCATCAAGAAAGGAAAACTGACCGGCGTGGTCGACTGGTGTGGTCGCGGCGGCATGGGTAGTCGCTTGCTGCAACAACACAATCTGGTTGGTTGTCTGTTCGGCGGTGACTGGGTCGATCCGCACAAGCCCAAGGCGCGGGATACCGATGTGTATTTCAGCGAAAATTTCGGCGATAAAGGGGTCAAGGTCGATAAGGCCGCAACGGTCAAATATCACTATGACCCGAAAATCAAAACCGGCGGTACTTTCGGCGTCAATCTCAATAACATCGGCGACATGCTGATGACCTTCAATTATCGCAGCACTTCAGCCAGCAATGAAGACCGCCTGAAACAGCACAAGGATTTCATCGTCGATCATTACCTCAAGCAATATAACGAGGAAACCATCGAAACCAAGAGCTTCGATCATTGCGGCGAGCCCTGTGCCACTGCCTGCAAGAAACTCAATGGTAAATATAAAAAGGATTACGAGCCCTACCACGCATTGGGGCCACAGTGCGGCGTATTTGATCAACGCGCGGCTGAGATTCTGAACGATCATGCCGATGCAATGGGGCTGGATGCGATTCAGGTCGGCGGAACGCTGGCTTGGATCATGGAATGCGTAGCCGATGATGTGATCCCGGCGGATGAATTTGGCTTTCCGCCGAAACAAGATATGAAATTTCAGCAATTCACCGCCGATGTCGAAGACTTCGATCTGGTCAACGACAGCATGAAAAATGCGAAATATGCCATCGCGCTGATCGATGCGATTCTGTTCGATCCGCGCGCGGCGGATTTTCGCAAGGGCATACGCAATGCGGCGTATGAATTGAACCGGCGCTTCCCCGATACTCGTCCGCTCGATCGCGCGGTATTCTTGTCACATGGCGAAGAAGGCCACATGGTACCGAATCAGTACTGGGTGCCGGGCATGGGAAGCCCGATGCCGTTGATGGGTAAATACTATGTCTTTTACGGCGGCGGTTTTACCACGCCGGATGAGCTTGGGCGCAAGAATGTCGAGCGCATGGTGTACGAACTGATCAATGATAACTGCGGCATTTGCCGTTTTCACCGCCAGTGGTCCGAGCCGCTGAGTAGTGAAATTATCAATGATCGGTTTGGTCTGGATATCGACTTCAAGGCTTTTCACTACCAATTGGCGCAGGAAATCAATGCGCATGAAAGAGGTAAGAGTGTGCCGTGGGAAACTGCACGCATGTTCGAACTGTTTTTGAATTATCTCGAATACAGTCGTGGCGGCAGCTCGGAAGATGATTTTATCTTTCAGTGGCAACAGCATGAAGATGTCGAGATGACTGCGCAAGCCTTTTGGCAAGCGATTCTGAATGCCCAGGAGCTAGCCTTCGAAGGGGGCGTAGAAATGATTTCGGATGTGCTGACCCCGGCGCAGCAACGCCAGCAAGTCAGTGGCGGATAAGATTACCATTACCCTAAAATGTTTCGCCTTTCTGGCGCAATATTTACCAGAGGGTGCCCGCGGCAATACGGTTCAGTTGGAGCTCGCTTCCGGAACCACGATCGGGCAATTGCTGCAGGAGTTAACGATCGACCCCGAAATGGTCGAACTGGTTATTCTGAACAATGGCTTTGTCGATGGTGAGGCGAGGCAGAATCAAATGCTCAAGGCGCAGGATACACTGGCTTTGTGGCCGGAAGTGGCTGGTGGCTAATAGTCCCCATCGAGCAGCTGCTGAAAGGTCGGCACAGAATATTTCGCCAGGATTTCATTACGATCATTAAGCGCGCGGGTGTGCACCAGTTCCTTGATCGTGTCCATATCGAGATAGGGTGTCATCATGTGCAGGAATTCGTACTGGTAGGTCGCGATATGGCGTGAGTGGCGAAAGCCTACCTTGATCATGCTGTCCGGGAATAAATGGTTGGCATTAATGCAGGCCAATTCTTCATCGGCCGGGCCACTTCTGGCCATTTCCGCAATGATGCCAACACCGAAGCCGAGTTTGACATAGGTTTTGATGACATCCGAATCTGTCGCGGTAAACACCACATTTGGTTCGAGATTGGCATTCTGGAAGGTGCGATCGAGTTTGGAACGACCGGTCAGTCCCAGCATGTAGGTCAGAATCGGGTAAGCGGCCAGATCAGCCAGCGAAATCTCAGACTTGCTGGTCAAGCCATGTCCTTTTGGCACCACGATGTAACGATTCCACTTATAGGCTGGAATCGTCACCAGTTCATCGAATTCATCGATGGTTTCCGAAGCCAGTACGAAATCCACCAAATTATTGGCCGCCAGTTTACACATTGCCTTGGGATTGCCCTGATGCACCTGCAGGTCGATGCGTGGATATTTCTGGCTGTATTGTTGCAAAATTTTCGGCAATATAAACTGGGCCTGGGTATGGGTCGTGGCGATCGACAGGCTGCCGCGGTTCGCCATTGAATATTCACGAGCCGCTTGCTTGATGCTTTTGACGTTGTTGAGCAGTGACTCGACATGTTCGAGCACGGCATAGCCTGCTGGTGAAATACCGGTCAGTTTTTTGCCAGAACGCTCGAAAATCTTGATATCCAGTTCTTCTTCGAGCAATTTGATTTGATGGCTGACACCGGGCTGTGAGGTGTAGAGTTCTTCGGCCGCAGAGGAGACATTCAGATTATTCCGGACGACGGCATCCAGAAAACGGAGTTGTTGCAATTTCACGTATCAATCTCAGTGATTAAATAAGTCTTATAGGTTTTAGTTATAGGGATATGATTTTACAAATAAAAAAAAGACATTCAACGCTTTTATCGGATAATCACGGGATCAGAGCCTCTACAAGGGTAGTGATTGGATAAATGGTCGGGTTTGGGTGGAAAACCGCTCATGAATGGTCGAATACGGATCAGAGTTGGGGAGTCATCGGTACAAAACGCACACCTTGAACCTGCTGTTCCAGCGTACTGCGACAGGTGCGGGAAGATGTTGCAACAATCTACCGGTCACACTAGAGCCGGCATCGCTATCCGGTCAGCCAACGTCGAGGGATCTATCTCGATGGCAGGCATAAATCGCATGGTCGAGCAATTGCCCATGCAACTTTTCCGACTGCGTGATAATGCCCTCGAGCTGGCAGCCCAGTCGCTCGCACACCGCACGGCTGGCACGGTTCTCGCGGGCCGCGCGAATCTCGACCTTGCTCAGTTGTAGTTCTTCAAAAGCAAAATGTATCATCCGCTGGCAGGCACGTGTCATGATACCCTGACCCTGTTGTGACTGGTCCAGCCAGTATCCGATTTCGGTTTTGCTCAGGTTCGACATGATTTTGTTGAAACTGATAATGCCGACGGCCTGCTGATGCCACAGAATCAGGCAAACCAGTCCTTCGCGCTGCCCCCAGGCGTGGTTCGATTTCTTTATGAAATCGGCAATATCCTGACTGCTTTTGGTCAGCGGCGGAAACGGCAGCCAGCGTTCCAGATAATCTCGATTGCGATCAACCAGCTCGAACAGGGTTTCCGTATGCTGATGTTGCAGGCGGTGTAACTCTAATTCTTCATCAACAGCTAATGTCAGGCTCATGCGATTTCCTGTGCAGCCTGTTGCAAGGCATCCACGACTGGCGGGTTAAAGCAGGCAAAAATGACTTGCTCGACGGTTGGGCAATCAGACAGGGTTTGTCGCACGCTTTGATAAGCGATATGGCTGGCTTGTTGCAGAGGATATCCGAAAACCCCGCAGCTGATGGCAGGAAAGGCAATGCTGCGACAACCGTTTTGCTCGGCCAGCAACAGGCTGTTGCGATAACAGGCCGCCAGTTGTTCGGCCTCGTGATGACTGCCGCCTTGCCAGACCGGGCCGACAGTATGAATGACATAACGCGCCGGTAACTGGTGCGCGCCGGTTATACGGGCTTCGCCGGTCGGACAACCACCGAGTGTGCGGCATTCCTCGAGCAATGCCGGCCCGGCCGCGCGATGAATTGCACCATCCACGCCACCACCGCCGAGCAGGCTGTTATTGGCCGCATTGACGATGGCATCCACAGTCAGCGTGGTGATATCGGTGAGAGTGATTTCGATGTCCATGAATTTTCCGGCAATGCATTTCGACCCGGCTGGCCGTAGCGCTTGTAAATATAGATGCTCTAATTATTACCATTTTTCGCGCGCTTTGTCACAATTCTGACTCGGCATACAAAATGATCGAGAAAATGAACGAAGACTTGTTATGGCAGCCCTCGGTACAGAGTATTGAACAGAGTACGATGCGAAAATTCATGCGCTATGCGCAGCATCATAGCCAGCAACAATTTGCAGAGTATGACGATCTTTATCGCTGGTCGATCGATCAGCGCGAACAATTCTGGTCATTGTTATGGGGCTTTTGTGATGTCATCGGTGAGCGTGGCGAGCGCACCCTGCAGCACCCGGACGACATTGAAAAATCGATCTGGTTTGCCGATTCGAAAGTTAATTTTGCCGAAAATCTGTTGCGCAATCGCAGCGACGATAGCGCGATTATTTTTCAGGCCGAAGACCAGCGCCAGCAACAAATCAGCTTTCGCGAACTGTACCGGCAAGTCGCCGCACTGTCGCACTGGCTGCGTGCGCAAGGGGTTCAATCGGGCGACCGCGTTGCGGCGTATCTGCCGAATATTCCTCAAACCGTGGTAGCGATGCTGGCGACCAGCAGTCTCGGTGCAGTGTGGACTTCAACCTCGCCGGATTTCGGTGTCGAATCGGTGATCGACCGCTTCGGCCAGACCACGCCGAGAATTCTGTTCGTTTGCGATGGCTATTTTTACAATGGGAAAACCATTGATGTGCGGGACAAGGTACGCCAGATCCGCGCGGGTTTACCCAGTGTCGAGCAAGTGGTGGAATTTCCGCTGGCCGATCTTGCAGCCGGTGAGTATGTGCCGTGGCAATCGATTCTCGAAAGCGAAGCGCCGGATGACATCGACTTTACCCCGACCGGCTTCAATCATCCGCTGTATATCCTGTATTCGTCCGGCACCACCGGCAAGCCCAAGTGCATCACCCACAAGGTTGGCGGAGTGCTGTTGCAGCATCTCAAGGAGCATCGTCTGCATGCCGGTATCAAAAAAGGTGACAGAGTATTTTATTTCACCACCTGCGGCTGGATGATGTGGAACTGGCTGGTCAGTGCACTGGCCAGTGAAGCAACCCTGCTGCTGTATGACGGCGCACCGTTTTACCCCGATGGCAATGTGCTGTGGGATTTTGCCGAGCGCACGGGCATGACCCTGTTCGGCACCTCGGCCAAGTATCTCGATGCGCTCAATCAGCAACAATACCGACCGATCGAAACGCATGATCTTTCGTCGTTACGCACCCTGTGTTCGACCGGTTCGGTGCTGGCGCCGGAGAGTTTCGACTACGTCTATCAATCGATCAAGCGGGATATCAATCTGGCGTCGATTTCCGGTGGCACTGATATCGTGTCCTGCTTCGTGCTCGGTAATCCGATGTTGCCGGTGTATCGCGGCGAATCGCAATGTCGCGGTCTGGGCATGGCGGTGGAAGTCTTCAGCGACAGCGGCGAGTCATTGCTGGAAGAAAAAGGCGAGCTGGTTTGCACCCGCAGTTTCCCGTCCCAGCCTTTGTGTTTCTGGGGCGATGAAAGTGGCGAAAAATATCACAATGCCTACTTCACGCGCTTCGACAGTGTCTGGCATCACGGCGATTATAGTTGCCTGACCCGGCATGGTGGCATGGTCATTTATGGGCGCTCCGACGCCACACTGAATCCGGGCGGAGTGCGAATCGGCACAGCGGAAATCTATCGCCATGTCGAACAACTCGATGAAGTAGTCGAAAGCATTGTGATCGGGCAGGAATGGCAACAGGATGTGCGCGTGGTGCTGTTCGTGGTGCTGGCCTCAGGCTTGCAACTGGATGCCGTGCTCTGTGAAAAAATCCGCCAGACCATTCGTCAAAAATGCACGCCACGACACATGCCAGCCAGGGTGATTCAAGTGTCAGAAATCCCGCGCACCCGCTCCGGCAAGATCGTCGAGCTGGCGGTGCGCGACGTGGTGCATGGTCGAGAGGTTAAAAACCTTGGTGCGCTGGCCAATCCGCAGGCGCTGGATCAATTTCGTGATCTCGAGGCGTTAAAATCCTGATCCGGATATTCAAAGGCCCGGCCCGGTTGTTTACCGGGTTAATTGTCGAGTCAATTGCGCGGTAATCAGGCCGAAATCAGGCCGTAAATCTGACAACTTCTGTTTTTGACGGAATTGCGTTTCGAACCGGCTGCCACTTTCCGCTGCGGTTGCTTTCATAGCTTGCAAAACAGCAGGACAGCCCTTTGGCGGACTTGATATCCATGCGATCCATCAACTGAAAATGTAAATGTGGTGCCGATGAGTTACCTGAATGACCCAGTTCAGCAATGATGTCACCGGCACAGACGGTATCGCCAACTGCAGGTTTGATCGAGCCTGTCCGCGCATGGGCAATCAATGCGCAACAATGATCACTTTCAATGATTACATAGTTGCCACACAGGGTTTGGACTTTGCCGTGTTGATAAGAAAAGAATAAACCGTTGAGTAATGTCAGCCCGCTATCGCTCAGAAAGTGCAAACGATTTCGCTCTTTAACGGAATTGACCGTTTCGCGCACGATTCCGTCAATCGGGGAGTAAATCGGCTGTCCCCAGCCAAAGGTGTCAGTGAGTCTGACTCGCCCAAGTAAATAGTCAGAAAGAGATTTTTTGTGCCAGCTTATGTCGCCATCTGGACGGGTATGTACGCCAATAAAATCATAAGCGTAGGTCATCCCCCATTCATGCGTGCCATGACTGGGTACTTTATCACCAGGCGAGGTGACTGCCACATATTCACCGCGTAAAGGTGCTGTTACAACAATTGGATCCAATGCTCGCTCTTCAGGGTTCATGCGAGGTCGTTTCAGGGAAAGGTCACGCGGACGCTATAGTCGATAACCGTTTCTTGCTGCGCTGGCAGTTCGACAGTATAGACCGCGCGGTTGGCAGTGGATGACCGATGCTCGAATTCGGTTTGCAGAATCTTCCACTGCCGGTTCGGCATGGTTTCTGCAAGCTCCAGCGTCTGCGTCTTTTGGCTGCCGTTGAGGATGCGGATGCGACGCTGGTAAATGCGTTGTTTTTTGCTGATCTGGCGTACCGATATGGTCTGCCTCTCGACCCGGATATCAAACGCCTTGCCGATGTTGATCTCCATGTTTTCGCCGCGCGGGGTGTGGCCAATGCCCTGTTCGCCAAGAAACTGTTGCTGCCCCTGATCATCTTTTCCGTACACGCGAATCACGCCTTTCGGAAGCGGCCTGCCGAGTGCCGGTTGCTGATTGCGAAACAGCAAAAACTGGTCGGGGCTGGAGCGAACCGGTTCGTTGCGCCCGTCATCGACATAGCCGCCATCTCGCAATTTTTTTTGCAGTGGGAATGGCTGGCTGGAAAACAACTTGATCTGTTTCGACTGGTTGTTTTTGATAGTGGTCGGTTGTGCCACGCTGTACAGGTGATATCCCTGCAGGGCTTGTTCGCGAACATTATCCATGCTCATGGCTTTCAGAATTCGGGTGTCGGCCAGGGTTTCGCGCCGCCCTGAACTGGCCAGATTGAGATCACCGGCGAGTAATTGTAGCTGCGCGTTCTGGTATTCGATGCCGCTTTGATTATTCAGTGTGATCCAGCTATCGAGTGTGGCACTTTTTTCATCGCGTAATTGCATTACATAATCGCTTTGCCAACTCAGCCCGCCGGTCAGATAAGTCAGTTGCAGCGGACGTTTTCCGGAAAAGGGTTGCGCCAGTTTCAGTGACAGGGTGGGTGAGGCGCGCAGGTTTTCCGGCAGCTGTTCGAAGATCAGACGGTAGTTGCGGTTGTCATCGAGAATCTCCAGTGTGCCATCATCCATTTGCAGGATGACACCGCCCTGGGTCGATAATATTTTTCCACTGCGCCACTCGATGGTTTCACCGGTCTGTTGCGAGCGGCGGGCGATGCGTACCTTGCGGCCAATGTTTTTGCTGATCAGCGATTGTGGCGACAGCAAATCGAAATCGTAATTCTGTTCGCGTACTTCTAGACCGTCGATGGCGACGGTTTGCGGCATGATTTTCTGCGCCACATCAGCCAGTGCCAGTTCATCGACTGCCTGCTCGCTGGTCAGTTCGCGATAGTCTTTCACCAGTGCACGCCCGCCATTGTAAATGGTCAGCCACAGGGCTTGCTGATCGTCGGCGGTGGAGCGGAATTCGGCGCGTGTAGCGGTAGTGAGAATCGACAGTATAAGGCAGGTTAATAGTCTGGCTTTGAAATGTGGCATGATTTTATTTGCGCTTGAACGGGTTTTGCAGGTTAATATAATTCTGCTGAATGTGGAATGAATAACAATCCATAAAATAACAGGGAGCGACAACATGGGCGATGAATATCTACCGTATGAAAAAGGGGCCAGGTATGCCGGGGCTGAAAAACTGGTTCACGAGGAATGGAAATACCTGAAACAGAAACGCAAGGATTTCGATGAGAACAATATCCGCGGGGTTGCACTGTCCGGGGGCGGTATCCGATCTGCCAGTTTTTGTCTGGGGGTGGTGCAGGCGCTGGCGCACAGGGACAAGCTGGCGAGTTTCGATTATCTGTCCACCGTATCCGGCGGCGGATATCTGGGCGGCGCCCTGAGCTGGCTGTGGAGTGGCCGCTGGAAGGATCAGGGGACCGATCTCCATCTCGGCACCGACAAGGATAACTTTCCGTTGGGTACCGAGGCGCGTAATTTCAGCCATCCGGACCAGCAGCGCAACCGGTTTCAGGCTTCTCTGTTGCGCCATTTTCGGCAACACGGCAAGTATCTGACCCCGGGCAATGGTATTACGGCCTGGTCTTTCGTGTCGATTATTCTGCGCAGTGTAGTGATGGGTTTCGTGTCCCTGATCGTGCTGGCCGGGTTTATATTTTCGTTTCTGTATGCAGTAGGTTTTCTGCATGTCGAGGGAGAGTCTTCCAAATTTTTTATCAACCTGACCCTGTTGTTCAGTGGGCTGTATCTGGCTGTGCATTTTCTGTACATCCTTTTTTTAAGCCGGCAGAAAAAGAAAGGCGATGCGGCCTCCGGCTATCTGGGGCGCCGGCGTTTCGAAATCTGGCTGCCGCGTTTTTTGCTACTGGCGATCGGTAGCGCGATCATTCTGGGTATTCATTATGCGCAGGTCAAACTCTCGGGTTACGTTGTCGAACTGGGTGGTTTCAGTGCTCTGGCAGGTGCAGTGATCGGCGCGGTCGGCACGCATTCCAGCTGGGGGCGCTGGTTGTCCTTCATCCCCAAATCCTTGCAGATGATCGCTGCGGCCGGTTTGATGCTGTTCGGCCTGCTGGTGCTGGCGGATCATGCGGCTGTACTCATGATTAGTAAAGATGCGGCGGGAAGCAAGGCCGCAAGCCTGCTGATTTTCGGCTTGCTGGCATTGACGGTTTTGCTGATCGCAAAATATATCCCGATCAATAATATTTCCATTCATCGCTATTATCGTGACCGGTTGATGGAAACCTTTATGCCGGATGTGGAAAAGGTGGCTGCCGGCGAGGATGCGCATGAAGCGATCCGTGCCAATCAAACCGGGGTACACGAAATCGAGCTGGACGAAGATAATCCGGTGCCGTATCACTTGATCAATACCAATATCATTCTGGTCGAATCAGAGATCGCCAAGTTTCGTGGTCGGGGCGGAGATAACTTTATCCTCAGCCCGCTTTTTTCCGGCAGCAATGCAACCGGTTGGCGGACCACGGAAAAATTCTGCGATGGCGGAATCACCCTGCCTTCGGCAGTGGCGATTTCGGGTGCCGCGGCCAATCCGGATGCCGGCGTAGCTGGACAGGGCTTGACCACCAACACCCTGATTTCCATCATCATGTCGATTTTCAATCTTCGACTGGGCTACTGGGCGAGCAATCCGGATCCGCAGATTCAGCCCATGCAGGGCAAGGTGCCGAGTTATCTCAACCCCGGTTTCTGGGAGATTGTTGCGCGCAAGAAAATGAATGAAAAAGCACCCTTCGTGCAATTATCGGATGGCGGTCATTTCGAAAATCTGGCGCTGTATGAATTGTTTCGTCGCAAGGCACGGTTGATTATTGCCTGCGATGCCGCGGCCGATCCGGACTACCAGTTTGCCGATCTGGCCAATGCGATCGAAAAGGCGCGGGTCGATTTTGGTGTGACCGTCAAGCTCGACCGCGAGCAACTGGAAAAAATGGTGCCAGAGACAAGCCCGCAGCAGCAGGAAATGGATTACCCGCTGGCCGAGACAGCGTGGCTGGTGGCAGAGATTGATTATCATGACGAAGAAGTCAAAACCGGCACGCTGATTTATATCAAGACCACTTTGCCCAAAGGGATCAGCGCGGATATTCACGGTTACAAGCGTGCTCATCCCGATTTTCCGGACCAGACCACGGTCGATCAGTTTTTTGATGAAGTGCAATTCGAGGCGTATCGGGAACTGGGTTGGCAAATCGCCAGCGGCATGCTGGATGACAAGGACGTTCAAAAAGTGCTTTAGGTCTTGCCCAAAAGGCCGTTCCCAAAAAAAAGCCCCGAACCAGTCGGGGCTTTGGATCGCCTGGCATCACTGGCAACCTGCTGGCGGCAGAATCGGGGGGGTTACTTGTCTTCTGCCTTGACCGGAATCAATGTCAATTCGACCCGACGATTTTGCTGGCGTCCGGCAGCCGTGCTGTTATCAGCGATCGGTCGATCTTCGCCACGCCCGACCGTCATCACGCGGTCGAAATCGATACCCTTGTCCATCAGGTAATTACCGACCGATGTAGCCCGGTAATAAGACAATTTCTGGTTTGATTCTTTCGAACCCACGCTGTCGGTATGACCAGCCACCTCGATCAGGGTCTTGTCGAATTCCTTGAGCACCAGTACCACCGAGTCGAGCACCTTGTGAAATTCGGGCTTGAGATCGGACTTGCCAGTGTCGAAGGTGATATTGCCAGGCATGTTCAGGATCAGGTCATCACCGTTGCGGGTCACGCTGACGCCGCTGCCTTCGAGTTGTTTGCGCAGCTTGGCTTCCTGGCGATCCATGTAATTGCCTACGGCTGCGCCACTCAAGCCCCCGACGCCAGCACCGATCAGGATCGCTTTGCGACGGTCGCGACTGCTCTTGTCGCGCGCTGAAACATAGCCGATGATGGCCCCGATGCCCGCACCGATGGCGCTGCCCTTGGTGGTGCTGCTGGTTTTTTGCTCGCCGGTGTAGGCATCCAGCGTCTTGCAACCCGAAACCGATGCGCTCATGGCGGCGATCACTGCGACCGTCAATAACCTGTATCTCATACGATTTTTCCTCATAGAATAAAAATGTTTTCATTGTAGCGTAAAAAACTTGCCACAGATCGCTTTGACACAATAATTAACGGTTCGCACCCAGACAGGTTATATTGTCGTTTTTTTGGTCAGGCCCATCGCCACTTTGCCGTTCACCCGGGGAATCTATGAATAAACGAATATTGATTCGCAGCATTTTACCACTGCTGATTGTATTGCTGGCAGGGGGTGTCGCGTTTCTGACTGTGTCAGGCAAAGCCGAGCCGAAAAAGAGAAAGCCGGTTGAAAAGGTCTGGCTGGTCGATGTGCTGGAGGCGGCTCCGGACACGCGGCAACCGGAGCTCACGCTCTACGGTCAGGTCGAATCTGCCGCCTTGCAGCAGGCGACAGCTCCGGCTGCCGGTGTGGTCGAACAAGTGCTGGTGCAGCCCGGGCAAGAGATTTTGGCTGGACAGTTGTTGCTGGCGATGGATGCGCGAGATTTCACCCTGAACACTCGTCAGGCGCAGGCCGAAGTGGATGAGGTGCGTGCTCAACTGGCGGCGCAGAAAATGGATCATCAAGCTGATCTCGAATCCCTGCAACAGGAACAGTCGCTGCTTGTTCTGGCACAACAGGAATTGCAAAGGCTGGAACGCCTGAAACGCAATAATCTCAGTTCCGAGTCGGCGCTCAGTCAAGCGCGCGAAATGCTTGGCAAACAGCAACTGGCGGTGATCAGTCGCCAACTGAAGGTTGATCGATTCGAGTCACAGCAAAAACAGTTACTGGCGCGACTTGAACAGGCGCAGTCACGCTTGCAGCAAGCCCGGCTGGTGCTACAGCGCAGCCGGGTAGAGGCCAGTGCCGACGGAGTGGTCGCTGCGCTTGAGGTTGCTGCCGGTGATCGAGTGCGAGCCGGGGATGCTTTGCTCAGCCAGTATGCGCAGGATTCGCTGCAGGTGCGCGCCAGCATTCCGTTGCGCTATCAATATGAAATACAGCAAGCCCTGTCTCAGCATGGGACCCTGCAAGCGCACGCTGAACTGGCCGGGCAAAGCCTGCCATTGTCGCTGGTTCGTCTGGCCGGAACCGCCAGTCTCAGCGGCATCGATGGCTATTTCGAACTCGGGCAGACCGGCTCGGGACTGAGGCATGGCAATCTGCTCAAGCTGGTACTCGAGCGACCCGCGGTTAGCGCGGCGATTGCGCTGCCGTTCAGTGCATTGTATGGCACCGACCGGGTGTTTGTGATGCGTCAGGGCCGGATGGTTTCGGTGACGGTGGAAACACTGGGGCAACTGCAGGATGAGATGGGCGAGTCGCTTACGCTGATACGCTCGACGCAGATTCGCCCCGGCGAAGCCATCGTCATTACTCATTTACCCAACGCGGTGGATGGTCTGAAAATTAAAACCGCTGGTGCCAAAGACGATGCATAAGCCGGATCTTCTGGGCATTTTCGTACAGCACAAGGTGGCCCCTAATCTGCTGATGATCATAATGATTCTGGCCGGGGTATTTGCGCTGAATAAACTCAATGTGCAGTTTTTCCCGAATTTCGAGCTGGACAGCATTACCGTCAGCACGGTATGGAGTGGCGCCAGCGCCGAAGATGTCGAAACCGCAATCACCATCCCGCTGGAGCAGCGTTTACGCAGTATCGACCACTTAAAGGAAATGTCTTCCTCCTCTGCGGCGGGCTCATCCGGCATCACCCTGGAATTCGAGGAAGACACCGACATGATGCTGGCGCTGGAACAGGTGCGTAAACAGGTCGACAGTTTTACCAGTCTGCCGCAGGATGCCGAACCGAGCCGGGTGACCCAGTCGGTGCGTTACGAATCGGTGGCGCGGGTACTGGTCAGCGGCCCGGAGAAACTGGAGGATTTACGCAAGCTGGCGCGTCAGTTCGAACAGCAGTTGCTGGCGCGCGGTATCGACAAGGTGGATTTGATCGGCTTGCCCGCAGAGTCGATTCTGATTTCGGTGCCGGCCGGGCAAATGCGCGCGCTGGGTATGAGTCTGTCGCAAATCGGCGGTCAGGTACTTGAAGCCAGTCGCGATCTACCGGCCGGGCTGGCCGGCCAGCAAGACAGCACACGTGAATTGCGCAGTCTCGATCAGCGACGCTCCGCGAACCAGTTCGAATCCCTGATATTAAGTAGCGCCGGGGCGACTCCGATCGCATTGCAAGACATTGCCGATATAGAGCAGCGAGTGAAAAGCGGTGCCCAGGTGATTTCACTGGACGGCCGTCGGGCTGCAGTGCTGGTGCTGCGGCGCAACGAGAATGGTGATTCTCTGAAATCGGCTGAAATATTAAGTCAGTGGTATCAGGATATTGCGCCGACCCTGCCGCCGACGGTGCAAGTGAAAGTCTTCAACGAGCGCTGGCAATGGATCAAGCAGCGAATCATGCTGCTGCTGAAAAATGGCGCGGGCGGATTGCTGCTGGTATTGCTGATTCTGTATGCCTTTTTATCGACCCGGGTGGCATTCTGGGTGGCGGTCGGCATTCCGGTTTCATTCATGGCAACGCTGATGGTGCTGTATCTGGCCGGTGGCAGTATCAATATGATCAGCCTGTTTGCGCTGATTATGGCGCTGGGCATTATCGTCGATGACGCGATCGTGGTGGGCGAAGATGCGCAGGCGCATTATGACCACGGCGAGGATGCGCTGAAAGCCTCGGAAGGCGGCGCGCGGCGCATGCTGGCACCGGTGCTGGCTTCTTCATTGACGACTATTGCGGCCTTTTTACCGCTACTGCTGGTGGGCGGGCGCATGGGCAATATCATGTCTGCCATTCCGATGGTGATTATCGCCGTTATTATCGCTTCACTGATCGAGAGCTTCCTGATTTTGCCGGGGCATTTGCGCCATGCCTTTGTCGATCAGCATCACCGCAAGCCGACCGGCCTGCGACTGTGGCTGGACACGCGCTTCGAGCATTTTCGCGATCGCCGGTTTCGCAAGCTGGTGCGGCTGGCAGTCGATTTTCGCTGGAGCACGATTGCGCTTGGCGTGGCGCTGTTTGTGCTGGCGCTGAGTCTGGTGATTGGCGGCAAGGTTGGCTGGCGCTTCTTTCCTTCACCGGAATCCTCAACCGTGTACGGCAATGTGCGTTTTGTCGCCGGTACGCCAGCCAGCCGGGTCGACCAATTTTTGCGGGAAATGGAGCAGGCGCTGCAGCAAACTATCGATGATTTCGATGAAAAGGTGGTCGATACCTGGTATGTGCGCCATGCGTCATCAGTCGGGCAGGGGCGCAGTATCACGGGTGAACGGGTCGGTTCGATCTATGTCGAGCTGACTGCGCCGGATGCACGCCAGACCAAAAACCGTGAATTCATCCAACACTGGAAAAAACGAATCCAGCTGGTCGCCGGAATCGAATCGTTTTCCCTGTCGGCCAGACGCACCGGGCCATCGCGGCGCGACTTGAGCATTCGGTTAAGCGGCAGTCAGCCGGAACACATGAAACAGGCGGCACTGGCATTGTCGCAGGCTATGAAGGATATCCCCGGGGTCAGTAGCATCGATGATGATTTGCCCTATGGCTATGAACAATTGATTTATTCGCTGAATGACGCGGGCGCGGCGCTGGGTTTGACCGTCAGCAGCCTCGGTGCGCAATTGCGGGCGGCATTTGATGGCATCCGGTTGCAGCGTTTTCAGCGGGGTGCCGATGAGGTGGAGGTGCGGATCCAGTTGCCGGAACATGAAAAACGTTCGCTGGCAACACTTGAGGAATTGCCGATTCAGTTACCCGGTGGGGAATTCGTGCCGCTGGGCAGCATCGCCGACTGGCGCTCGCGCCAGGGCTTTGAGGCATTGCGTCACGCCGATGGTTTACTGGCGGTAACCGTGACTGCAGATGTCGATGAAGAGATCAACAATACCCAGTTGATCACCGAAGAAATAAAGGCGACGATCTTGCCGCAACTGGCCAGCCGCTATGCGGTGGAGTATTCACTGGAAGGGCGTGCCGCCAACCAGCGCGATACCCTGAGCGATTTGCAAATCGGGGTCGGGGTGGCGTTTTTGATGATTTATCTGGTGCTGGCGTGGGTGTTTTCATCCTATGGCTGGCCCTTGCTGGTAATGTTGACGATTCCACTGGGCTTGACCGGTGCCGTGTTCGGGCACTGGATCATGGGCATGGATATGACCTTGTTGTCGCTGTTCGGTTTTTTTGCGCTGGCCGGTATCGTGATTAATGACTCGATTATTCTGGTGACCTTTTACAAGCATTTGCGCGCGGCCGGCTATGCCATTGGCGAAGCGCTGGAAGAAGCCGCCTGTCAGCGTTTGCGGGCTGTGCTGCTGACTTCGCTGACTACCATCGCCGGGTTGACGCCATTGTTGTTCGAAACCTCGCGGCAGGCGCAATTTCTGATTCCGATGGTGGTGTCGATTGCCTTCGGGCTGGCGTTTTCGACCCTGTTGATCTTGCTGGTGGTGCCTTCGATGCTATCGGTGTATGAAAGCGCTCTCGAAAAGCTGGCGCAGTGGTCGAAGCCTCCATCCGCTTCAGTCGGTGGTGGATCTAGATGACACATCTTAGCTTATAATTTTTTTCGCTTGATGTGCACTGGTATTAGGGTCAAAATCGGGGCGCATTTCGGGTCACTGCTTTTTGGTGAACCGTAATGAATATAAAACTACAATTCAAGTCACCCCATGAGGAGAGGAAAGAATATGAAGCGTCGTGATGTATTGAAAACCGGTGTGGCAGCCGCACTGGGAACCGCAGGTGCAACCCTGGCGGCACCGGCCATTGCCAAAAAGCGGGTTGAAGTAACCATGGTATCGACCTGGCCACGGGATTTCCCCGGTCTGGGTACTGGTGCGCAGCGCTTTGCCAAGCGTCTGACCGATATGTCCGACGGGCGTATCAATGTCAATTATTTTGCCGGTGGCGAGCGCGTCAAGCCGTTCGACTCCTTTGACGAAGTCTCTTCCGGTAACGCCCAGATGTACCACGGTGCGGAATACTACTGGAAAGGCAAGCACCCGGGTTTTGCTTATTTCACGGCCGTTCCCTTTGGCATGACTTACGCCGAAATCAATGCCTGGGTCCATCACGGTGGCGGTCAGGAATTATGGGATGAACTGTCAGCCGGCTATGGTTTGAAAGCCCTGCCTTGCGGTAATACCGGTGTGCAGATGGGTGGCTGGTTCCGTAAGGAAATGAATTCACCGGATGACTTCAAGGGCCTGAAAATGCGTATACCGGGTCTGGGCGGCGATGTGCTGGCCAAGCTGGGCGCTTCTCCGGTTTCCCTGCCGGGTAGCCAGATTTATGAGAATCTGGTTTCCGGTGCGCTGGATGCGACCGAATGGGTAGGCCCGTGGAACGACGCCTTTATGAAATTTTATGAAGCCGCCAAGTACTATTATTATCCGGGTATGCACGAGCCAGGCGCCATGCTGGCTGTCGGCATGAACAAGAAATGGTGGGATGGCCTGTCAAAAGCCGATCAGGCCATGATCAAGGCGGCGGCCGAAACCGAAAACTCGATCATGATGTCAGAATACAATGCCAACAATGGTGCTGCACTGAAGAAGCTGGTGAACGAGCAGGGCGTCAAGCTGCGCAAATTCAATGATGATATTTACGATGCCTTCGGTGAAGCGGCAGAAGAAGTGTTTGCCGATGTACAGAAGCACAGCAAACTGGCGAAGAAGATTCACCAGAGTTTTGTTCAGTCCCGAAATGAAGTCGGTGCCTGGCTGAAAATCTCTGACGAAGCCTATCTGGCCCAGCGTAACCGGGTACTGGGCGTCTAGCACAGACTGGTTCTATTCGCAGACGGGGTGCAGGCAACTGTAGCCCCTTCTGCTTTTCTCCTCTATTTTCTGACAGCGCTGTAATGTCATGCCCCAATCTGCTGTAACCTCGAAGGTGGCTACCCTTGCCCGGGTGTTTTCCTGGTTGATGGTGAGCGCTGTTCTGTTGTATCTGGTTAATAATTATCTGGTTTACTGGCAGGGGTTCCCCGGTAGCTGGAATATGCTGGCGCATTATGGCTGGTTCGGCATCGAGGTCGATAAAGCGCTGAGCGCCGATGAGCTGAAGCAGGGTTGGTTGCAATTGTCGGTGTATCTGACGGTTTTACTGGGTACAGCTGTTTTTGCCTGGCACCGCACGACATTACCCTTGCAGCAGGATGTAATTCTGTTGCACCGGATTTCCAGTTATCTGATTCGCGCAGCCTTCTGGGCCGTGTTGCTGGTCGGGTCGGTCGATATGCTGATTTCGTTGCTACGGGTGGAAAACTTTCTTGCTCCGTTGATCGGCGAGGCGCTTGCTTCCGAACTCGGACGTCCGGCATTTCGTGGCGAATACGTCCATTATCCACTGGTTTATCTTTCGCTGGTACTGGCCTTTGTGTTTCGCCGCATCAGTTTTGCATGGTTGGCCCTGATGGTGGTGCTGGCTGAATTCTTTATCGTCATATCGCGCTTCGTGTTTTCTTATGAGCAAGCGTATATGGGCGATCTGGTGCGATTCTGGTATGCCGCGCTGTTTTTGTTTGCCAGCGCCGCTACGCTGGTACAGGAAGGTCATGTCCGGGTCGATGTGCTGTATGCCGGATTCAGCCCCAAAGGCAAGGCGCGCGCCAATATTACCGGTATTCTTTTACTCGGTATGCCACTTTGCTGGGTGATTCTGATGCAGGGCATGGGCGGCCGTGGCAATAGCATTAACAGCCCGTTTCTCAGCTTCGAGATTTCGCAAAGCGGTTACGGTATGTATGTGAAATACCTGATG
>JANTFI010000024.1 GCA_024763505.1 Gammaproteobacteria bacterium
CCTTGCAGTTTCTGGATCAACGCCTGCCCCTTGGCACTTTGCAAATCTTCACAGGCCAGAAATTGCTTCAGAGTTCGATTAAAGAAAAGAGAGCCGAATACTGCCATGTTTTATTATTAGAAAGAAAAAAGCCGCCGTGACTCACAGTATAGTCACGGCGGCTTCCAGTTTCCTAGCTTTTTTGTTTACCTGGTGAACGTAAACTGATGATTTTCATCCACATCGATGTTGATCTTGTCGCCCGGAGCAAACTCACCTGCGAGCAGGGCTTGCGCCAGCGGATTCTCGATCGATTGCTGAATTTCACGTTTCAGCGGACGAGCACCGTAAACCGGGTCGAATCCCACCTTGCCCAGCTCATCCAACGCGGCATCGGTGATATGCATTTCCAGATCGCGATCATGCAGCCGTTGCTCGAGATGCTTGAGCTGAATCGCCGCGATGGTGCGGATTTCTGCCTGACCGAGCGGATGGAATACCACAGTTTCATCGATCCGGTTGATAAATTCAGGGCGGAAGTAATTACCCACCACATCCATCACCGATTTTTTCATTTCATCGTAGTTTTCTTCGCCTGCCATGTTCTGGATGATTTCCGAACCCATGTTCGAAGTCATCACGATCACGGTATTGCGAAAATCCACCGTACGGCCCTGACCATCGGTCAGACGGCCATCATCGAGCACTTGCAGCAATACGTTGAATACGTCTGGATGGGCTTTCTCGACTTCATCCAGCAGCACCACCGAGTAAGGACGACGGCGCACGGCTTCGGTCAGATATCCACCTTCTTCATAGCCGACATAACCCGGAGGCGCACCGACCAGTCGTGCCACGCTGTGTTTCTCCATGAACTCCGACATATCGATCCGTACCACCGCATCTTCGGTGTCGAACAGAAATTCGGTCAGCGCCTTGGTCAACTCGGTTTTACCGACACCGGTTGGGCCGAGGAACAGGAAGGAGCCATTCGGCCGGTTCGGATCGGCAAGACCGGAACGCGAGCGACGAATCGCATTGGACACCGCTTTGACCGCTTCTTTCTGGCCGACCACCCGCTTGGATAGTTCATCTTCCATGTGCAGCAGCTTGTCGCGTTCGGACTCCAGCATCTTGGAAACCGGAATGCCGGTCCAGCGTGAAACCACTTCGGCGATTTCTTCTTCGCCGACCTTGTTACGCAGCAGTTTCATTTCCTGCATTTCTGCATTGGATGCCATGTCGAGCTGTTTTTCCAGCTCAGGGATACGACCGTATTGCAGCTCGGACATGCGTGCCAAGTCACCGGCGCGTTGCGCGGTTTCGAGATCCAGACGCGCGCGCTCCAGCTCCTCCTTGATATGGGTCGAGCCTTGCAGCGCAGCCTTTTCGGATATCCAGATTTCTTCCAGATCAGCGTATTCACGCTCCAGATCGTTGATTTCCTGCTCCAGAATATCCAGCCGCTTGCGCGAGGCATCGTCGTTTTCTTTCTTCAACGCTTCACGCTCGATCTTGAGCTGAATCAAGCGGCGTTCGAGGCGATCCATGTTTTCCGGCTTGGAATCGATTTCCATGCGGATGCGGCTGGCCGCTTCATCGATCAGGTCGATCGCCTTGTCGGGCAATTGACGGTCGGTGATGTAACGATGCGACAACGTAGCCGCGGCGACGATGGCCGGGTCAGTCACATCCACGCCGTGATGCACTTCGTATCGCTCTTTCAGGCCGCGCAGAATTGCCACAGTGTCTTCCACCGACGGTTCTTCCACCAGCACCTTCTGGAAACGACGCTCCAGCGCGGCATCCTTTTCGATGTATTGACGATATTCATTCAGCGTGGTCGCGCCGATGCAGTGTAGTTCGCCACGCGCCAGCGCAGGCTTGAGCATGTTGCCGGCATCCATCGAGCCTTCGCCCTTGCCAGCGCCGACCATGGTGTGCAATTCGTCGATGAACAGAATGATCTGGCCTTCCTGCCGTGACAGGTCATTGAGCACGGCTTTCAGGCGCTCTTCAAATTCACCACGGAATTTGGCACCGGCGATCAGCGAACCCATGTCTAGCGAAAGTAATCTTTTATGACGCATGCCTTCGGGCACTTCGCCATTGACGATACGCTGCGCCAAACCTTCGGCGATGGCGGTTTTACCGACGCCGGGCTCACCGATCAGTACCGGGTTATTCTTGGTGCGACGCTGCAATACCTGAATGGTGCGGCGGATTTCTTCATCGCGACCAATCACCGGATCCAGCTTGCCCTGCTCGGCGCGCTCGGTCAGATCGACGGTGTATTTTTCCAGCGCCTGACGCTGGTCTTCGGCATTTGCATCCATCACTGCCTGACCATTGCGCAATTCCTCGATCACTTCGAGTAGCTTCTTGCTGTCGGCACCGGCTGATTTCAGCGCATCCGCGAGCGGCCCCTTGTCCTGCAGCACGGCCAGAATAAACAATTCGGACGAAATAAACTGGTCGCCGCGTTTCTGCGCCAGCTTGTCACTAATATTGAATAGTTTGCCCAGCGCATTGGAAATGTGCAGGTCGCCCTCGCTGCCTTCGACTTGCGGCAGTTTTTCCAGTTGCTCGGCCAGTTGCGAGCGCAACACATTGACGTTGACGCCTGCTTTCATCAGCATCGGACGCACCGAGCCGCCACGCTGGTCGAGCATCGCTACCAGTACATGCACCGGCTCGATAAATTGATGATCGCGCCCCACCGCCAGTGATTGCGCTTCGGCCAGCGCATCCTGGAACTTGCTGGTTAGTTGATCCATTTTCATACGGTTTACCCCTCATAAAAAACCGTCATGGCTGCGCCACAACGGAAATAAAATTAAATTGACTGTTGTATTAGATGGGATGTCCGAAAATTTTTTCAACGAAAAAACCGGTATTGAAACGGCTGAATTGTCGGGCAGGTGACAGTCTGGCTGATCGGCCTGCGAATAGCGCCCGGAATTACGCGTCGTCAACCCAGATCAGGCTCGCCTGACGGCCGGTTCGGGGTTGACGCCGGTACGAGAAAAACCGCTGCGGCTCGGCGTAGGTGCAATGGTTTCCACCTGAAATGGCATCGATGCCCTGTTTTTTCAAGCGCAAGTGGGCAAGCTGATACAGGTCGGCCAGAAAATGGCCGGGACGGTTTGCCAGAAAGCAGTCGGCGGCCTGTGCATCTTCTTGCACAAATGCTGCGCGCACTTCCGCACCGACTTCAAAATGCTTTGGCCCGATGGCCGGACCGAGCCAGGCCAGAATATCGGCCGGAGCAGATTTCATCGCATCGAGGGTTTGTTCCAGCACACCGTTCAACAGTCCGCGCCAACCGGCGTGAGCGGCAGCCACTTCGCTTCCATCGCGATTGCAAAACAGCACTGGCAGGCAATCGGCCGTCAGCACTACGGCGACGGTTCCGCGTTGTCGGCTGACGGCAGCATCACCCTGTCGGCTGGCGTCCCGGTCGAGATCGATGACCCGGGTGCTGTGTGTTTGCTCCAGCCATTGCGGTTTGGCTGGCAAATTCAATCGCTGTTGTAATAACGCCCGGTTTTGCGCAACGGCCGATGGTGCGTCTTCGACATGCGTGGCCAGATTCAGGCTCGCATAGTCAGCCTTGCTAACCCCACCAGCGCGAGTCGTGCAAACCGCACGGACTTGCGTCGGGGCCTCCCAGTCGGGGGTAATCCATTCAATCGGTGACTTGGGCATCGACCCGTAAAGCCTCGATCAATTGTGTCATATCGGCCGGTATTTCCGCATCGAAAGTAACCAGCTCTGCGCTCGAAGGATGCACAAAACTCAGTCGCCGCGCATGCAGCGCCTGACGACGAAAACTGCGGATAACCTGTTCCAGCGGTGCAGAGATACCTTTCGGCAATGCCAGCCGCCCGCCATAAACCGGGTCGCCCAGCAAGGCATGACGCAGCCAGGCCATGTGCACACGAATCTGGTGGGTGCGGCCGGTTTCCAGCCGTACCTCGATCAGGCTGTGCGCGCGGTATTTTTCACGCACGGTAAAATGGGTGATGGCGTCCTTGCCGTCTTCGCGCACGGCCATGCGCTTGCGATCCACCGGGTGGCGCGCAATCGGTTGCTCGATGCTGCGCCCGGCAGTAATCACGCCCTGCGCCACGGCTATGTATTCGCGTTTCACTTCACGCCGCTGCAAAGCATCCACCAGCGCGCTGTGAGCAGTCAGGGTTCGCGCGACCACCATGATGCCGCTGGTGTCCTTGTCCAGCCGGTGCACGATGCCGGCGCGTGGCAATTGTTCCAGATCAGGATCGCGTTGCAGCAATCCGTTTAACAAGGTGCCGGAGGCATGCCCCGCTGCTGGGTGCACCACCAGACCGGCCGGCTTGTTGATGACAAACAGGTCGTCATCCTGATGAATGATGTCGAACTCAATCGACTCGGGCTGGTCATAGATTTTCGTCGTCGGCGGAATATCGAGTTGCAATTCGTCACCGACATACACCTTCAGTTTGGGTTTTGGCGCTTGCCCATTGAGGGTGATAAAGCCCTGGCGGATCCATTCCTGAATCTTGCTGCGCGAGTAATCCGGTAAAAAATGGCATAACGCCTGATCGAGCCGCTGGCCGCTGGTTGCTTCATCGACGACTATTTGTTGCTGGATGAGTTTCATAAACAGGCTGGTCAAATGCTATACTGCGCGGCTCGAAACCCTAACATGATGATGAAACGATTGAAAACGCTCATATTACTTTTCTCCCTGATGCTGCTGGCTGGTTGCGGCGGTGAAGATGTCGATCCGCTGGCCGGTTTGTCGGCGGCAGAACTCTATGCCAAGGCCAAGGACCGTTTCGACTCGAAAGACTATGTCACGGCCATCGATTATTACGAAACGCTGGAATCACGTTACCCGTTTGGCAAATACGCCACCCAGGCCCAGTTGGATATCATCAGCGCCTATTACCTGTACGAAGAGCCGGAATCAGCAACCGCAGCGGCGGATCGTTTCATCAAGTTACATCCACGTCATCCGTCGGTCGATTATGCCTATTACATGAAAGGTATCATCAATTTTGGTTTGCAGGATTCGATTATCGACGCCTTCTATACGCGGGATATTGCCGATTACGACCAATCCATCATGAAACAATCCTATGAGGATTTTTCCGTGCTGGTGAATCGCTTTCCCGATAGCAAATACACCCCGGATTCAATCAAGCGCATGGTTTATCTGCGCAACCAGTTGGCGCGCTCGGAACTCAAGGTGGCGGAATTCTATCTCGGTCGTCGCGCCTGGCTCGCCGCCGCCAACCGCGCCAAGAACCTGCTCGAAACCTATCAGGGCAGCGACTCGATCGAACGCGCCCTGCAGATCCAGATTCTGGCATATCAACACCTCAAACTGGATAAGCTGGCCGAAGATACGCGGCGGATTCTGATTTTGAATTACGGGGAAAAAGCGGCGAACTTTTCCAGTTAAGCACTTTATTTCGAAGCTTAACCGGGCTTTTTCTACAGCTTGCTCGCCAGCGCTGGAGTGACTTGCAAATCACTCCAGCAACACTTGGCATTTCAGGAATTACCCTGCACGGCCACCCAGAACGGAAATCTGCCGACCGGGATTTTCTTTTCCACTTTTAATGTAGCCGCATTCACGACTGCCACGGCATTATCTCTGGTCAGCGTGACATATATCCAGCGACTGTCTTTACTGGCGCGAACGCCATGAGGCCCATTACCCACTTCGATATTTTGCATCCTCAGTGTTTGGGTATCGATCACGCTGATGAAATTTGCACCAATCGCTGCTGTGACGGCGTAGCGATCATCCGGTGTCACATCGATACCACCATGGCCATTGCCGACCTTGATGACTTTTTTAACCTTGCCGGAAACCAGATCGACAACGGCGACATGGTGCACGAAATCGCGCACGAAGGCGGTTTTTTCATCGGCCGTTAAATCCAGATTATGCGGCCCGGTAATCCCCGGAACAGCGATCACGCGAATCATTTTCCGCGCTGAAGTATCGATCACGCCGATTCCGGCACCACCTTGCAGGGTGACATAAGCCAGCTTGCCGTCACGCGTAAAGCGCGCATTGTGAGGCCCTTTTTCAGTTTTGATCGAATCCACCAGTTTCAACGTCTGCAAATCGATGACACTGATTTCAGCCGAATCCTGGTTACTGACATATGCCACCCTGCCATCTGGCGAAACCTTGACCCCTTTCGGTGCTTTACCCACCGGGATGACTGCCAATTGTCGGCCACTGGCAGTATCAAAGACATAAACCGTATTGCTTGAAGGGCTGGTCGCCAGCAGCATTTTTGCATCCGGTGTCAGTGCGTCATACAACATATTGGGGCCACCCTGCCAGAACTTTTGCCGGGGAAATGTTTCAACCGTCGCGCTTTTTTTCATAGTGATATAAGTCGTTGCCGGAAACTCACGCTGGCTGGCTTTATCCATCGCTGTTGCAGAGCCTGTGGCAGCCGGGCTTTGCTGGCTGGCCATGCCCAGGCTTGAGAAATAGGCCGCCAGGTTTTGCATATCCGCATCATTGAGGCTTGCCGCCATTGCGGACATGGTCGGGTTTTTACGCTCGCCACTCTTGAAAGCACGCAATTGACTCAGGATGTAAGCCTGTTTCTGTCCTGCCAGATTGGGGAACTCCTGACTCAGGCCGATACCGTTGAGGCCATGGCAGCCTGCACACAGGGCCGCTTTGTTTTTACCCGCCGCAACATCGTTTGCCATGACGCTGCTCAGAGCGCTGACCAGGCACAGAGCCAAAGTGGATCGAAGTATTGTTTTTTTCATGTGATTTACCTGTGGGTTGAATGGATCAATAAATTGCCCCCATCAGGGCGTTGCCAGTACCCGGTTTATTCCCGCCATAGAAAAAAATTTGATTATTCATTTTTGCAGGGAATATATTGTTCAATCATCACGCCCTGTATCTTGATTCTTAACTAGAAACTCAACTTTCGTATTTGACCGATTACCGTGTCCACCAGGCAACAGCAATTTCAAGCACTGACCCAGCAGTGGCGTGATCGCCTGTTCAGCATGGCGCTGCACAAGGCCGGAGCGGTCGCAACGGCGGAAGACTGGGTACAGGAAACCCTGCTGCGCGCCTGGCGCGATTTCGACCGGCTCGGCGACAAGCTTGCGATGTACGCCTGGCTATTGAAAATTCTTGATCATGTGGCGGCCGACGACTTGCGTCGCGACAACCGCCGGCAACGCATCGCGCCGGTGATTTCGGTTGAAGATGACGTGTTGCAAGCACACCCGAATGCTGCGCCGGGGCCATTCGAACAAACCCTGCAACAGCAAAGCGATGAAAAATTACTGGCGTCGATTAGAGCCTTGCCGAATGAGTTTTCCAGTGTCATCCTGCTGCGCGACATCGAAGGCCTGAGTTACCTCGAAGTGGCCGAAGTGCTGGATATTCCGCAGGGCACCGTGATGAGTCGGCTTTCGCGCGGGCGGCGCTTGCTGGCGCGAGCCTTGATCAATCAACAACATTCTTTAGCGACGCCACAAAATGGCAATCAGCGGGAGTAAAGACGATGACACAAAAAACCGATAAACAATGGCAAGCCTTGCATCACCAATTGCAAGATTCACTGGCCGGTTATGTGGATGATGAACTGGACGAACAGGAACGCGCGCAGGTCGAGGCGCACCTGGCAGGTTGTGAAGCCTGCCGGCTGGATCTGGCGCATCAGCAATTGCTCGGCCAGCGTCTGCAACAGGTTCCGCTCACTGGCATGTCGGTGAACATGCATCAACGACTCGATCACGCCATCGTTGCAGAAACACAGACATCCAGACATCGCTGGTGGCAAGTACAAGGCTGGCAGCGATTATTTCACTGGCCGGGGCGCGGGAAATTATCCGCCCCACTGCTCGCCGCGAGCAGTGGCTGGGCAGTCGCCCTGATGATGTTGCTGGTACTGTTATCGCCCGAATTAAAGACCACCTCCAGCGCAACTTCGATACCGATGGTGCAGGATGTGCTGGCTCAATATCAGCTTTACCATCGTACGGCGCTCCCCGTATCCAGCTCAGGTTCAACCCGGCAAGCACCGGCCAACTGGCCGGGTTCCCATGTGCTGGCAAGCTGGCAAACCAGTATCGGCGGCGCGCCGGCACAAGGCTATGCGTTACGCAATGGCGACAGCATTATTCTGCAATTTCGAGTCGATGAATCCGTTTTTTTCCACAACCCGACAGTGCGCCAATCGGTTGCCCGCGAAGGCAAGTTCATCACCCGGCAACAGGATTTGGCCGTACTGGGCATCCCGCTGAAAAAATCCGGCCTGTTGATGGTCGGCCCGGCCAATAAAATTCCGCCAGCCGACAAGCTTCGATTGAACAAAAACGTATTTTGAGTCTGGAGTCTCCATCTTCTATAGCTTGATTGTTGGCAGAAACAGTCGGTCGGCCAATGTGCCGGATCAGTCGCGCCGAAACCCCGATGTAATCGGATAGCGTCGCTCCTTGCCAAAAGCGCGACGGGTAACCCGAACACCGGGCGGCGACTGGCGCCGCTTGTATTCATTCACATCCACCAGCCAGGCCACGCGCTTGACCGTATCGGTATCGTAGCCTTCGTCGATAATCTGTTGCACCGAGCGATCCTGTTCGATGTATTGTTCCAGAATCGGGTCGAGAATCTCGTACGGCGGCAGTGAGTCTTCATCCTTTTGATCCGGCGCCAACTCAGCCGATGGTGGTCGCTCGATCACTCGTTGCGGAATCGCCGGACTGATGCTGTTGCGATACTTCGCCAGAGCAAAAACCTGTAGCTTGCTGACATCTTTGAGCGGTGCGAATCCACCGGCCATATCGCCATACAGCGTGGCATAGCCGACCGACATTTCACTCTTGTTGCCGGTGGTCAGCAGCATCGCGCCTTTTTTATTCGACACTGCCATCAGAATCACCCCGCGACTGCGCGCCTGCAGATTTTCTTCGGTGACATCATGGTCCAGCCCCTGGAATTCACCCACTAACGCCTGCATGAAGGCTTCGACCGGTGCGGCAATCGGGATTTGCGAATATTCGATGCCGAGCAGATTCGCCTGCTCGGCGGCATCCGACACGCTGATATCCGAGGTGTAATGGTAGGGCATCATGATCGCGTGCACCGCGTCCGCGCCCAGTGCATCGACCGCGATCGCCAGCACCAACGCACTGTCGATACCGCCGGACAAACCGAGCACGACCTTGCCAAAACCATTCTTGGTCACATAATCGCGCGTCGCCAGCACCAGCGCTTGATATAACTGATCGAGGCCTGGCTGCTCGATCTGCTTCCCAATCGATGGTGTAATGGCTTTGACACCTTTTTCCGGATCAAACTCCAGTAGTGTTAGCGATGGCACAAACCCTTCGGCTTCCAGAATTTTTTTGCCCTGTTCATCAATAACAAAACTGTGTCCGTCAAACACCAGTTCATCCTGCCCGCCAACCAGATTTACATAGCACACTGGCACTTTATTTTCGGTAACCCGCTGTTGCACTTCCGCCACCCGCTCGGCGGTTTTACTGGCATGAAACGGCGAGGCATTCAGATTCAGGATCATTTGTGCGCCTTGCTCTACCACCTGCCGAGCCGGTTGTGAAAACCAGATATCTTCACAAACACTGAGCCCGAGATTGACGCCTTCGACTTCGACCACGCAGGCTTGCGAACCTGCGCTGAAATAGCGCTGCTCATCGAACACACCGTAATTCGGCAATTGCTGCTTGGCATAATATTGCAGATCAGCACCCGGCTGGCTGGCCACCGCATTATTAAAGAGTTGACCGTTTTGTGTCGATACCGCGCCGAAAATCATGCACAGTCCCGGGTTACTGCGGTGCAGTTCATTCACTGCCGAGCCGACCTGCTGCAAGAATTGCGGACGAAACAGCAAGTCTTCGGGCGGATAGCCGGTCAAGGCCAGTTCCGGAAAAACCACGACATCGGCCTGCTGCTGCAAAGCCTGTTCGGCCACGTCGAGAATCAGTGCCGTATTGCCAGCCACATCGCCGACTTTCGGGTTGATCTGGGCCAGTGCTATGATGAGAGGACGCAAGTGAGTCATAGACAATTCAAATAGATCGTTCAAAAAACAGAGGAGCGCAACAATGGATGCACACAAGAAAATCAATTATCTGGAGATTCCAGCGCGCAATATACCAGCATCAAAGGCTTTTTTCAGTGCCGTATTCGGCTGGACATTCACCGACTATGGCGAAGAATATTGTGCCTTCGACCATGCCGGAATGGATGGCGGATTTTACCAGTCCGAGCAGGTTGCTCAAACTGATAGCGGCAGCGTGCTGATCGTGTTTTACAGTAAAGAACTTGAAACCACGCAGCAGGAAGTCGAACAGGCGGGAGGCCAAATCATCAAGCCGGTGTTTTCCTTTCCCGGTGGTCGGCGCTTTCATTTCAGTGACCCCAGCGGAAATGAATTTGCGGTTTGGTCGGACCTCTGAAGAGCCTGATTCCAACAAGGGCCTATCGAGAATCATTCGCCTTTAGCGGGCTGACCGATGAGAGCCGCTTCGATACCAGGTCCAGTAAAGCTTGTGCAATTCCATCGCCAGCATGACACTGAAAGCCAGCGTCAGCAACTGCAACCACTGTGCGAGCGAAACCGGATGTATCTGCAGTACCTGCGCCAGCCAGGGTGTGTACATCGCACCAATATGGATCAACTGCGCGGCGATGGCACCGGCCAGTAGCAAGCCATTGCGAAATGGATTGTGGCGAAATACCGACAGACTTTCCGAGCGGCTGTTGAAGGCATGGATATTTTCGAATAACACCATCAGCAGCAATGTCGCATTGCGCGCTTCATCCACGCCATACCCCTGCCCCAGCAGACTTTGGAACAGCAAAAAGCTGACCAGCCCGATCACCAGCGCCGAAACCAGCACCCGTTCGATCATCAGGCGATTGAAGATGGCTTCCGTCGGCTTGCGCGGCGGGCGCGACAGTTCGTCGCCCTCGGCCGGCTCAAATGTCAGCGCGATATGCTGAATACCGTTGGTGACCAGGTTCAGCCACAGCAATTGCACCGGCAACAAAGGCAGCGGTAAGCCGCTTAACAAGGCCAATGAAATCAATACGATTTCAGCCGCACCGGTCGAAATCAGCAAGAAGATCACTTTGCGCACATTGGCATAAGCAACCCGCCCTTGCTCAATACCGCTCACAATGGAAGAAAAATTATCATCGGTAATGATCAGCTTGGCCGTTTCGCGAGCTACATCGGTGCCTGATTTGCCCATCGCCACACCGACTTCGGCCGCTTGCAGGGCCGGTGCATCGTTGGCGCCATCACCAGTCACCGCGACAAAATGTCCTTGTCTTTGCAGGGCACGCACGATCTCCAGTTTTTGCGTCGGCTCGACCCGGGCGAAGACATGACCCTGCCCGACCTGGCGATCGAAATCTGCCTGACTGGCCGCCTGTTTCAGCGCCAACCCGGTGACAACGTTGGATGCGTCATGCTCCAGCCCCAACTCGCGGGCAATGGCAAAAGCCGTCAACGGATGATCGCCGGTGACCATCGCAACCTCGATACCAGCCGAGCGACACGCCGCGATGGCTGGACGGGATTGCTCACGCAACGGGTCGATCAGCCCCACCAGCGCGAGCAGCACCAGCCCATTCAAGTGTTCTCGGGAAAATACCTCCTGCGGTTGCAATGAGACTTCACCACTAGCCAGCGCCAGCACACGATAGCCCTGTTGCGCCATTTCGCCCGCCACCGCTTCGATTCTGTTTGCATCAAGCGGGACATCGCCTAGCTGCGTAGCCATCTGGCTGCACATGGACAGTATTTTTTCAACTGCCCCCTTGGCAAAAGCGGTCGTTACCCCGTCAACCCGGTTCAGACTGGCCGAAAACAATTGCTCGGATTCGAATGGAATCACCGCCTGTTCGGGGTAGAGGTTCAACAGCTCGGCACGAATGAATCCGGCCTTGTGCGCCATCACCAGAAACGCCACATCGACAGCGTCTCCATGAGACACCCATTGCTCGCCACTACGACCGAAAAAGCCTTCATTCGGCAATACCGCAGCGACGCAAATACGATCCAGCAGCGCACCGTTATCGGACTCGATCTCGCCTTCGGGTGACATACCCTCGCCATGCACGGCCCAGTGCTGGCCCGAAGGCAGAGTAATCTGCCTGGCCGTCAATTGATTGATGGTCAGCGTACCGGTTTTATCGGTTGCGATGAAGGTGCAGGAGCCAAGCGATTCGACCGCCACCAACTGGCGAACGATGACATTGCGTTTAGCCATCCGCCGCATTCCGATAGACAGCGCTATGGTCAGTGCAACCGGCAAGCCTTCCGGAATGGCAGAGACTGCCAGCGCCACGGCGAGTAAAAAGACTTGCTGCGGCGTCATCCCCTGCAACAGTGCAGCAATCGCCATCAGCACTGCGGCGGCCGCGACTATCAATGTGATCAGATGAGTAAACCGTTGCATGCGTATTAACAACGGTGCCTGGGGCAACCGCTCGGTCGTGACCACCGAGGCGATACTGCCCAGTTCGGTGTGGATTCCGGTGGCGACCACAACAGCTGTCGCGCGACCACGATCAAGCAAGGTGCCGGCAAACAGCATGTTACTGCGCTCGGCCAGCGGGGTATTCGGTTCCAGCTGCACTGAAGCATTTTTTCGCACCGGCAGGGATTCTCCGGTCAAGGCCGCTTCCGACACTTCGAGATTATGGCTACTCAACAAGCGCAGGTCGGCAGGAATGCGCTCACCCGACTCCAGCAGAATAATATCACCGGGCACCAGCGAGAGGGCATCGATCTCCAATTCTTCACCCTGCCGCAATACCCGGCACATCGTTGTGACCATTTGTTGCAGGGCATCCGCAGAGTGCTGGGCGGAAAATTCCTGAATCGTGCCGATCACGGCATTGATCAACAGTACCGCAAATATGAAAGCGGCATCGTGCCATTGCGCGATACTGAGCGACAGCACAGCGGCGGCCAGTAAGACGTAAATCAGCGGGTTTTTGAATTGCTGCAAAAATATCTTCAGCAACCCGCTTTTCTTTCCTGCCGGCAAGCGGTTGTGGCCGTACTGTTGCAGACGCTTGGCGGCTTGCTGTTGCGATAAACCGTGCTCGGATGATTTGAGACGCTCGAGTGTCTGTGTTACCGACAAACTATGAAAGGGTACGGAATCATTCATCGCAAGCCCCTTTGGACGGATGAATACAGCCAGGCTGGCAAATGAAAAAAGCGATGGCTATCGTGCTGAAATGTCCTGTCAACACAAGCTCGCATAGCATCAAGCCGAAATTTCGCGAAGCGCCGATTGCAGACGATCCTGCAGGATCGGAATCAATGCATCGTCAAATCCGATCAACGGGCCAAGGCTGATTTGCAACCCTTCGAATTCGTCTTGTAGTCGCTGACAAATCTGTTCGACATCGCCGCCGCTGCCGGCATGTCGGCCGGGCAGAAAGAATTGCATCAGCAAGAAAATATCACGCGCGCCCTGCTGCGCCAGCTGGCGTATCTTCGTTTCCAGTAAATCGCCATTGAAATCATAATTTGCTCCGGGGCGGCGTTCCATCACCGCTTCATGCAAGGTAAATCGCTGATCCAGATCGCTGCGAATCTGTGTCGCCAGATGCTGGCGTACTGCAGTTACCTGCGGATCAGGCGAGCCATGATCGAGCAGAATGATTTCTGTCGCACTGGTTTGCCCGAGTTGCGACTGCATCGTCCGGGCCAATCGCGGTTCACCGTCGGGCAAAGGATAAACCACATCCGCCAGAGTATATTTAAAAACACCGAATTTCTGCTCGAGCTTTTCCATTTGCTGTGGCAGATATTGTGTCAGTGCACCGCTGCGGGCAAAAAACAGTGGCACCAGCACAAAATGGCGAACGCCTTGTGACAATTGCGACGCAAGATATGGCGCCAATGTACTCGCCGATATTCCATTCAACTGCTGCAAAGGAATCCGCTCGGCATGCCGTAAAGACACCGCCTCCACCGGGGTTCCGCTGGCTTCAGACAAGGCGGCAGACAGCTTGCGCAACTGCAGGGTTGCAGCCGCTTTGACCGAGCCATTATCGAGCAGAATTATTCGAGTGTCTTGTAGTTTCATGAGTCGTTGACAGCCTCTGTTTTCGGCCATTATAAAGCGGCAAACTATTGTCAGATAAAATTAATTATCTTTTTTTTTTGGAATAATTTTTCCCCGCTCTGCATCGTTTTCCACAAGCCTGTGACACAACAGGCCAATAAACTAACCCAAAGGAGAGATCATGAAAAAATTAATTATACCGCTAACCGCATTGTTTTATGTATTGGCGTTCCCACTGGTACAGGCGCAATCCACGTCGGATGCAAAGCCATTTGCCGAGCAAAAAGTGGTTTTGCAAATCAGCGACCCCAACCCGTTCAAACAAACCCTGGTATTGAATGTCGCCAATAATCTGATCAAGCATTATGGGCAAGATCAGATTGATATCGAAATAGTTGCCTTTGGCCCGGGGTTGCGCCTGTTGTTTAAAGACAATTCCAATGTACCGAGAATTGATGGGCTGTCCGGAGCCGGTGTTCGATTTTCCGCCTGTAAAAACACCATCGCGGGCATGTCCAAAAAACTCGGACATGCGCCCGAACTGAATGAAAAAGCCATCCCGGTTTCTGCCGGCGTGGTCAGAATCATGCAGCTAGAAGATCAGGGCTTCAAACTGATAAAACCCTGAAATTACGATAATAAATAAAGAGTAATTACGCTCAAAAGGAGGACTCCAAATGACAATCAAAAAAACCGCACTCTCTCTTTCCATCGCAGCCAGTTTGCTGGCCAGCCCGCTGCATGCAGCCAACTGGCTGATGCTGCAGGGCACCGAACCGGACAGCGCTGCTCCACGTATCAAGATGTGGGGCTTCATCCAGACCCAGTATCAAAAAGATATGAGCGATGCCAGCGACGCCGATCTATATGTTCCGCCCAAGCTGATCGGCCCGAACCTCAACAGCCAGTCGCAATTCAACATTAACCGTGCGCGTCTGGGTGCCCGCGGTACCGGATTTCCACTCGATGGCAAGGTCAATTATTTTCTGTTGGCTGAATTCGGCAATAATGGCATTACCGCGCCTGGTGGTGGTGCGGCTCAGATAACCGATGCCAGCATCACGCTGAATCAGATCAAGGGCATGCGGATTCGTGCCGGTCTGTTCAAGACACCCGGTTCGGAAGAATTGCTGCAGGCAATCCATGTATTCGATTACATCAACTTTACCGCGGTTGGTAATCAACTGTTGCTGGAGCGCTTGCCTAACCGCGAATACACCGGTAATAATGGGCCGGTTGCCCTGCCCGACCCGACACAACTCTCGGCATTCGACCGTCCGGTGGCGGCCGCGCGTGATGTCGGTATCCAGTTGTTCGATACGTTCAAAAGCGGCGACTGGGAGCACAGTTACGCCATCATGTTTGGCAATGGCAATGGCATGAATTTCGGTGACAACGATGACAATCGCGACACTTACCTGTACTGGTCATCCGAACAGGTATATGGCGGCAAGGGTCCGCGCCGCGATGGCTTGAAACTGTTTGCCTGGTCGCAAACCGGCAAGCGCCAGCTCGACAATACCAATGACAACACCCACAACCCGCAGGAATTCGATCGCAAGCGTTCCGGTGTCGGTGCCAAATACCTGAAAAAAGGGGTACGAGTCAGTGCCGAGTTTATCCGTGGTGACGGCATGATTTTTGTGGGACCAGACAAGGCAACGTTTGATATCAACCCGGCGGTGCCTCCTGGCAATGGCGAAAACGGCAAAGCGGATGGTTATTATCTGGATGCCGGTTATCGTATCCCCGGTTCCAAGTGGGAAATCGATGCCCGTTACGATGTACTCAACCGCCTGACTGACGATGCCACATTACCGGGTGGCCCGAACGCCGGCAAGGGTTTCGAAATGCAATTCAAAACCCTGACCCTGGGCGCGCAATATCACATCAATAAAAAATCGCGTCTCAATATCGAGTATGCCAATCGAGATTACACCGCAGTTGACTGGGACAGCAATGCCGGTCCGAATGCCAATCTCGATGGTGTCGCCGGTCGCTTCGCGATTCAGCTGACACACATTTTCTGACAATATTTCCGCTCGCAAGAGCCCATATTGTTTACCCAACATTTTTGCAGCGAAGACTCCTTGTTGCAGATTTGTCATCCAAGCTAGACGGCTTTTTACGGAGCCTGTAACCGGGCTCCGTATTTTTTTACCCTCCTCTTCAGTATTGATCACGCCTTGTCGCTGCATTAAGCTGCCGGCATGAAGCCCATACTTTTCATACTCTCTCTGCTGTTACTCGTCGCCAGTTTTTCCGCTCGGGCGGCCCGTTCCTGCGTGGTGTTGCAGTATCACCATTTCAGCAACAATACGCCACGCATTACCAGTGTCACTCCGGCACAATTTCAGGCTCATCTCGACTACCTGCATGACCAGAACTTCTCAGTCTTGCCACTGCGCGATGTGGTACTCTCGCTGCAACACCAGATCGAGTTACCGGACAAGTGCGTCAGTATCAGCATGGATGATGCCTTCCTCTCCATCTACCAAACGGCATACCCTTTGCTCAAGGCTCGCGGCTGGCCTTTCACCGTTTTCGTCAGTATCCGGGCGGTCGACCAGCGGTTTAAATCGATCATGAGCTGGGATCAAATGCGCGAAATGGCAAAACACGGTGCCAGTCTGGAAAACCACGGGGCCGCACACCTGCACATGATTCGTCAGCGCAAGCAGGAAAGCCGGACTCAATGGCTGGCACGAATTCGCCAGGACATTGAACAGGCACAGCAACGTCTGACCGATGAAATCGGCATTGCGCCGATACTGTTTGCCTGGCCCTACGGCGAATACCACCCGGACTTGCAGTCGCTGCTCGAATCGCTGGGTTTGAGTGGATTCGGCCAGCAATCCGGACCGGTCTGGCCGGATGCCGATATGACCGCCTTGCCGCGATTCCCGATGGCGGCTCAGTATGCCGACCTCGAGGGGTTTATCACCAAGGTCAACACGCTACCGCTGCCGGTGATCTCGGCCCTGCCGAAAAACCCGCTGCTACCGATCGGGGTTACTCGCCCGACACTACAACTGCGTCTGGCCAAAGGGCGCTACAGCCGTGCCAACCTGCGCTGCTATCTGGATGGCCGCGATGATCTCGACCTGATCTGGCCCGAGGATATGCCCGACACAGTACAGGTTACCCCCCGCTTTGATCTGAAGCCGGGACGTCATCGCACGAATTGCACCATGCCCTCCAGCCAAAAGGGACGGTTTCACTGGTATAGCCACAATTGGTTTGTGCGCAACAACGATGGCGGCTGGTATGCAGAATATTGATTATATTAGTGGCATCTAATATATTGACGTTTTTCCGGCCAGATTTATTTGCCATGCCAATCCGCACCCTGCCGCGTCTTGTTTATTCGTTTCGACGGATCGCCACCGTTTTGCTGGTCTGGGTTGGGTACAACTCCGCAGCGCTGGCCTGGCAAAGCGCACCAAATGCCGCTCCGCCAGCCCGCCTGTGGTATCCGGGATACCGGTTTCTGGCGCAGCCTCCGGTGTTTTATCCGGCCCGTCCAGTCTATCGGCAACCGGGTTATTATCCCGTCTATCCGCGCTGGCCGAACCCCGGCTATGCTCCGGGATATCCGCAACAGCGACCGGTACAGCCTGCAACTCGGCCGGGCAAGCTACCCGCGCCATCGTCGCCCTCAGCCAATGTGCCAAAAAAGCCGGACACGCAATCGACTAACAAAGACCGCAAAACCGGAAAACCGACCGATAAGCAAGCCTTTGTCGATCGCTTGCTGCCGATTATCCGCGCAGAAAACAACCGCTTGAGGCAACAGCGACAACAGTTACAACATGATTTTGCAAAACTGGACCGCGGACAGAGCTTGAGCAAAGCAGAACAGGTCTGGCTGAAAAATCTGGCCCGACAGTATCGGGTCAAGGAAGACCCCATTAAGAATATCAAGGCCCGGACCGAGTTATTAAGCAAGGTCGATGTCATCCCTCCATCGCTTGCACTGGCACAGGCGGCGAATGAAAGCGCATGGGGAAAATCCCGCTTTGCCAGCGAAGCCAATAACCTGTTTGGTATCTGGACCTATGACAGCAGCAAGGGAATTGTGCCACAGCAACGCGACAGTGGGAAAAAACACTTGATTCGGAAATTCGACCACTTCGGCGACTCGATCACCTTTTACATGCGGACACTGAATTCGCATCCGGCTTATCAAAAATTACGCGAACTGCGACGTCAGGCGAGATTGCACCAGCAACCGCTGGATGGGCGCGAACTGGCGAAAGGTCTGTCGCACTATTCGGCCCGCGGTCAGGCGTATATTGATTTAATCGTGAAATTGATCGAGCAAAACCGCTGGGCAAAGCTGGATCGTAATCCTGCTGATTCAGCGGTCTAGCAATAGATTCTGGCTCAACAGTGGTTCAAATTCTTCTTCGCTCAGCGGTTTGGCAAACAGGTAGCCCTGACCAAAGTCGCAGCCCATTTGCAGCAGTCGATCGAGTTGCTGGCGATTTTCGATACCCTCGGCCACGACTTTGATCTGCAGCTTGTGCGCCATCTGGATGATGGATTCGCACATGATGGCGATTTCCGGGTCGTTCATCATTTCTTGCACGTAGGATTTATCCACCTTCAGATATTGAAAATCGAATCGTTTCAGATAAGACAGAGAAGCGTAGCCGGTGCCAAAGTCGTCCAGCGAGACTTCAATCTGGTTGCTCGAGAATTGCTGCATCTTTTTATCCAGCCGATCACTGGTTTCCATCAGCAGGTTTTCAGTGATTTCCACGGTTAGCGCTTGCCCCGGCAATCCGAGGTGTAGTAATTGCTCGGCCCACTCAACGCCGGGTTCGCCTTCTACCCGGAATTGCATCGGTGAAACATTGACACTAACCTGAAAATCGCTGCGATGGGTTTCGCGCCACAAATACGCCTGCTGCATCGCTTCCATCATGACCCAGCGGCCGATATCGATGATCATCCCGGTTTCTTCCGCCACCGGAATGAAACTGTCGGGTCCGACCACGCCCAGTTGCGGGTGCTGCCAGCGCAGTAACGCCTCGGCTTTGTGGATTTCACCGCTGTTGAGATCGACGATCGGCTGGTAGCGCAATTCGAATTGTTGCTGCTTGATGGCAACCCGCAATTGTTGAATCGCATTCAAGCGCTGAAGAGCCGCCTCACGCATCTGCTGATCGAAAAAGCGGTAGCCATTGCGTCCCTGCTGCTTGACCCGGTACATCGCCTGATCGGCATTTTTCAACAAGTCACTGACTTGTTCGGCATCCTCCGGAAACCGCGTGATGCCGATACTGCATGAGATTTCGATGCGGTTATTACCCAATTGAAAGGATTGTGACAAGACTCGCAATATGCGCCCGGCTTTCTGTTCGACCGTAGCCGGGTCGTGAATAATTACGGTGAATTCGTCGCCGCCCAGTCGTGCCACTACATCTGCTTTGGTTACACATTGGCGTAATCGTTCGGCGGCCAGCAGCAGCAATTGGTCGCCGGAATCGTGACCGAGTGTGTCATTGACTTCCTTGAAACCGTCGAGATCCAGCAGCATCAGGGCGAGACCGCGACGGCGGGTTTTTTGCAACGTGACCAGATGGTTCATCCGATCATTGAATAATTCACGATTGGGCAAGCCGGTGATCGAATCGTAATAAGCCATTTCAAAGATTTGCTTTTCCCGCGCCTTGGTTTGCGTCAAGTCTGAAAACAGGGCTATGTATTTACGAGTCTGGCCACTTTCATCCGGCACTGCATTGATACTGAACAGGGCCGGAAACTCTTCCCCGTTCTGGCGTTGATTCCAGATTTCTCCCTTCCACTGTCCTTCGCTGTGCAAGCGTTTCCACATCAATTGATAAAACAGTTTGTCTTGCTGGCCGGAAGATAGCATCGAAGCATTTCGGCCGAAGACTTGCTCGCGCGCATAGCCGGTGATCTGGCTGAAGGCTTGATTAACATCGATGATCAGGCCGTTTTCATCGGTCACCATCATGCCTTCGCTACTGGCTTCGAATACCTGTGATGACAACTGCAGGCGTTCTTGCTGGGGGGCTTGCGGGTCTTGCGCGATCAGGGTGGAAATATAAACGTCGGCCTGGCCGTTAGAACCGGTCAAGGCGCTGCAGCTATGCTGCAAGTCGAGCCGGATACCGGCCTTGTCTTGCAGACTGATCGTGCCGACGGCCGGAGTATCCGGATGTTCGAGTACTTTTTTTCGCAGGGTTTTCGACAGTTGCAAATCATTCTGCCGGTGCCAGATAAAATCGGCCAGACTGGTGTAGCGGGGAGGGTAGCCGAGCAGATGCATCATCGCCACGTTGACATATTGCAACCCCCCGTCGCTGCGCGAAATCATCATCGCTTGCGGCGAGTGCTCGATCAGTTGTATCACCTGCTGGCTGATTTCCGGGTAATTGGTCTTGGACTTTTCATCCATAAATCAGCGTGAAGTTCCGTCATCCGGTTTGCTCATGCATGGATCATAGCGGTTTATCGCGCTGAAAGACAGAACCAGACATCCGCGCGCTGGCAGAAGCTCGGCTCAGAATGGCCCGGTTTAATGAACCCGGTAGGCGGCGTGACAGGCCAGACATTGTTGCATCACATCCGACAGCGCAGCAAAGGCCTTGTTCAGTCCGCCATCAATTTCGGCATCGCGTGTGGCTACTGCAAATCGACTGGCAGCGCGGTGCATTTGCTGGCCGATCCGGCCCATCTCTGCCGGCATGAATTTCCCGAGGTGGCTGGCGCCGTGAGTATCCAGCGAAGACATGCCCAGCGTTTTTTCGGCCACATCGGCCGCCTGATCATACTCGTGGCGCGAAAGATGGCGCGTAATCGCTTCCAGCGACTGCAAGTGCCCGCGCATGTTACTCATCATGTGTTCGCGCATCATCTGCGGTAATTCAACCTTGATGCGGGTATCTTTGGCCAGTACCGTTGTGCTGAAAGCCAATAAAAATATCAACAATCGGGTAAATATTTTCATCGCAATTCCTCCTCGTCAGGGGGCCGATGATACGTCTTTCGTCCAGCTATCGATATGATCAGGATCATAGGGCTATTAACCCGGCAAGCGACTATGTCGGGCTAAAAATGACCCAGCCATTTCAACACGCTGCCCTGTTGAATCACTGTGCCGCTTTTTTTCAGTCGCGAAAGGGTGCGATAGAGTGTCTCCCGGGTCAGCCCCAGCATGTCCGCCAGATCGCTCAAAGTGCCCTGAATATCGATTTCTCCGGGCGGTGATCCTTCGGCCATCAGGTAATGCAGTAACCGGCTTTCGGCAGAGTTCAGACTTAGCCGCTCAACACTGGAGCGCTGGCGGCGTAACTCACGCGACAGGTGTGATACCCAGAAGCGGGCAAATTGCGCATTGTTTTCGATCAGGGAAAGCAGTCTGGCCGATTCGAAAGCTAGTACTTCAGTATCCAGAATGCACAGGGCGGTGCAATGATAAACACGGGCATCAACACTGGCCTCGGCAAAAAACTGCGTGGCCTGTGCCCGGTGCAACAGAATTTTCTGACCATCGGCCCCTTCACGCAACAAATGCACTTCGCCAGAGATCACCTGAAAGATGTGGTTGGCCGGGTCTCCCTGATGAAACACAGCTTGAGAAGACGGGAAATGCCGGCGTTTGGATATCGAATCCAGCAATTGCTGGCAAGCTGGCAGGGAACGTTTCAAAATCTTGCTTCGCTGAAAAAACTCAGTTTACATCGAACAGAAAAATAAACACCAGTAAAACAAGGTTACTGAGAAAGAAAACCATTGCCAGGGTTTTCCACAGGAGGCCTGGGTCTTTTTCCACCAGTGGCACATGGCGCCGCATGAAACGGGAATTGGGGTTTTTCAGGTCGAACAGAAATTCAGAAAAGGTGTCATAGCGCTTCTTGATATCCAGCTTGCAGGCTTTCTCGATTGCACCATCTATCCATAGCGGGATCTCGGGGTTATGACTGATAGCCGACTGGTATTGAATTTTATTCAGGGTACGCCAATTGACGTTACGCGCAAACTGATTGCCATAGGGCAATTGGCCGGTCAGCATTTCATAAACCATGACCGCAATGGAAAACAGATCGCTACGCTTGTCTTCGGCCATGCCGAGTAAATACTCGGCTGCGGTATAATTCATGGTCCCGTGCAAATCATTGCGCCCGATCGGTGTTGCGATCTCGGATATCCCAGCAACCTGGACCGCACTGAAATCGATAATCTTGATCCCCTGATCGGGCATGATCATGATATGTTCCGGCTTCAGATGACGATGAATCATATCCATCCGATGAAACACGCGCACACCGGCAATCATTTTTTCGGTCAATTCGATCACTTCATCGATATCCGGATCGGGATGATTTGCAATCCATTCGCGTAAAGTCATACCCTCGACTTTTTCCATCACATAATACAAATATCTGCGTTTGCCTGCGGATTCCAGCACCTTGACCACCAGCGGACTATGGATGCGCTTGCCCACCCATTCTTGCTGGCAAAAACGCTCGATACAGGCCGGTTCATCCTCGCAGTCGAGCGGTGGTGTTTTCATCACCATCTCTTCGCCGCTTTCGCTGTCTTTCACCCGGTACAGTTGAAACGCCTTGCTGGCATGCATTACTTCGATTATTTCATAACCGTCAAAATGCATACCGGCGTCAAGCCTGCCTGGTAAGGGCAATTCAGCCAGTCGCGAAAAGATTTCATTGACCCATAGAGATGGCAATGAGGTTACCTTGACCAGTTGCGCGGTGACATTATCGGGGCTTCCCGCCCTGACGGACTCTTCGGCCAGGGTTCGGGCCTGTGCATCGAGGTCATCGCCTTGTAACAACAACTTGATCTGCCCGTCGGATATATAATCGTGCACGCCATCGGTAGTCATCAGGAAGATATCATCCTCCTGTACGCTAACAGTGCGAAAATCGATATCCACTACATGATCGATCCCCATGGCCCGGCTCAGATAATGGTCATTGCGCGAGACATTGATGCGGTGATCCTGAGTCAGGCATTCAATATCGCCCTCGCGCAGGCGATAAATGCGGGAATCACCAACATGAAAAAGATAGGCGGTATTGGACTTCAGCACCAACGCACTGAAAGTGGTGACCATGCCGGGTGCGACATCGCTCTTCGTCTGCGACCAAAACCAACTGTTGATAGCAGTTAACACCTTGCTAGCAGAATGCTTGACCGACCAGGTTTCCGGTGTGCTGTAAAAATCGTTAAGGAAAGACTTGACGCACTGCTCACTGGCTTCGGCCGCAAGATCACAACTGTCCTTGCCATCAGCGATTACACAACTGATCCCTTTGGTTTCGAGGCTGTCATCCTCCGGAATCAGCGCAGCTAAAAAATCACCATTATGCTCTTTGGACCCTCTATCAGAATATTGCCCGATTGAAACCTTGAGTCTGGATATCATGAAGCCTGCACCTGATAAGAGAAATGCATGATTTACATCGATTAATCACAAGCTGCGGTAAGATACCGCCCGTAAATTGAATGGATCATTTGCTAAATCAGAAGTGCTCCCAATTCGGGGGTGCCTGAAGCAAAATCACCTCATCTTTATTTATCGAAACGACATTCATAACAATCTGTCCGCTCCAGCGATAGTTGATACCGTGAAAACAGCACGAAAACCAACACTATTCAAGTATCTACTCACACCGGTTTGGAATAGACAACTCAGGTAATATTCCGTCTGGGAAGTCACCCCCTACCAAGCTACGACCTAAATCTCGAACAAGGCAGCTCTGTTGTTTCGGAAAAGTTGGATAAACAGTTCACTAGCAATTATCCAACCAACTCAGCCAAAGCTTTGATTTATAATATAAATCCTTGAATATAAGATTTTTTTATCCAATCAAGAATTGGGCGCACAGCTCTTTCTGGCAAAGTGACGCACCACTAAGCAGCCAATTTCGGGGTAGCTGGAAATCTTGCACTTAAATAGTGCTCTTCATGGAGCGGCACGCCCCCTTGCGGTATGAAATCAACAACTTAGCAATTGGCATGATTCGTGCTTTTATCTCTGCATTCGATCAATCACTGAGGTTCACATGAAACAAAAACTGGTACTCATCGGTAATGGCATGGCCGGCATCCGCGCCATCGAAGAATTACTCAAGTACGACCGTGAGCTCTATGACATCACCGTCATCGGCGAAGAGCCGCACCCCAATTACAATCGCATCATGCTGTCTCCGGTGCTGGCCGGTGAAAAAGAAATCGATGACATTATTCTCAACAGTTACGACTGGTATGAAGAAAACGATATCACGCTGATCACCGGCGACAAGGCCAGTAAAATCAATCGCATCAACAAATCGGTTGAAACCGAATCCGGCAAAATCTTCAATTTTGACCGCCTGCTGATCGCCACCGGCTCGATACCTTTTATCATTCCGGTTCCAGGCGCCGACAAGCAAGGTGTGATCGGTTTTCGCGATATCGCAGATATCGAAACGATGATCGACTTCGCGAAGAACACAAAGAAAGCTGTCGTCATCGGCGGCGGCCTGCTCGGCCTCGAAGCCGCCAACGGCCTGATGAAGCAGGGCATGGACGTGACTGTGGTCCACCTGATGGACAGTCTGCTGGAACGCCAGCTCGATACCACAGCATCTGCCATGCTGAAAACTTCGCTGGTCGAACGTGGCATGAAATTCCTGATGGAAGCGCAGACTGCCGAAATTCTCGGCGATGACAAGGTCCACGGTGTCAAATTTGCCGACGGCTCGAACATCGATGCCGATCTGGTCGTCATGGCCGTGGGCATCCGCCCCAACATCGAGCTGGCGCAAGAAGCCGGTCTGTATTGCGAACGCGGCATTGTCGTCAATGACACCCTGCAAACCTACGACCCAACCATTTATGCCATTGGCGAATGCGTACAGCACCGCAATATTTGCTACGGACTGGTTGCCCCGTTATTCGATCAGGCCAAGGTCGTTGCCAACCATCTGGCCATGGTTGGTTCCAGTCGTTATGAAGGATCGATCACGTCCACCAAACTCAAGGTTACCGGCATCGATTTGTTTTCGGCCGGCGAATTCAATGAGGAAGACGGTGATGACGTACTGTCATTAAATGACCCCTCCCAAGGGGTCTATAAGAAACTGGTTCTGCAAGATAATAAAATCAAGGGTGCGGTATTGTACGGTGACACGCTGGATGGAACCTGGTACTTCCAGTTGATGCGGGAAGGTACTGATATCAGCGCTTTCCGCTCCACGATCCTGTTCGGCCAACATGATATCGGAGACGCGGGACATGGTGACCCGAAGGTAGCCGCTCTGCCACCCGAGGCGGAAATCTGTGGCTGCAACGGTGTTTGTAAAGGCGAGATTATCGATGCCATAGTCAAAAAAGGGTTGTTCACTCTCGATGAGGTTCGCGCCCATACCAAAGCTTCCAGTTCCTGCGGATCCTGCACCGGACTGGTCGAATCAATTCTGGCCAGCACGGTTGGCGAAGGTTACGACGAGAAGCCAAGCAAGCAGCCCATGTGCAAGTGTACCGAACACAGTCATGACGAAGTCATCACTGCCATTCGAGACCAGCCACAAAAATCCATGCCAGCGGTTCGCGAAGCACTTGACTGGAAGACCGAAGACGGTTGTGCGGCTTGCCGACCGGCTTTGAACTATTATCTGCTCGCCCACTGGCCGGGAGAGTATCAGGATGACGCCCAATCTCGCTTTATCAACGAACGTGCGCATGGCAACATCCAGAAAGATGGCACTTACTCGGTAGTACCGCGTATGTTCGGCGGTCTTTGCACGCCGAATGACTTGAGGGCGATAGCCGACGCCTGTGAGAAATATCAGGTCCCCGAGATGAAAGTGACCGGTGGCCAGCGCATTGACCTGTTCGGTGTCAAGAAAGAAGATTTACCCTCCATGTGGAAAGACCTGTCTGAAGCCGGCTTTGTTTCCGGTCATGCCTACGGCAAGGCAATGCGAACCGTTAAAACCTGCGCCGGAAAAACCTGGTGCCGTTTCGGCACTCAGAATTCCACCGGCCTGGGCGTGCAACTGGAGGAACTCACCTGGGGTTCATGGATGCCACACAAATTCAAGCTGGCAGTATCCGGTTGCCCACGCAACTGTGCCGAAGCAACGATCAAGGATTTTGGCGTAGTTTGCGTCGACTCGGGTTACGAGTTGCACATCGGCGGCAACGGCGGAATCAAGGTCCGCGTAACCGACCTGCTGTGCAAGGTGGAAACCGAGGAACAGGTACTGGAATACTGTGGAGCCTTCATCCAGAAATACAGAGAAGAAGCCCATTATCTGGAACGAACTGCCCCCTGGGTTGAACGAGTAGGGCTGGAATATGTCAAGGAGGCCATTCTGGAAGATAGCGAGCAAAGAAAGGCACTCTATGATCGCTTCAAGTACAGCCAGAAATTCGCCCAGATTGACCCGTGGAAAGAACGCGCACAAGGCGCAGAATCTCACGAATTCACCAATTTGAAAATCGCAGGGTAATAGCATGAGCGACTGGATACAAATAACACAACTGAAAGACATCCCGGTACTCGGGTCACGTGTGATCGAAACCGAAACTGTACGCATCGCTCTGTTCCGCAATTCGCACGATCAGGTTTTCGCCCTTCGTGACCAGTGCCCGCACAAACAAGGCCCGCTGTCACAAGGGATCGTCCACGGCTCGACAGTGACTTGCCCGTTACATAACTGGAAAATAGACCTCGCTACCGGTGAAGCTCTGGGTCCGGATGAAGGATGTACCCACGCATATTCCTGCAAGGTAGAAGAAGGCAAAGTGTACCTGAAGCTGCCTTTGGAGGTCGCAAACACGGCAGTTGCCCGGGATTGTGCCTGAATCAGGCAACCCTGGATATTGCATGCGCATTGCACCCCCCCTGACGGTTGGATTGGTATCGGGAATCATGAAATACACTCAAGCAGTAACGATGCTCGACCGTCAAAACCCTGGAGTCAACTGTGCACGGAAAGCATCCGACGATGTCGAATGCTGCGCCAAACCGGAAAGTAGTATCC
>JANTFI010000025.1 GCA_024763505.1 Gammaproteobacteria bacterium
TCTGCCGTGGGCGTTTGAGAATTGAGGGAAGCTGCTCCTAGTACGAGAGGACCGGAGTGGACGAACCTCTGGTGTTCCGGTTGTCACGCCAGTGGCATTGCCGGGTAGCTATGTTCGGACGGGATAACCGCTGAAAGCATCTAAGCGGGAAGCCTCTCCCAAGATCAGTTCTCACTAGATCTGTAAGATCTCTGAAGGTCCGTCGAAGACTACGACGTTGATAGGCAGGGTGTGGAAGCGCAGTAATGCGTGCAGCTAACCTGTACTAATTGACCGTGAGGCTTGACCATATAACACCCAAGCAGTTTCGAAGGTGTTCAGTTGGTAGTTACAACATGAAACGTTTCTTTAGATCACAACGCCGCACCGGTCAGGCGAAGCCTGACCACATAAGCGCAGCGATGTGGTCAGGCAGATTTCAAATTCAGGCGAAGCGACGCAAGTCGATTTGTCACAACCGAATTGCTTGGCAACCATAGCGTGCTGGACCCACCTGATCCCATCCCGAACTCAGAAGTGAAACGGTACTGCGCCGATGATAGTGTGGGGCCTCCCCATGTGAAAGTAGGTCATTGCCAGGCATTTATTCCTAAGCCCCGATAGTCAATACTGTCGGGGCTTTTTTATGCGCAAAATAAAAAACAAGTTCAGTTGAATTTGCTTTCGTCCAGGTGGCGGCGATCATGTTCCAGTGCGTGATAATACTGGATCGGGAAACGACGGTATGACCACTGATACTGACTGATGTCTTGCCGAACGAGATTCTCAATCGCCGCATTCATATAGTTTGCGGATTCCAGGTCGCTTTGTATCAGCGGGTTGTAGTCAAGTGCTTGTAGATGCAGGTGATAACCTGGGTCAACGAAGTCTCTCTGCATGGATGCTATGAAAACATCGGCTTCTACCTTGCATAACAATTTCTTGATCAGCAGGGATGTCATCGCAGGATAATTGAAAAATTGCGCTTCAATTTGTGCCGTGTGGTCCGCCGGTCGTTGATCGGGCAAAATCATTACGGTGTGGTTTTGCTTCAAGCCGCGAAGTAGATGGCGTAAACCGGCGGTTGTGGAGGGAGCCAGAATTGCACCGTTTCGGGATCTTTTCTGCAGCACATACTGGTCGATAGCAGATGAACGAGCTGGCTTGTACAGGGAGAAGAGAGTTTCATTTTCGGCAAGCCACAAATTGAGCATTTCCCAACTGCCATGATGCGGAGCTATTACGATTTTGGCCTTGTCGCTCTGAAAGAATTTTTCATCGACGGATTCGGATTTTACCAATCGCATAAGCTGGTCAACAGGATGGTGCCAGAGTGCTGCCAGTTCAAAAAAATTGCAATTGGTGTGCCACAGTGCTTTTTCCATCAAGGAGTTTTGTTCACCGTGATTGAGTTCAGAAAAGCAAAGATGAATATTTTCCCGGCAACGCCGGTAAAGCTGGTTATTGCTATGGGCGACCGGCCAGGTAAACCACTTGGCCAAACGAAATAGACTGCCTAGAGATTTTGCCGAAAGTGCCCGATGGATAAGGGCAGGCGCGCAAAAACTAGTTTTTGTCTTGTTCTTTTTCAATCTTTGCCCAGCTGTCGCGTAATGACATGGTGCGGTTGAATACAGGCTTTTCTGCGCTTGAATGCTTGTCAGCGATGAAGTACCCGAGTCGTTCAAACTGGTAAGCCAAAGGCTGTCTTGAAGTTTCGATTTCGGGTTCCAGTTTGCCGTTCGGATGAATTTGCAGTGATTTCGGGTTCAGCGTGTCATGTACGTCCTCAGCCCTGGCTGGATTCACCACGTTAAACAAGCGGTCATAGCTGCGCACTTCGGCATCGATCGCATGTGCGGCACTAACCCAGTGGATCGTACCTTTTACTTTGCGGCCATCAGGCGTGTTTCCGCCTCTGGATTCCGGATCATAGCTGCAGATCAATTCGCGGATCGAGCCGTCTTCATTTTTGATTACCTGCTGGCAGGTTATGTAGTAAGCAAAGCGCAAGCGGACTTCTCGACCAGGCGCAAGGCGAAAAAATTTACGCGGTGCGTCTTCCATAAAGTCTTCCTGCTCGATGTAAAGTTCACGGCTAAATGGTATCTTTCGAGTACCAAAATCGGGATATTGCGGGTGATTTTTACCATCAAAGTATTCAACCTGATCTTCCGGGTAATTTTCGATGATTATTTTTAGCGGATTGAGTACAGCCATGCGCCGCTGTGCTCGAACATTCAGGTCTTCACGCAGACAATTTTCCAGTACGCCCATCTCTATCATGCTGTCTTTCTTGGTTACACCAATGATGTCGCTAAAATTTCGAATCGATTCCGGTGTAAAGCCTCGACGACGCATGCCGGAGATGGTTGGCATTCTGGGGTCATCCCAACCATCGACGATGCCTTCCTGAACCAGTTGGTTGAGTTTTCTTTTACTGGTGAGTGTGTACTTCAGTTGCAGGCGTGCGAACTCAATCTGGCGAGGATGGCAGGGCGTATCCAACTGGTCGAGAAACCAGTCGTACAGTGGGCGGTGATCTTCAAATTCCAGCGTGCAAAGTGAATGCGTAATGCCTTCTATCGCATCTGACAGGCAATGGGTAAAATCGTACATCGGGTAGATGCACCATAGATCGCCGGTGCTATGATGAGTCGCATGGCGAATACGGTAAATCACCGGGTCACGCAGATTGATATTGGGCGATGCCATATCGATTTTGGCTCGCAGGGCATGTTCACCATCGGCAAATTCCCCCGCTTTCATACGTTTGAAAAAATCCAGATTATCTTCGATGCTACGGTTGCGATATGGGCTTTCTGTGCCCGGTTCAGTCAGGGTTCCGCGCTGTGCCCGCATCTCATCGGGAGAGAGGCTGTCAACATAGGCGAGTCCCTTGTTGATCAAGGAAACGGCATACTCATACAGTTGATCAAAATAATCAGATGCCGATGGGTTTGATTTCCATTTAAACCCCAGCCAGGCAACATCTTCCCGGATGGAATCGATATATTCCTGCTCTTCTTTCTCCGGGTTTGTGTCGTCAAAGCGCAGGTTGCAGTCTCCATTGAAGTCCTGAGCGACGCCGAAATTCAGGCAGATCGATTTGGCATGGCCGATATGCAGATAGCCATTCGGCTCAGGTGGAAAACGCGTAATAATGTGTGAATGCTTACCGGATTTAATATCATGGGCGATGATGTCGCGAATGAAATTGGTGACAGGGGCACGGTCTTCTGAAGGAGTATTCATTGATTCAATCAGGGAAAAAGATAAGTGTGAATAGTAACCGAACTTGGCAGTTTCTAAAATTGATTTCACGATTTATCTGTTCATCAAAATGGATGATAAAAAGGGGGTGAAATATTCCTGAGATTGTAAGGTGAAATTTTATTCAAGACAAAAAAAAGCCGACCTGTAGGTCGGCTTTTTTACGTACCAGAGTAATGATATTACTTGGCAGGTGCAGCCGGAGCAGCAGGAGCCGCTTTCGCTTCAGCAGCCGCTTTGGCAGCAGCCATGTCAGCAGCATAACGCTTCTGAGCTTCTACGCGAGCTGCTTCAAAACGAGCCTTGGCTTCTTCCATGGCTTTCTTTTGGGCAGCCATGGCAGCAGCACGTTGCTCTTGCATTTGCTTCATCATTTCCTGATTAGGCATCATACCTTGAGGAGCGTAACCCTGCGCAGGCGCAGAGAATTGCTGAGGAGCATACCCGTAAGCAGGCGCACCGTAGTAACCATTGCTGCTGTTACCGTAGTAGTTGCCATAACCGTTGCCATAACCGTTACCGTAGTAGTTGCCCGAACCGTAACCGTTTGAGTAACCGTCTGCATTCCAGTCAGTATCTGCATCCATGTCAGCGTTACCGCGACCTTTTGCACTGAAAGTCATGTCGAAAGAACCTTCTCCATCACCACGTCCACGACCAGCGCCACGACCGTTACCACGACCGTTACCGTAGTAGTTCCCGTAACCGTTGCCATAGCCGCTGCCGTTACCATAGTAGTTACCAGTGCCGTAACCGTTGCCGTCGTTGTTATCCCAGAAAGCGGAAGCAGAGGTAGTAGTGATAACAGCAATAGCTGCAACTAAAGTAGTTAATTTCATTGGATTGTCACCTTTGTTGATTTTAAATTTATAACCAGAGCATAATTTCAGCACTGGCCGCTTGTTTGTCTAGCGCAAAGAAGTATATTATTAAATTCTAATATATGTCAAGAAAGAAAATCTTTGACAGTTACAAATCAACGGAAATTTTTGGCCGGCATGATCGGGTGAATCGGCCGCGCAATTGTATTTATATCGCAAATTCAGTCATTTGCGGGCCATCCCAGCGTTGAGTCACAGAGCAGGCCTCGGCACGAATTTTTTTCGTGGCCGGTTTGTCCGGTGTGCCTACATACAAAAATCCGATGACCCGTTCCTCTATCTCTAGCCCCAGCGACTGATGGACAAACAAGTCGTAGCTATTGTCGCCGGTCAGCCAGATCGAGCCATAGCCGAGTCTGCGACAGGCCAGCTGGATATGCTGGGCGGCCGCACCGGCACAAAGGATTTGCTCGATCTCCGGTACAGCAGGGGCTTCTTGAATGCGTGCGATGACGATAATGATCAGCGGAGAGCGCATCGGTTTTTTCCGCTGCTTGTCGATACCGGCCGGATCGAGACCGCGCTTTTCTGCAGCCTCGGCAAAAATATCGGACAATGCCAGGCGGGCTTCGCCTTCAATCAACAGAAAGCGGAATGGCTGCAATCCGGCATGATCTGGCGCGCTCATGGCACTTTGCAAGATCGCATCCAGCTGTTCAGCCGAAGGCGCAGGCTCAACCAGTTGGTTAGCCGGAATGGATTGGTGGTCGATTAAAAATGATAGTTTCTGGCTGATGGCGGTCATATACTGTTCAACCTCGGAGACCGTTATGATAAAAAAACCAATGATACCGCCGTTGCCGCAAATAATAATCCTGTTTTTTATTGTGCAAATGTTCGGTGCTTCTACCTCGGCCGTCGAGAATCAGTTGAAGGATAACCCGTCCCCCTATCTGGCCATGCATGCCAGCGATCCTGTGCAATGGCAACCGTGGGGTAAGCAGGCGCTGCAGCGAGCCCGGCAGGAAAACAGATTGATCTTCGTCTCGATCGGCTACTTCTCTTGCCACTGGTGCCACGTCATGCAACGTGAGAGCTATGCCGACAAAGAAGTAGGGGCGTTTCTCAACAAGCACTTCATCGCGGTCAAGGTGGACCGGGAACTGAGGCCCGAGCTCGACCGACGCATGATCCAGTTTGTCGAGGCGGTGCGTGGTCAGGCCGGCTGGCCTTTGAATGTATTCATTACCCCGGATGGATATCCGGTAACCGGTTTTACCTATCTGCCGCGCGACAATTTCTTGCAGGTTCTGCTGCAACTACAGACGGAATGGTCGAAACGACGCGATGAGATTGCCCGGGTCGCGCGTGAATATTTCGAGCAGACCGAATCTAGCGCGACCCAGTCCAGCCTGATCGCCGTCAGTGAGCAAAACCGGCGCAAGATTCCGGATCTGTTTATTGCACAAGCCATGTCGATCGCCGATGAGCTGCAGGGCGGCTTTGGCGACACCACCAAGTTCCCGGTCTATCCCCAACTCAATGCGCTGTTGCAACTGGTCGCCAGTGATCCGCAAGTCGATCCGGATGTGACCCATTTTCTGCAATTGACGCTGGATAACATGGCCAGTCGTCACTTGATGGGTCATATCGATAGCGGGTTTTTCCGCTACGCTACCGACCCGGACTGGCAAACCCCGCATTATGAAAAGATGCTGTACGACAATGCCCAGTTGGCCAGCCTGTATCTGGACGCCGATCTAGTCTGGCCCGGCCGCGGCTATGCCGATATCGGCTTGCGCACGCTCGACTTCATGCAACAGTTTTTACTCGATCCGGACGGTGGATACAACGCCAGCCTGTCGGCGGTCGATGAAAACAATATCGAGGGCGGTGGCTACCTGTGGAGCAAGCAGGAATTGCAGCAGGCGCTAAATGAAAAGGAATACGCCCATCTGCAAGCCATCTGGAAACTCGATGACATCCGCTCGGCCAGTTTCCTTCCACGGCCACTGGTTGGAATCGGTGCCGATACGAAAAATCCTGCGCTGAACCGGCAGATACTGCAAAAATTGCAGCGTGTGAAGAAAAGCCCGATGCCGGTCGATCGCAAGCGCCTGGTGAGCTGGAACGCACTGGCACTGGTCGCGCTGGTCAAGGCTCAGGCCGTGGATGATAGCCCACAACGAAAAAGCCAGATGCAGATGCAATACCAATACATGCGTGACCAATTCATCCGCAAGGATGCGCAGGGCGCACTGCAGGTGGTTCGTTTCGCCGGTCAGCATCAATCGGCCGAAACCACACTGGAGGATTACGCGCAACTGGCCCGAGCCTTCCAGCGTTATGCCGAACACAGCGGTGACGTCGAGGCGCAACAACTGGCGCTGCGACTGGCGCATCAGGCGTTTGCCCGGTATTTCCGCGAGCAGCGCTGGTTTCAAAACAATGCCAGCCTGATTCCCGGCGACAAGGGAGCCTTGATGATTCAGGATGCGGTGTTGCAAGCGCCCGACAGCTTGCTGCTGCAAACCGTGCTGGCGATGCCCCAAGCCGATGACAAGCTACGCGAGCAGGCGCGTCAATTGATCACCCGGCTGACCCGGGATGTACTCGATACGCCTTATTACTATGCGACCGCGATCTTGCTGGCTAGTCAGCAAGCGGTGGAACAAAAAGCAAGTAAAACGACAACTCAGACGGAAACCCAAACGAAACCATGAGGCGACGATTGAGTTCACATCACGGCTTGATTCTGTTTGCACTGATCGTCAGTGGAATCGAACTGTTTATCGGTTATTGGCTGTGGCAGCAGGGCTGGATCGGACACTTGCTACAGGTGGATGTCAGCCGGGTTTCGCTACTGATTCTGTTGATCTATGTGCTGGCGACGCTTTGGTTTCTCGGCATTGCGTATCACACCAGCCAGCGCTATCTGGATCTGGCGCAGCCTGGTCAGGCCGCATCGCCATTGATCCGAGGTTTTTTTCAGGATATGACACGTGTGGACGAGCAGGAAAAACGCCTGAGCTTGCTCGAGGTGTTGGATAACCGGCTGCGCAGCGGTTATGCCTTTGGCTTTATCGTGGCCGACATGATGCTCAAGCTCGGGCTGCTGGGTACGGTAATCGGTTTCATTTTTATGCTCGGTTCACTCAATGACCTGAACAGTATCGATATCACCGTGATGCAATCCTTGTTGGCAGAAATGAGCAGCGGTATGAAAGTGGCTCTGTACACCACGCTGGTGGGCATGTTGAGCGGTATCCTGCTGAATCTGAAGTTCAATCTGCTGGATTGGTCTGTCGATCATTTACTCAATGATATTCGCGAAATCATCAGCCGCGATCCAATCCAGCCATGATCCGCAATCGACAGTTATCCGACCCGTTTACCGATTTACTGTTCAACACACTATTGGGTTTCAGCCTGCTGTTTTTTATCTCGATCATTTTCATGAACCCGATCGCCAGTCTCGGCAATGTCAACTTCAAGGCCGAATATATCATTACTGTAACCTGGCCGGATGACCAGCCGGACGATCTCGACATTTGGGTGCAGGACCCGGGCGGAAATCTGCTGTCTTATCGCAATAGTAATGTTGGCTGGTTGCATCTGGATCGCGACGATCAGGGCAATTTGAATGACACGGTAATGATCAACGGGGTGGAAACCGTGTACCCGATCAATCAGGAGGTCGTCACCATCCGCGGCATCGTATCGGGTGAATATATCGTTAATCTGCAATATTATAAAAGTGTCACGGGCAAACCGGTTAAGGCCACGGTAAAAATCGAAAAGGTCAATCCCTCACTCAAGGTGGTGTATGTAGATAAGCTCACCCTGCAAAAAGAGGACGATGAGAAAACCGTGTTGCGCTTTCGGCTGGATGCCAGTGGCGAAGTGGATAGTATCAACCACTTGCCCAAAAAATTTACCAATTACGGACTCGAGGTGTTGAATTGAGCGCCGCCATTTTCGGATTGACCGCCGGATTCATACTGGTGCTGGCAGTGTTGCTGGTGCTCTTGCTCGACAGTCACATCAAAACGGGCTGGAAATTTCTGGCGGTGCTGTTGTCGAGCGGTTTTTATCTGCTGCAATATGAATCCCTGCAACAATACACCGGCTGGCCGAGTGACGATGCTTTACCAGAGAAATTCGTACTTATCGCCAGCGATGTGCGCGAACCCGACCCGCAAACCGGCGATGCTGGCGTAATGTACTGGTGGGTACGCGAGCAAGCGGACCGGTTGTCGCCGCCGCGGGTTTACCGGCTGCCCTACCAGAGCGAGCTGCATCAAAAAAGTCAGCAAGTGGAGCAGGAACAACGTAGCGGCAGTCAGTATGTGGCCAGCACAACCGGAACCTCACAGGGCAAGGCGGGGCAGGGTGTCGAATTTTTCAAGGCCAGCAAGCCGCAAAGACACCAGAAAAAATAACCGGCTTTGGCGGGTTGAAACGAAAGGATTTATCCGCGTTGCGAATCCATCCGAATCGGTTTGATAAGGGTAAGCAGGGATGGGAAATGAAGTCCGGGTCAGGTCAACCCGAAAGTCCGGAAAAAGCAGGGCGGACTTTCAGTGATACAAATCCATCAGATACTGCTGGCGCCCTATTTCATCGTTCAAATCCTGATATAATTCAATGATGCTTTCCAGTTCGTCCGTGCTCAATTCATCTTCACAGGATTCAAGATAGCGCTCGGTCATCTGGATATATTCTTGATACGGGTTCATTTCTGGTCTCTCTGATTTTTAGTAGTGACACTCATTATGCAAACAACCATGACAATACGATGACAAGAAGTCGAAGAGGCAATCAGGCGCGGTGAAAGACATTCATCTGGATAATATCGATCTGGAACAACTGGTACTGAAAGAGAATATTGTTTCTGCCGTCGGGATGGATTCGACACAGTTGCAAATCGGCATCAAGGGCGATCCATCGCTGCGCGAAACGGCGATGGATCGTTGTCGCTATGAAAGCGATATCGACCGTCTGTTCAACGAGATTGAGCCGGTATTTGATGACATGTTGTTACGACGCGGCATTTTCCGCCTTTTTATCGGTTTCAATAACAGCGAGATTCGCACCTGTTCGATTTTTGATCCGCTGCGCGAAGAAATCCATGATGCCAGGTCCCTGGTGTCGAAAGAATACGTCGATCGGCATTTTCCACTTATTCCCTATGCCGAAAAAACTCGCGTCATGCGTCAGTTGTATGCCGCCCTGATCAAGTCGGATCTGTATAAATTCATGCCGGCGCACTGGCAGCGGCTGACTTCGAATCGGCATCAGGACTGGCAACCGATGGCGGAAAAAGAAGTGCAAAAGGTACTCGACCACTTGAAGCTGTTGCGCAATCTGCCGGAATACTACTTGCGAAATTTTTCCATCTCCACCGTTCAATCGGTCGTGCGTCTGCAATTCAATTGCGATGGTACACAAATCATTCATGCAAGTGACTTTGACACCTTTATTGAGGAAAACCTGCCCTGATGAACCGTTACCAGATCAGTAGCCGCAACCCGGCTGGCCATTATTTCGATATCTGTTTGCACATTCCGCATTCGGACCCGGACGGGCAGGTTGTGCGCTTGCCGGCATGGATTCCGGGCAGTTACATGATCCGCGATTTCGCGCGTAATATTGTCGATATCGAAGCGCAGAGTGAAGGCCTGCCTGTTGAGCTGCGCCAGCTCGATAAATCGAGCTGGCGGCTTGCTCCCGTAACTACAGAGATCACCATCCATTACCGGGTGTATGCATGGGACCTTTCCGTCCGCAGCGCGCATCTCGATCAGACACATGGGTTTTTCAATGGAACCAGCGTGTTTCTCGAGGTGGTCGGGCAGGGGCATCAACCCTGTGAAGTCACGATAAAGCGGCCGCAGACCGAAGCGGCCAAAAGCTGGAGACTGGCAACTACGTTGACGCGCATCAGTGGCAATGATCTTGAATTCGGTGACTTCAGCGCGCAAGACTATGCCGAGCTGATCGATCATCCGGTCGAAATGGGTGATTTCACCTGTTTTGATTTCATCGCCGGCGGCATCCCGCATCAGGTTGTGTTGACCGGCCGCTTTGACTGCGACTGTAAAGGCATGCAGCAGGATTTAACCGCGATTTGCGAGCAACATATTCGTCTTTTCGACGACAAGCCACCGATGCCACGCTACCTGTTTCTGGTGATGGTGGTCGGTGAAGGCTACGGCGGTCTGGAACATCGCAGCAGTACCAGTTTATTGTGCACGCGCGATGATTTACTCCGACCGGGACAGCGTGAGCAGTCTGACGGCTACCGCCGTTTTCTCGGTCTGTGCAGCCATGAATATTTTCACAGCTGGAATGTCAAACGCATCAGACCCGCAGTTTTCGATGCGCCTGATTTATCACGCGAGGTTTACACACCGCTTCTGTGGGCGTTCGAGGGTATCACTTCCTACTATGATGATCTGGGATTGCTGAGAAGTGGACGGATTACTCTGGCACAATATCTCGAATTGTTTAGCCAGACCATTACCCGAGTGCAGCGTAATATTGGCCGAAAGCGTCAATCGGTAGCGCAGTCGAGTTTTAATGCCTGGACCAAATTCTACAAGCAGGATGAAAACGCTTTGAACGCCATCGTCAGTTATTATGCCAAGGGCGCCCTGATCGCGTTGTGTATCGATATGAAGTTACGCAAGCTCAGCGGCAATAAGAAGTCTCTTGATGATTTAATGCGCCGGTTATGGCAACAGTGGAAGGAAACGGGCGCAGGCGTCGAAGAAAACGAAATTCAGCAGTTGATTAGTGGGCTGGCCGGTGAAGACTTGTCGGGTTTTCTCGACCCGATGATCAATGGGACGGAGGAATTACCGCTGGCTGAAATGCTGTCACAGATAGGCATCGAACTGCATTTTCGTATTGCTGCCGATGATCAGGACACGGGTGGAAAAACAGCCGAAAACCTGCCGCAAAGCAGCATTGGCGCAGTCTTGAAGCCTTCCGATTCCGGAGTTCAGGTAATGGCCACGCGAGAAGGTGAAGCGGCGCAGCAAGCCGGTTTGTCAGCTGGCGACGAAATCATCGCGATTCAGGGTTTGAGGGCATCCCGGGAACACTTGAAAAACATCTTTTGCCATACGCCGGCTGGAGAAACCATCCGTCTGGATGTCTTTAGACGCGATGAATTGATGCGGCTCGAGGTTGCTCTGCAGGCCGCGGTGGCCGATACCGCAGTGCTCTCGGTACAAGATGAAAACCACCCCGCTCTACAAAATTGGATGCAGGGCGCATGACATCCATCCTCAAAGAGCGGCTGCAACAAAGAATAGAAAACGCACTCGGTGAACCGTTGGGCGATTTGCAAATCCATCAAAGCTGCCCTTCGACCAATCAGCTGTGCCAGCGTCAAGCTACTCACAAATCGGTTTTTATCGCGGAGGAACAAACAGCCGGAAGGGGTCGCCGGGGTAAAAACTGGTTGTCGCCGCGAGGCGAAAACATCTATTGCTCGGTCGGTCTGGTAAAGCAGTTACCGGGCGATTCTGCTGGCTTGCTGCCGTTGCAGGTTGGTGTCAGCCTGGCGGCTGCATTGCATCAGGCTGGCTATTCGCAAGTCCGGTTGAAGTGGCCGAATGATCTGGTCGTAGGTAAGCAAAAACTCGGGGGCATTTTGATCGAGTCACGCCCCTTGTCGAACAATAGTTTTTTTCTCACCATCGGCTTCGGGTTGAATGTCAGTCTGGTGCAACTCGAGTTGACATCGATTGATCAACCGGCGGTCAGTCTTGCCCAGCTTTCTGAAAAGGTGCCGCAGCGAGAAGATTTGCTTGTTGCAATAATTGCCGGTGTGATATCGGATGCTCTTCTGTTCGATGCCAACAGCCCGGAGCGGTTGTTAACCGACTATGCAGCGCTGGACCAGCTGCAGGGCCGGGAGGTGCAAGTGTCCACGCAAAAGGAAACTCTGCTCGGTCGCTATGGCGGCATTCAAGCCGACGGACAAATGCTGTTGTATGGCCGGCATGGATCTTCCAGTTTCAGTGCGGCTGAAGTATCGCTTCGACCGGCTGGTGAGAAAACGTATGCTGCTGATTGATAGTGGTAACAGCAGCATCAAATGCCGATGGTTACAGTCCGGCACAACTCAAGATGTGCGCTTCAATCAGTTTCAGGAAAATAGTTGGTCCGATTTTCGGTCTTATCTTTCTACCTTGCCCGAGCTGGATATTTTTCTGGCATCGGTGGCGCCAGTCGAAGTGCAGCAGCGAATCCGCCAGGTCCTGCAACAAGTCACCAGCGGTCGCCTGCACCTTCTCGAAACGTTGGACCAGCTTGGAAAAATTCAAAACGGCTACAGGCACAAACAGCAATTGGGCGTCGATCGCTGGCTGGCCTTGCTCGGGGCATCTTCGGTCACAATGAATGATGCAATGATTGTCGATGCCGGTAGTGCGATTACGATCGATTTACTCACCACCGGCGGTGATCATCTGGGCGGAGCGATTCTGCCCGGCTTCGAGGGTAGCGAGGAACAGTTTCAGGGTTTGTTTCCGCACATCGATATTTCCTCGCTGGCGAAATCTGATGACAGCCCGCCAGGTCGTTCGACCCAGGAGTGTTTGCGACCCGATGCATTCCCGGCCAGTGCTGAAGTTATCCGTCAACTACTGCATCAATGGCGCCCGCTATTGAAGAATCCGCCTGATATCTTGCTGACCGGCCAGGATGCCGAGCAGGTTGCTTCAGCGATTGATACGCCGTATCAGATTGTGCCGGATCTGATATTCAAGGGAATGTTGAAACAAATCGAAGCTCTGCGATAATGCGTCGGCATCCTTGCTACTGTATGACCCTGTCGATGACATGAGAGCCATCTTTTTTTTACTGCTGCTGAGTAATATCATTTTTCTACTGGTGCAGTGGCTGTACCCCTATCATCCGCAGCTGCAAAAACCGCGGTTACCGGTGGCGGCGAAAACCCTGCAACTACTCAATGAGGGAGATGCGCATGTGCTCACCCAGACGGTCGAATCGGCAGAAGCCGGGCACTCTGAGGCCCCGGCCGCAACGGCTACACCAAGCCGTCTCTGCTATACGCTCGGGCCATTCAAAAAACAGCAGGATGCACAGGAAGTCGCGCTCAAATTTCGCCAGAATAAGATTGAGATCAGTTCCCGGGCGAGCAAGGAAAAAGAATACATGGGGATGATGGTTTATATCGATCAGCATGACACCCGCGAAGCAGCGGTCAAGACGGCTGAAACACTCGCGACAGAAGGTGTGCGAGATTACATCATTGTCAATGAGCCGGGCAAAAAGAATATTTTGTCACTGGGGGTTTTCGGGCTGAAAAAGAATGCATTGCGGCGGCAGCAAAGTATCGCCCGTTTCGGATACGATGTGAAAACCGAGGCACGTTATCGCAACCGGACGATTTATTGGCTCGACTACAGTGAATCGGAAAACGAAAGTCTGACCCGTTTTATCGACCAGCTCAAGCAGCAAAAAGGCATCTCTAGAATTTCCCGACCCTGCGCGCTGTAAATTTCCGGATTGGCTTGATAACTGAAATTAAACCCTCTAAAATCGCCCCTCGTTTCAAGCATGGTCTGTCCAGATCGGGCTTCAAATGCCGGTATAGCTCAGCTGGTAGAGCAACTGACTTGTAATCAGTAGGTCCCGCGTTCGATTCGTGGTGCCGGCACCATACAAATCAATAAGTTACACGGATGTGACTTGTTGGCACTAACCAGGGATGAGCGAATGTATTCCTGTTCTGCTTTTAGCTCTTTGAGTTTCTTGATTATTTATGGTGGGTTAGAATTCCAAGGGATATTCCTTGATTCAACTCATTAAAAAACCCCGTTTCCATCCTGGATACGGGGTTAAGATACAGCCTTTTGCTTTCCTGCTGGCTCCTGCCTCAAACACGAAGTCCTTTTGTGTCGTCCCTTGGCCCGACTCCGTTCGAGCTACGAATAAATCCTATAGAGTGCCAGAGCAAAAAACTATGGAATATATCGACAGGTTTTGTAGGAATTTGCTGACAATTTTTGTAGGTCTGATCCTACGATAAGCCAAAGACACCAACAGCGGGCGGCAAATTTTTGACGAGCACGAAATGAGGTCCCGTTCGGATTTGCATTCCCTCAAAAATACAGGTATAACCGTAGATCAGGAATATTCAACAACAACAAGGAGGTTGTCATGGCTATTTTCAAGCCGTTTCTATTTGTCATTCTATTCCAGTCTATTGCTGCTCAAGCATCAATTCTTCCTTTTTTCAATGAAAGCGATTGGCGATCTGCCTTGCCTGGCGCAAAGATCAGTGTGAATGATTTCGAAGGATCGCTCGAAAAGCTGCCCGAGAATTCCAGCGGGCATCTCATCGGTGATATCTCAGTGGCTGTGCAGGGTGGAAAAGGGGATCCCGGCCCAACGGGTTTGAGCGGAAAAGGTTATTTTCAGGCAGAAGTCGACTCATCCGGTACAGATCAACTGGCGGTTGAATTCAGTTTCGGTGCCATGTCCGGCCTTGCATTAACCGGCTTGCAGAATGATTCGGTCTCGACTCCGCATAACCTCAATCTGTCGGAAATCGCGATCGGCATTGGGGCCGAACACTGGATATTGTCGGATCTGCTGAATGAGAGCAAGGCGAGCATTCCCTTTCTCGGCTTTGTGTCTGACCAGCCTTTTGACAGTTTGCAGTTTTTCCATGCGAGATTATTGACCGGTAAGGGCGGCACCAGCGAAGAGTTTTATCTGGATGGCTTACAACTGGCCACTTTGCCGGTGACTCTGCCAGCACCTTCATCCACGGCAACAGTTGCAGAACCCGCCGGAATTTTATTGATGCTGGCCGGAAGTGTGGGTTTAGCTGTCTTTCGTTCGAAGCGGAATCGACCATCCATCGCGGGATAATATTCTAGCGCAGGATGCCAGGGTAAAACTGCCGATTTTCATCGCGACAGTATTCGTCCATAATCGCGGCCTGAGTCTAAAACAGGAAACATTATGGAATTGCTTGTGGTAGGAGGGGCCGGCTACATCGGTTCACACATGGTGAAGATGCTGGTTCAGGCACGGCATCAGGTAACAACGCTGGATAACCTTTCGACTGGTTATCGGGATGCCGTCAAATATGGCCGATTTGTGCAGGGCGATATTGCGGACTCCACCCTGCTTGATCGATTGATGACAGAAAACCGCTTCGACGCGGTGATGCATTTCGCATCTTACATTGAAGTGGGCGAATCGGTGGAAAAGCCGGGAAAGTATTACGAAAATAATTTTTCCAATACCATCAACTTGCTGCAAGCCATGGTGCGACATGGTGTGTCGAATTTTATCTTTTCTTCGACGGCGGCCATATTTGGTGAACCGGAATATACTCCGATTGATGAAAATCACCCGAAGCAGCCGATCAACCCCTATGGTCGCAGCAAGCTGATGGTTGAGCAGGCGCTGGAAGACTTCGAGCGGGCGCATGGTCTGCAATCAGTATGCCTGCGCTATTTCAATGCCGCCGGTGCGGATCCGGGTGGTGAACTCGGCGAGCGGCACAACCCCGAAACTCACCTGATCCCACTGATTTTACAAGCCGCCTCTGGTCGGCGTGAAACGATCAGTGTATTCGGGCAGGATTACGCCACGAGTGATGGCTCATGCGTGCGCGACTACATTCATATCGTGGATTTGTGCAGTGCGCATTTGCTGGCACTGGACAAGCTGGTAAATGGGAGCGGCAGCAAGCGATATAATCTCGGGAATGGCAATGGCTTCTCGGTGCTGCAAGTGATCGATGTGGTCAGAAAAATTTCAGATAAGGACTTCGCAGTAACCGAAGCTCCCCGGCGTCCCGGTGATCCCGCCATACTGGTGGCTGATGCCAAATTGGCACGGAAAGAACTGGGCTGGAAGCCGCAATTCGATGATCTGGCTCGAATCGTCGAACATGCCTGGAACTGGGAAATCAATCACTTTAATTAATCCCTTCGTCTGCTAGCGTAATCCTTTCTTATTGCGGAAAATTCACTATGAAAATTATACCAGTCATCCTCTCGGGTGGATCCGGCACACGTTTGTGGCCGTTATCGCGAAAAATGTATCCCAAACAATTTATCAATCTGCATGCCGAATTGACGATGCTGCAGGAAACCGTCACGCGGCTGGATGGTCTGGATCTGGATCACCCAATTGTCGTCTGTAATGAAGAGCACCGTTTTATCGTGGCCGAACAATTACGCCAGATCGATATTGAAAGTCCGGTGATAATTCTCGAGCCTGAAGGCAAAAATACCGCACCAGCGATCGCTTTGGCGGCACAGTACTGTCAGCAGCAGGGCAAGCAGGATTCGATGCTGTTGGTTCTGGCTGCTGATCATATTATTCTGGACCAGCAAGCCTTCCATCAATCTATCGAGAAAGCCGTTGCTGTGGCCAGCAAGGGTGCATTGGTGACTTTCGGGATTGTTCCGGACAAGGCAGAAGCCGGTTATGGCTATATCCGCTACCAACCCTTGCCATCGGCTCAGGTTTTCGAAGTGACAGAGTTTGTCGAAAAACCCGATGCGCAAACCGCTCAGAGCTATCTCGAATCGGGAGAATACCTGTGGAATAGCGGCATGTTTCTTTTTATGTCAGGTCAATACCTGTCCGAACTGAGTGTGCATCAACCTGAAATTGCACATTGCGTACAGCTTGCCATGCAAAACCTGAGCAGTGATCTGGACTTCGTCCGGATCGACGCGGAAGCCTTTGCGAAATGCCCCTCGGATTCCATTGATTACGCGGTAATGGAGAAAACCGACCGCGCTATGGTCGTGCCGCTGGATGCCGGCTGGAATGATATCGGCTCCTGGTCATCGCTTTGGCAAGTTAATGACAAGGATGAAAGCGGCAATAGCGTGCACGGCGATGTCATGTTGGTGGATTCCAGTAATAATCTTGCAATGAGCGAAAGCCGTTTACTGGCGGCCGTCGGAGTAGATGACTTGATTATGGTGGAAACCAAGGACGCCATTCTAGTGGCCCACCAAGATAAATCACAACAAGTCAAGGAAATCGTCGACCAACTCAAGCTGCAACAGCGTGAAGAGTCCAATTTCCATCGGGTGGTCTATCGACCCTGGGGCTGCTTCGATTCGATCGAAGAGGGTGAGCGTTTCAAGGTCAAACGCATCAGTGTCAAGCCGGGAGCCAAGTTATCTCTGCAAATGCATCATCACCGTGCCGAGCACTGGATCGTTGTTTCCGGTACCGCCAGGGTTCAGCGCGGCGATGAAGAGATGATCCTGACCGAGAATGAATCCACCTATATTCATGTCGGCCAGACTCATTCGCTGGAAAACCCGGGGCAATTGCCGCTGGAATTGATCGAGATTCAGACCGGCTCCTATCTGGGCGAAGATGACATTGTGCGTTTCGAAGACAAGTACGGGCGTCATAAATAGACGACTGCACTACCCTCACTGAAAATTCGGTTACATGGTAGACGCCATTCTCTTACGGACTTCTGTCTGAAAATCCGTCCGAAATCGATGAATGTCTGGATTATTGCGCGTCGCAGGTGTATTTTTCGCCTCTTTTCGAAATATTGCGAACCATGAGCGGAAGTGTCTTTATAAAAACCCACGGTTGTCAGATGAACGAGTACGATTCAGCCAAGATGCTGGATGTGCTGGCAGAGCAGTGTCAACTGCAGGTGACTAATGATGAATCCAGCGCTGATATCTTATTGCTGAATACCTGCTCGGTGCGGGAAAAGGCGCAGGAAAAGGTGTTTTCCCAGCTCGGCCGCTGGCGACAGTTAAAACAAAAGAATCCGGCGCTGGTCATCGGTGTTGGTGGTTGTGTCGCCAGTCAGGAAGGCGATGCCATTCGCAAACGCGCACCGTTTGTCGATATGGTGTTCGGTCCGCAAACCCTGCACCGCCTGCCTCAGATGCTCGCCGAAGTCCGTCAGGACCAGCATGCCGTGGTCGATGTCAGCTTTCCGGAAATCGAGAAATTCGATCATTTGCCCGAGCCGAAATCCGATGGCGTCAAAGCCTTTGTCTCGATCATGGAAGGTTGCAGCAAATACTGCACCTTTTGCGTTGTGCCCTATACCCGCGGTGAAGAAATCAGTCGGCCGCTGGATGATGTCGTGGCCGAAGTGGCATCACTGGCGGCACAGGGGGTGCGCGAAATCAATTTTCTCGGGCAGAATGTGAATGCTTATCGGGGCCAGATGGATGACGGAGAGCTGGCTGATTTATCACTGCTGATTCACTACGCCTCGGCCATCGAGGGTATCGATCGTATCCGTTTTACCACTTCGCATCCGGTCGAATTCTCCGATCGGTTGATCCAGACCTACGCCGAAGTGCCGGAGCTGGTCAGCCATATCCACTTGCCGGTGCAAAGCGGTTCGGACCGGATTCTGATGCAGATGAAGCGCGGTCACACTGCGCTGGAATACAAGCACAAGATCCGGCAGTTGCAGAAAATCCGACCGGGTATCAGTATTTCCTCCGATTTCATTATCGGTTTTCCCGGTGAAACCGAGGCTGATTTCATGGCCACGATGAAGCTGGTCGAAGACATCGGCTTCGACACATCCTTCAGTTTTGTCTACAGCCAGCGACCCGGCACGCCAGCCGCTTTCATGCCGGATGATGTGGCAGAGGCCACCAAGAAACAGCGGTTGTCGATACTGCAATCGCGTATTTTGCAATTAGCAGCCGAGATTTCCCGCAAGATGGTTGGCACCACGCAAAAAATTTTGGTCGAAGGCTTTTCGCGCAAGGATGATACGGTATTGTCCGGGCGCACGGAAAACAATCGCGTGGTCAATTTTACCGGTCCGGATGACTTGATCGGGCAATTTGCCGAAGTCGAAATCACAGAAGCACTCAATAATTCTTTACGCGGGCGGTTAATGCGCGCCGAATCACTACATTGACCCGTCTCGCTGATATATACTGCGGCCCACTAAAACTCATGACAACCGCATTTTCGATCCAGGAGTATTATGAATAAACAAGCCAATCTGCCCCCTCAGGTGATTTACCAGTCTTACCCCGAGGCCGATGATGAAATCGATGTCAGCGAATTGTTCAACAAGATCTGGCTGCGCCGAAAGTTTATTCTCATTTGGGTGTTTATTGCCGTGGTCGTTTCTACCGGCATCATGGCTGCCACCATGTTGGTGGATCCACCGCAACGTCGGTATTCCGAGATTCTGCAATTCAATTTTCCCAATGCCGAAAAGGGGTTGTACCCGGCCGGGCAACAATTTTCCTATAACGATATCGTCTCGGCAAAGGTCTTGTCCGAAGTTTATCATCGTAACAAACTCGATGAACACGGGGTCGATATGGATGATTTTATCGATGCGATTGCGATCAACCCGTATGCTGAAAATGCCGAATTTATCAAGAAAAAATATCAGGGATTGCTGGCCAACAAGAAACTGACCCGGCCTGAGATCGAATCGCTGGAAAAAGCTTATCTGGATGAAATCAGCGCGGCCCAGTCTCGCTTCGCCCGACTTTCATTGATCGAAACCAGTCTGGGCGGGCTGGATGAATTGCTGGTGCAAAAGGTGCTGACCGATATTCCTCGAGTATGGTCCCGGGTGTCGATCGAGGAGCTGGGTGTGCTCGACCTCAAGGTGGCGGGTGCCGATTTTTACCAGGGTGGACTGGTGAAACGCTTTGAATATCTGCAAACGCTTGAATACCTGAAAGAAAGCGCGAAATATCTGAGTAGCGCACTGGAAATATTGATCGGCGATGAAATCGGCGGTCTGGTACGCAACCCGAAAAGCGGTAAATCCGGTTATGATATACAGGTCCAGTTGAATAATCTTGTGTCATTCGAGGTGGAGCCACTGTTTTCCACCGTTACCAATCTCGGCATCACCCGGGATGCCAACAAAGCCCTGATTTACCTGCGTAACACGATTCAAAACTTTGAAGACAAAAAAGAGGTGCTGGAAAGAAAAGCGCTGAACTACGAGCAAATCATCAATCAATACAGTGGCGGTACGCTGGACTCCAAAAGTGCGTCCCAGGCCGGCGCCAATGGCGGCTTTGCCCAGTTTGATGCAACCTTTCTGGACAAGTTTACCGCGCTGATTGAAGACAAGAATGATCAGGCATTCAAACAGGAATTGCTCAAGCAAAGACTGGAGGTGTTACAGGATATCGAGGATATCAAGGGCAGTATCATCAAATTCCAGCGTGCCGAAAAACGACTGGTCGCCAGTGCCGACAATACACCGGAAGATGTGCGTCAGGATGTGATCGAGGATATCGGTATGGCCCGACAAAATTTCGAAACGCTGGTTGAAGAATACAAGGAATTACTGGCGGCCAGAAACCAGCAGGTGTTGGGGAATACCGCCAGTTTATACAGTATCACCAGCAATGACTTGCTGACCGATAGCGATCTGATTTCAAGGGCCAAGAAACTCTTGCTGTTTGCCATATTGGCCGGGTTTGTCGCCTTGATGCTTGCTACGCTGGTAGCCTTGTTCAAGAAGTTACCCGAAACGCCGCAACAGGCTACCGAAACCACCGAATAATTCAGTCGCCAACGCACCGGTATGCAGAAATCTCCAGAAGCCGAGCAAAAGGTCGACATCGCTTCCCTCGATGCCGATCAACAGGCTGCATTTTTTGGCCGGTTGCAAAAGAATATCCATCAGGTGGAAAGCTGGTTCGAAGTCCAGTGCCGACAGCAGGGCAGTGAAATCCGCGTCAGCGGCCAGGCTGCCAACCAGCATCAGGCGATCGGTTGTCTGCACAGTTTTCTGCAGCATGCGCAGGCTAGGGACTTGAGCGAGCGCAAGGTGGCCGAAATTCTGATGATGCACAAGAATGGCCAGCAGGCGGAAGAACTAGGGCAGATCGTCAAGCTGCGAAAGGCGCAAATCAAACCCAAATCCCGCCATCAGAATGATTACCTGAAAGCCATCGAGCAATATGATGTTAATTTCGGTGTCGGCCCGGCCGGTACCGGTAAAACCTATCTGGCGGTCGCGCGCGCGGTCGAAGCGCTGGAACAGGAACAGGTATCTCGTCTAGTGTTGACGCGCCCGGCGGTCGAAGCCGGAGAAAAACTGGGCTTTCTGCCCGGTGATCTGACACAGAAGGTCGATCCCTATCTGCGTCCGGTGTATGACGCACTGTATGAAATGCTTGGCTTCGACAAGGTCGAAAAGCTGATTTCGCGCCATGTGATCGAGGTCGCTCCGCTCGCCTACATGCGCGGGCGCACCCTGAATCACGCCTTCGTTATTCTCGATGAGGCTCAAAACACCACGCCGCAGCAAATGAAGATGTTTCTGACCCGGGTCGGTTTCGGTTCACGCGCTGTCATCACCGGCGATATCACTCAAACCGATTTGCCCGGTCATCAGGCGTCCGGGTTGAAGCAAGCGCTGTCGATTCTGGAAGGTGTCGAAGGGGTTGGCTTCAGTTATTTCTCGGCCAAGGATGTAGTGCGTCATCCACTGGTGCAAAATATCGTTCAGGCTTACGAAGCGCATGAGCAAAAACATTCGGATTGATCTGCAAAACGATTTGCGTCTGCCGACGGTGCCGGATATCGGCTTGCTAAAACGCTGGGTTCAGGCTGCACTGCAACAGGATTATGACAGCCTGGAGCAAACCATCCGTGTGGTCGACGAGGCCGAAAGCCGGCAACTCAACCATAGCTATCGCGGCAAAGACAGCTCCACCAACGTGTTGTCATTTGTGGCGGAAGACTGCGAGTATCTCGACTATGCCGTGCTCGGCGATCTGGTTATTTGCGCACCGGTAGTCGAGCGCGAAGCGCAGGCGCAACACAAAACCGCAGAGGCGCACTGGGCGCATATGGTTGTTCACGGCATGCTGCACCTGCAGGGCTTAGACCACATCGAAGAGTCGCAAGCCCGGCAAATGGAAAACCTGGAAATCGGGATACTTTCGCGACTGGGGTTTGAAAACCCTTACTCATCCCGCTGATTGTCTCGATTTCGCCCTGTTTATCTGGCTGCTTATTGATCCAGATTCACCTAAAGAATTGAAATTCTACCAACGCTGGTTCAAACTTGTCCGTCCTTTCAAGTTTGAGAAAAGTAATGGCGGATGCCGATAGCAGTGGATCGACCAGGGGGTTGGTAGAGCGCTTGATGAGCGCGATATCCGGAGACCCCCAAAACCAGCAGCAATTGATCGAGTTGCTCCGAGATTTCCATAACCACCAGATCATCGGCAGCGATGAACTATTCATGATCGAAGGCGTACTGCAGGTTTCCAATATGCAGGTACGCGATATCATGATTCCTCGAGGCCGCATGACTGTGCTTGACCACGAAGACAGCTTCGAGCAAATCATCGAAAAAATCACCGAATCTGGCCATTCCCGCTTTCCGGTGATCGATGACGACAAGGATGACATCGTCGGCATCCTGTTGGCCAAAGACTTGCTGCAACGCTCACTGCATGACGACAGTCGCTTTGAAATCAATGACTATATCCGGCCAGCGACCTTTATTCCCGAAAGCAAGCGGCTAAGCGTCCTGCTCAAGGAATTCCGCAACAATCACAGTCATATGGCGATGATCGTCGATGAATACGGTGGCGTTTCCGGGTTGGTGACGATCGAAGATGTGCTCGAGCAAATCGTCGGTGATATCGACGATGAGCATGATGACGAAGAAGAAGTCGATATTCGTCCGCATGGCGCGCATCGTTATTCGGTGCGGGCATTGACCCCGCTGGATGAATTCAATGATTACTTCCACACGGCGTTTCACAGCGACGATGTCGAAACCATCGGCGGATACCTGCTGGCACAAATCGGCCATCTGCCGGAACGCGGCGAAAGCTTCGAACTCGATCAGTTGACCTTTCGCGTACTCAGTGCCGACCGCCGGCAAGTGCACCTGTATCAATTGATCGATAATCGTAATCAGGCTGCCGTAGCAGCAGACGACTGAACGATGTGGCTGCACCGTTTGATCGCGCTGTTAACCGGTGCCAGCATGGCGCTGGCTTTCGCACCCTTCCCGTTCTGGCCGGTTGCGATTCTGTCCCCGGCGCTACTCATTTTCCAGCTCGGTTTCATGCCCGACCGGCGACAGGCCGGCTGGCTGGGCTTTGTCTGGGGGCTGGGTTACTTCGGTTGTGGCGTTTACTGGATCTATAACAGCCTGCATGTGTTTGGCCACGCGCCGCCACTGGTGGCCGGTGGTCTGACTGTATTGATGGTAGCCACGCTGTCGTTGTTTATCGCCGCCACCCTGTATCTCTATCGCCAACTGCTCGACAGCTCGGCCTCGCAGCTGGCACTGTGGTCATTGCCGTTGCTGTGGTTCAGCATGGAATGGATGAAAGGCTGGGTGCTGACCGGTTTCCCGTGGCTCAGTATCGGGTACGCGCATGTTGATTCACCACTGGCCGGATTCGCGCCGCTGATCGGCGTCTATGGCGTGGGCAGTATATCGATCTGGATTTCGCTGCTGCTGGTGCGTTTCAAGCAGCAACGAGACTATCGTCTGCTTGGCATCATCGCCCTGATCGGTGTCGCCGGTTATCTGCTGCAATCGGTACAGTGGACACAGCCTGCAGGAGAGCCGCTCGATATCGCGATGGTGCAAGGTAATATCCCGCAAGATAAAAAGTGGCGACGAGAATTACGCAATCAGATTATCAATACCTATTGGCAAAGCAGTCAACCCCTGCTCGACAGTGATCTGGTGGTGTGGCCCGAAGTCGCGATCCCGGCGCGCTCCGAAGATGTACAACCATTACTGAATTCGATCACGCAAAAATTACAGGCGCATAACACCCGATTGCTCACCGGCATTATTGTCACCGACCGCGCAAATGATGAGTATTTCAACAGCATGATCCTGCTGGGTCTGGAGCAGGGCGTTTATCACAAGCGCCATCTGGTGCCATTTGGCGAATATTATCCGTTCCGCAGTCTGATTTCATGGATGCGCCAGTATATCCGCATTCCAATGTCGGACATGTCCGCTGGCTCCGACCAGCAACCGATGATGAGCGTGAAAGGCAACCGCATCGGCGTATCCATCTGCTTCGAGGATGTATTCAGCCGCGACATCAATCTCGATTTACCGGCGGCCAATATCCTGCTCAACACCAGCAACGACGCCTGGTTCGGGGATTCGCTGGCGCCGCACCAGCATTTGCAAATCGCCCGCATGCGTGCGATCGAAACCAGTCGCCCGCTGGTGCGTTCGACCAATACCGGCAGTAGCGCCTTTATCGACCACAAGGGCAACATCAGTCAGGCATTGTCGTTGTTCAAACTGGAAACCGCCCGCGCCCAGGTACAGGGTCGTAGCGGGGCCACACCTTTTATCACCTTCGCCAAATTTCAGCCCTGGCTTGCGATCATGATCTTGCTGATAGCCGTTTATTCCGGGTTTTTTGCTTCTCGTAAATCGACCCGGCCCGAACGCGGGCAACAATAGGGATTTAGTTTTCAAACAGCCGGCCATGGGCATACTTCATCCCGGCCCCAAACATTGTCACCACCAGATCAAACTGACATTGACGCCTGCGCTGTCTTCATTTCAAGGTTGTGCCTGCCGGCTACTCTGGAGTATCCTTCCCCGTTTTCAGTCTGCCCGAAATTTCACCCGTAATGGATCCAGAATACGACCCGAAAACCACCGAAACTGCCGCTCAGCAAACCTGGGATCAGCAACAATCCTTCATCGTCAAAGAAGAAGCCGACAAGGAAAAATACTATTGCCTGTCGATGTTCCCTTACCCCAGCGGCAAGCTGCACATGGGGCATGTGCGTAACTACACCATCGGTGATGTGGTCAGCCGCTATCAGCGCATGCTGGGCAAGAATGTATTACAGCCGATGGGCTGGGATGCCTTCGGCCTACCGGCCGAAAACGCGGCGATCAAGAATAAGGTCGCACCGGCCAAATGGACCTACGAAAATATCGATTACATGCGTGATCAACTCAAGACGCTGGGGCTGGGCTATGACTGGAGCCGCGAGCTGGCAACCTGCCATCCGAAGTACTATCGCTGGGAGCAATGGTTTTTCACCCGGTTGATGGAAAAAGGCATTGCCTACAAGAAAACCGCGCCGGTCAACTGGTGCCCCAACGATCAAACCGTGCTCGCCAATGAACAGGTCATCGATGGCCATTGCTGGCGCTGCGACACCACAGTCGAGCGGCGAGAATTGTCGCAATGGTTTTTACGCATCACCGATTACGCCGATGAGCTGATCGAATCGCTCGACTACGTCGGCTGGCCGGAGAAAGTCAAAACCATGCAGCGCAACTGGATCGGCCGCTCGGAAGGGATGGAAGTCGACTTCGAGGTGCCGGGGCATGAGCCGCTGCGTGTTTACACCACCCGCCCGGATACTCTCTACGGCGCGACTTTCATGGCCATTGCTGCCGAACATCCGCTGGCGCTGGAAAAAGCTCGCGACAATGTCGAACTCGCTGCGTTTATCGATGAATGCAAAAAAACCAACACCGCCGAAGCCGAGCTTGAAAAGATGGAAAAACGCGGCTTCGCGCTCGGCATCGATGCAATCAATCCGGTTAATGGGGCCAAAGTGCCGGTGTGGGTCGCCAATTTCGTGCTGACCGGATACGGCACCGGTGCCATCATGTCGGTACCCGCGCATGATCAGCGCGACTGGGAATTCGCCACCAAATACAATATTCCGATTATTCAGGTGGTCGCCCCTGCCGATGGCAGCGAAGTGGATATCAGCAAGGAAGCCTTTGTCGCCAAAGACGGTGTCAGTGTCAATTCCGGTAATCTCGATGGCCTGAATTTCAATGATGCGTTTGAAAAAGTCTCGGCGGAACTCGAAGCCGCCGGCAAGGGTGAGCGTAAGATCAATTACCGCCTGCGTGACTGGGGTGTTTCGCGCCAGCGTTACTGGGGCGCACCGATTCCTGTCATCAACTGCGATGCCTGTGGTGCCGTGCCGGTGCCGGAGCAGGATTTACCGGTGGTATTGCCGGAAGAGGTCGAATTCGACGGCGTCGGCTCGCCGATCAAGAAAATGGATTCGTTCAAGCAAACCACCTGCCCGAAATGCGGCGGGGATGCCGAGCGCGAAACCGATACCTTCGATACATTCATGGAATCGTCGTGGTATTACGCGCGTTACGCCTGCCGCGATCAGGATGAAAAAATGCTCGATCAGCGCGCCGATTACTGGACGCCGGTCGATCAATATATCGGCGGCATTGAGCATGCGATTCTGCATCTGCTGTACGCGCGTTTTTATCACAAGCTGATGCGCGACGAAGGGCTGGTGCACAGCGATGAGCCATTCAACAATCTGCTGACCCAGGGTATGGTGCTGAAAGATGGCAGCAAGATGTCGAAGTCGAAAGGCAATACGGTTGATCCGAAATCCCTGATCGACCGCTTCGGCGCCGACACGGTACGCCTGTTCGTCATGTTCGCGTCGCCGCCCGAGCAATCGCTGGAATGGTCGGATGCCGGGGTCGAAGGTGCGCATCGTTTTCTCAAGCGTTTGTGGAAAGCGGTGCATGATCACGT
>JANTFI010000026.1 GCA_024763505.1 Gammaproteobacteria bacterium
CTGTGCAGGCGAATCCAGTGTTTCCGGCCCGGCAGGTTTTCCTGCAGATCGGCATACTGTTCAGCCACTTGATGGATTGCATACTCTACCGCTTGCCCATTGATGACCAGCCGGTTGTTGCGCATCTCGACCTCATCGCCCGGCACACCGATTACCCGTTTGACCAGACGTTTATCCGAAGCAGCGGAATCGAACACAATGATGTCGCCCCGCTGTGGATCGCCGAGTGTGAGAATCGAGGTATGAGTAAACGGCACTCGCAGGTCGTATGCCATTTTGTTGACCAGAATCCGGTCTCCTTCAAGGATGGTTGGTTTCATCGAGCCGGTGGGCACAGAATTCCAGTCCGCAATGACACTGCGAAAGGTAAACAGCAACAGCATCATCAACAGAAATCCCTTGTTGCCAGCCCAGATCTTTTTCAAATCAATATTCATCGCGATTCCTGTTCCTGTAATCCATCGGTTTGACCGGTGTGGCAGATAAAAGTTTTAGCCTTACCCCGGGGGTTATTGTGCCGACTGCATGGCTCCGTATAATAGTTCTCTTTCATTCAATCAAAGGATCAATCATGTCAGTTTACAAATGCGAAGTTTGCGGAATGAGTCTCGGCACCATTACCTGTGGCACCTGCGACAAGGTGCTCGATCACGACTCAATCACCACCGATGAAGGCGAAACCATTCATGTTTCCAAATGCCCGGATGGTCACGGCATGATCAAATCGCCGACCTGCTGTGGTCAGGATATGACGCGCGAAGGCTAGTCTTCGATCACCCCTGTTTGCCGGTAGCCATAAAGCCCGGCGAGCAGAGTTCCGGTCTGTTCCTCCTGATACAGGGTCAGCCGTGCTGCGCAACAAAACGCTGCAACTGAGCTGTCGAACGAATGATATGCAGCGACTGGCCTTGCGCAATCGTTTCCAGTTTCTGCAAAAATTCCTGATTCCAGAAGCTCGGGCTACGTCTTAGCATCTGATAGCTTCTCAACGTGCCCTTTACAATCGAACTGCCTTCCGGCCAGCCTGCAGGATTCACTCGCATCCCCTGTAACATGCGCTTGGTGACCAGCCAATAGCTCTGCACATACGGCAAATCAATATAGATGAGCGTATCGGCGGCATGAAGACGCTCGAAAAACGTCCCGAGCGGGCCGAGACCATCAATAATCCAGCTTGATGACGTCATTATCTGTTGATGCGCGGCATCAAAATCTTTTCGCTCGCGAAGCTCTCCGTTTCTGGTATAGGCAATGGAATCCAGCGCATGCCAGGGGATGCCGGTGGACGATGACAGAGATTGGCTAAGAGTGGATTTACCGCTACCGGGCTTTCCGAAAACTGCGATTTTTTTCATGGCCGTCATTTTCGGACTGGTTTCCGGTGATAAGAAGTTGAAAAGGCCGAGACTGCTCGCCCCGGCCTTTTCAAGTCTTTAGTTATTGTTCTGCCTCTACAAAGCGGACTACATCGGCCAATTCAAAGGGAAAATAATCATCTTCTTCGATCAGCTTTTCCACATTGAAACTGTCCTTGTATTTGTCACTCCACCAGCCGAGTCTTTCTTTCGACACACAACCATCAGGCTGCCAGAACTTGTCTGGATTGACGAAGCTGTGACAATACTCGAGCATGCCACAAAAGACTTCCAGCAATATCGCCGAACCGGTCGGGCCGAGCCGGGAGCCATCATTGCAGACTTTCGATTCATGCAAAATATACAGAAACAACGGAGTATGATTGGCCAGATGTTCCGCTCTGTCGGTATCCAGTTGTTCAAGACGATCCCAGCCATGTAAAGACTTGAAATGCTCTGCCTTCATTTCGCAGCCTACAGGATATCCGGCATCGCGGAGTTTGTCGGCGACCTGCTGTCCGGATGGCAATGACAACGAGTTACCACGCATCAGGTTACGAAACGCCAACGCCCGATCATTCGGGTTGTTACTCGGGACCACAGGCAGATTCTGGATTTCATCCGCCAGTAATGCATCGATTCCCTTGCAGAATCGGGGGGTTACGCAATCTTCAACCGGCAGCAAATAACGCCAGTCCACCACCAGTTCCGGAGGGATCTCGGTAAACCCGGAAGTTCCGAATCGATCCAGATCGAATAATTCGATGTCGGTATTCATATGATTGGCGGCATATACCGAGCGCACCATGGTATGTCCGACCCGATACGCGCCCACAGAGAATTCCACTGGCATGGCAAGCCGGCCATGAGCATCCTTTTTATAGAATTTCGGACTTTGTCCGTTATACAGGTTATGCACGGCAAACCGGTACACATCCCGATCGCATAATCGTTTGAGAAAATCAAACAGAACCAGCCACTGATAATGGAATCGCGTTTCCTCTTGCGCTTTTTCAAATTCAGGGTGACGAACTTCATACATTCGATTGTGAAATTTCTGGAACATCAATTGCATCTGCGAAACAAAGATATTCTCATCATTTCTCGGGTCGCCTATCAGTGCCGTTCCATCCGGCGAGCGCGCCAGATCCTGGCCCTGCTTGCCCAGCACGATTCGCCCCGGCCGATCGGGGTCATAAATATGGGGACTGGCTTCCGGCCCGAAGCCGTACACACAGTCCATATCCAGACTCGGCGATCGGATGTTGGGCAAGGCACTGATTTCTTCATCTGTCTTCGGAGTACCCCGTAATTTCGAGGTCGTGTCCAGCGTTATATCGTGATCGATAAACTGGGCGAAAAAGGTATAGCCTGCTGGTATGGGTGAGTCGGGTGATTCACCATCAAAATCATGCATGACGCCACCCGGGCCACCCAGGATGGCAGCCTCCGATTCGTTCAGGGTGACGCCAGGGCAATCACTGGCGGGAAAGAGCTTGGTGAAATTTGTCGCGGCAATATGGCTACAGCCTTTTGCTTTTGACAGCCCATGACAATGTACTGGTCGTGACATAACAATATCTCCTTTTGTTGGTTTGTCTTGCGTCGGTGAGCATAACCAACGATGACCTTCCGTCGCAAGCGATTTTCCTTGTTCTTTCACACAAGCTGCTGAGTTACGTCCCGGTTATGGCCCGCCTGGATCACGGCATCACTAAATCGATTCTCTGCTGCTCTCCGTCGCGGACGATATCCAGCGGCACGGTTTCCCCCGAATCGTAGGTATCGAGAATGCGCCACATTCGCGAGACGCTATCCGGTTCGCGCCCGCCGACTTTGAGAATGACATCGCCTTCCTGCAAGCCGCCCTGCACACTGTCCGGAATCGCCAGCACCAGCAAGCCCTGCGAAGTTTTGAAATGACGCCCAAGACCCTTGTTGATCGGAAACAGCTTCATTTCGGCGATTGCAGAATCCGGTTTGCTGAATGCGGCGTCTAGCTGATCGGAGACTCGTTTCTCGATATCCTTGATCAGAAAACGCACGCCCTGCTGCAGATGGTCGCCGCGCCGGCCGGTAGTCAATTTGACGTGTCGGTCCGAACCGTCTCGCCGCACCAGCAAGTCCAGTTCGTCGCCGGGCTTGAATTGTTTCATCACTGATTGCAGACGTTTTTCCGGGCGCTTGCCGTCCTGAGCCTGCAGGCTTTGCCCATTGATTTCGAGAATAATATCATCGCTTTGCAATCCGGCTTTTTGAGCCGGGCCTTCGGGGGTCACGCCCACCAGCTTCAATCCTTCGTCCACACCTTGCTCGTAATCCAGCAGCACGCCGAGAAAGACCCGGTCCTGCATTTTTTCATCACTGAGTGATTTCAATACCTTGACCACGCCCTTCAGTTCCTTGCCCATTTCGTGCATTTCCTGGTCCAGTTCTTCCTTCAGCGCTTGCAGATCGACGTCCGGGTCGGCATTGACCACGATATGAACTTCGCGGTCGTCATTGCCGGCCAGCTGCAACCCATGCAGTGATCCGGAAGAAACCTGATCGAACGGTGACTCGATTTCGACTTCCAGCTGTGGCTGTGTGATCGGTTCAGGCTGTTCCGCCGTTGCCGCATTGGCGACTGGTGTCAGTCCCAGCATCAAGCCGGCCAGTATCAGGTGACTCAGGGTCCAGTCCAAGCGACTGGTCTTTGCAGGTAATTTCATGTTGATTTCTCCTCTTGCTAAAAAGATTGCACAGGATTTAAAAAGGGTTGTGCCTTGTATTCCACCATTTGCTTGAGCAACTGGATGCGCTCGCGCATCAGGGCTTCTCGCGTTTGTGCATCGAGTGCCTGTTCACTGTTACTGTTCATCAGAGCGAAATCGATCGCGGCAATGCTGTTCGAGATTTCATCGAGCTGCCCGGCCACGCCCAGTGTGATCACCTGGGGTTGACGATTCAGATACGCCAGCGTGTTTTCCAGTTGCTGGCTTTGCATCAGTAAATCCTGATAACGCTCATCGCTGGCCGCTGCCGGTGCCTGTGCAAGAGCGGGCGCGGTAGATGGCTGCTGCTGGAAGATCACCAATGTAAAAACCAGCAGCAACGAAGCCGCCACCGCCATCCAGCCACGTGGCCGGGCCCAGGCATCGAGTTTGTCAGGTACACCGGTCGGTTTTTCATCCAGCTCGTTTTCGATGCGTGACCATAATTCCGGCGGTGGTTGCATCGGCGGCAGATGGCGCAGCCGGGTGCGGGTTTCACTGAGTTCCAGTGTTTGATTCAGACATTGCGCGCAATTTCGGATATGCGCCCGCTGCGATTCGCTGCCGGCGCCATCCAGATAATCTAGCAGCGCTGCGAGATCAACGTGGTCGTGTTCTGATTGCTTTTGCATAACAGGTCTCTCAACCGGGCATAGGCTCGGGATCGTTGGGATTTGGAAAAACTGCTGGTCTTTTGCATCATCGCGCCGATTTCCTGATGGGTATAACCTTCGATGTCATACAGCCACACCACCAGCCGGGCGGTCTCAGACAAATGTCCGAGCAGGTATTCGAGGTCGCGCTGCACCAGTTCAGGCACTTCGCCGGTGGTTTCATTCAGTTCTGCTTCGGCAGCTTCAGAATGCTCAGTCGCTTCGGCTTGTTCAGCCAATTGTTTGCGCTGACGCAATTTCATCAGTGTTTTATTGACGGCGATACGGCGCAACCAGCCCCAGAATGGCGAATCGCCGCGAAACTGGTGCAGCTTGGCGAACAATTCGATGAAGGTATCCTGGGTAATATCCTCGGCATCGGCTTTCGATGCGCAAATGCGATAGGCCAGCGAATACACCGGCGTGGCAAAGCTACGATACAGATAAGCCTGCGCGTCCCGATTGCCCTTGCGGGCTCTGGCGAGCGCGAGATCATCGACGGGAATGGCAAAACTTGAAGTAGTCATTACGGTATGGATGCCGCTGCGAATAAAAGGGTCGCAAAAGATTTTAATTTTTTACCGGCGACCAACCACAGTGTGTACCCGGTAGCAGTTCTTCGACAAGCAGAATCGATCCCGGAATCACTGGCTACAAAAAATCAGCACATCGGGCTGCGACCCTTTTTGCGGTGGCGGCATCCTCTCTATAAAACCGGCTGGAATGAATCACAGACGCAGAGCCAATCGAGCAACCGGCCGATGGCCAGAGAAACCAGCCGCCTTGTAACCGTAGTTTTAGCCAGAGAATCGAGCCATGAAAAAACAGAAAAAATCCCTGCCTGTCCTGACTGCCAGTTACGCAACCGTGATCATGATGACGCCGGGCATGCTGATGCCGCTACCGGTCCAGGCGGATTCGGCCAGCCAGATTCAGCAACAGATTCGTCAACAACTGTCGCTGAAGATCGAGCAGCGACTCGAGCAAATGGTGGCGCAGTCCGAACAGCATCGCCAGTTGCAGACAATTTTGCGACAGCAATTGGTCAGGCAGCGTAGCCAGCAACCGCCCGATAGCACTGGTTTGTACTACAGCCGGCTGGATTGCCGACAAAGGCCCGAGGTCTCCGGCAGCTAAACTTTTGGTGGAACGAACGTACCTCCACAAAATCGTATGAAGCCAGCCGGTTTCGTTTATAATTCGCGCTCCCTGCCTATGCGGATAGCGCGATGACCGAGAAAACTGCTTCCCGATTGAAAATTCTGTGGGTATTGCCACCGGTGCTGGTGGGCATCGTGATCTTGTTGGTGATGAAATCCGGTAAGTTGCCGCCTCAGCCGAGTCAGGCCGGAGAAGTGGCTATTCCGGTACAAATCATGACCCTCGAAGCGGTCGATTTCACGCCAATCGCGCAGGGCTATGGTTCAGTTCAGCCGGCCGAAGTCTGGAAAGCCGTCGCTCAGGTTTCCGGCCGCATCATCGCCACCCATCCGCGTCTGAAAAATGGCGAAATCATTACCCGCGGCGAAATGCTGTACCAGATCGATCCGGTCGACTACGAACTCAGCCTGGCGCAGGCGCAAACGCAACTGGCCGAACTGGATACCCAGCAAGCCAACACCCGCGCGTCGATCGAAATCGAGCAAAAGAATCTGGCGCTGGCACAAAAGGAATACCGCCGTCTGAGCAAGCTGCTGAAAAAAGGCAATGTTTCGCAAAGCAGTGTCGATTCTGCCGAGCGCAGCCTGTTGCAAAGCCGCGCCCAGCTGCAAAATCTGCAGAATTCACTGTCGCTGATTCCGCTGCAGAAAAAACAGCAGCAAGCCAAAATTGTGCAGGCGCAGCGCGATCTGGCCAATACCCGCATTAACGCGCCGCTCAATATGAAGGTCAGCGGGCTGGCCATCGAACAGGATCAATTCGTCAGTAAGGGACAATTGCTGTTTAGCGGTGACGCCATCGATGAAGTGGAAATCACTGCACAAGTTTCTCCATCTTCGCTGAAAAACCTGTTTCAAAACCGACAGGATCTGCCGCAGGATATCAGCCTGCTGGCAAACTCGCTGGCCAGCATCACCGGTTTCAAACCCACTGTGAAGCTGGATATGGGTAATGACCAGATCGCCAGCTGGCAGGCGCGCTTCAAACGCTTTTCGGATACGGTTGACAGCCAAACCCGCACGCTCGGTGTCGTGGTGGCGGTGGATAAACCGTTGCAACAAGTCATTCCGGGGCAGCGGCCGCCGCTGTCCAAAGGCATGTTTGTCGAAGTCAGCATCGCCGGCAAGCCCCAGCCGGGACGCATCGTGGTGCCACGCTATGCCATTCGAGATAGCCACGCCTATGTCATGGATAATCAGCAACGCTTGCAGATTCGACCGCTGATCAAGGCCTTCGACCAGCGACAGCAAAGCGTCATCGCACAAGGACTGAAAGTCGGCGACAAACTGGTGCTGACCGACCTGATTCCGGCGGTCGAGGGCATGTTGCTCAAACCCGTCGACGCTGGAGAATAAACATGATCAGGTGGTTCGCACTGCACCCGACTGCAGCCAACCTGTTCATGCTGTCGATCATCATGCTGGGGCTGATCAGCCTGCCCGATCTGCAACGCGAAACCTTCCCCCGCATCAACAATGACAAGGTCAGCATACAGGTAATCTACCCCGGCTCGACCGCCGGAGATGTCGAAGATGCGATCTGCCGTCCGCTGGAAGATGCGCTGGAAGCGATCAACGAGCTGGATGAAATGCAATGCGAAGCCTCGGAAGGCTTTGGCAAGGCCACCGCGATCATGATCGAGGGCGGCGACATGGCACGTTTTCTCGACGACATCAATGCCGCGGTGGATGGCATAACCAGCTTTCCGGAGCAGGCTGAAACGCCGATCGTCAAGGAGCTGGGGCGCACCGATGCGGTGATTTCAATCGCCATCACCGGGCCGAGCGATCCAGTAGTACTGAAAGCCTATGCCGAAGACGTCAAGCTACGCCTGCTGGAGCAGGCCGAGATTGCCAACGTCGTGATCAATGGCTTTTCCGATCATCAGATCCGGGTGGAAATCCCGGCGACGCGGTTGCGGCAGTATGGCCTGTCTTTATTCGATATCGCCAGCACATTGCAAAACCAGAATATCAATTCGCCCGCCGGCCGCCTGCAAAGCGATCAGGAAGATATCCTGATTCGCTTCGATGACCAGCGCAAGACCGTCGACCAGATCGGTGACATGGTAGTGATCGCCGGAAAAACCGGCGCGGCCATTCGACTGCGCGAAATCGCCCATATCGAGGATCGCTTCGAGCTGGATGAAACCCGCATCCTGTTCGATGGCAAGCGTGCAGCGATTCTCGACATCACCAAGACGCAGACCCAGGATATCCTGAAGTCGCTGGCCGATGTAAAGGCCTTTGTCGAACAGGAACAGGCGAAAGCAGCAAACGGCTTGAAACTGACACTGACCCAGGATCGGGCCTCGGTGGTGCAGGATCGACTCAACATGATCGTCAAGAATGGCGTGCAAGGCTTGATCGCGGTGTTCCTGATTTTGTGGCTGTTTTTCAGTTTCCGCTACAGCTTCTGGGTTGCGATGGGCTTGCCGGTCTCGTTTCTCGGTGCATTGTTTGTACTGCCGCTGGCCGGTATGACCATCAACATGATTACACTGGTCGGCCTGTTGATCGGCATCGGCCTGCTGATGGATGATGCAATTGTCATCGCCGAAAATATCGCCGCCCGGCTGAACAAGGGCGATCGTGCCCTGCACGCCGCCATTGTCGGTACCCAACAGGTGTTGCCGGGGATTCTGTCTTCCTTCGCCACCACCCTGCTGGTGTTCGGTTCGCTGGCCTTCATCACCGGCGTGATCGGACAGGTTCTACGGGTCATGCCGATCGTGCTGATTATTGTCATTACCGTCAGTCTGGTGGAAGCTTTTCTGGTATTACCCAACCATCTCGGGCACAGCCTCAAGCACATCGAGAATCGGCGAAATTCGCGCTTTCGGGACTGGTTCGAGCATGCCTTTTCGCGGTTTCGCGATCATCGCTTTGGCCCGCTGCTCGACAAGGCCATCGACCATCGCTATCTGACGCTGGGTATCGTGATTATGCTGATTCTGCTGTCCATTGCGCTGCCGGCTTCAGGCAAACTGAAGTTCGTCGGATTTCCGGCAACAGAGGGCGATATTCTCGAAGCACGTTTGCTGTTGCCACAAGGTACTTCGCTGGCCACCACGGAACAGATCGTGAGCAAAATCCAGTCGGCAGCAGAGCACATCAATCAACAATTTAACCAGCAACCGGACGGACAGGATCTGGTTCAACACATCACCGTCATCTTCGGCCAGAATCCGGATGCCTACGAAAGTGGCCCGCACGTGGCGCGTATCATCGTCGATTTACTCAGCGCCGAGATTCGCACCACCAGCCTTGATCAGTTCCGTGATAGCTGGCGCGAACAGGTCGGCGACATGCCCGGTGTGATCGCGCTGAAATTTACCGAACCGGCGGTCGGCCCGGGTGGTCGGGCCATAGAAATTCGTCTGGAAGGGCAGGATTTGCAGCAACTCAAGTCCGCCTCTCATGAATTGCAAAACTGGCTCAAGGGCTATGCCGGGGTGGTCGATGTCAGTGATGATTTGCGACCGGGCAAACGCGAATTACGTATTCATATGAAGGACTCGGCCAGCATGCTCGGTGTCACCGCAGCGCAGGTTTCCAGTCAATTACGCGCCGCCTTTCAGGGCTTGCAGGTGGATGAATTTCCACTGGGCGCCGAAACCATCGAGATCGATCTGCGACTGGCCGAACATGATCGCATGAGTGCCGACGATCTGGAGCAATTCACCGTAACCGGCCCGGGCGGCAGTCAGATTCCGCTGCTCAATATCGCAGATATCGAAGAAGTGCGGGGCTGGGCGCGCATCAACCGGATCGACCGCCGACGTACCATCACCGTACTCGGAGATGTTCAGCGCGATCAGGCCAATGCCCAGGAAATACTGACTCTGGCCAGGCAGGAGATTTATCCGAAGCTGCAGCAGGATTTTCCGGGCGTTAAAATCGACACCGAGGGTGAAACCAAAAATTCCGCCGAAACCAGTCAATCGATCGTGCGCAATGTTTTGCTCGGTCTGTTTGGCGTGTACATGCTGCTGGCGTTGCAGTTCCGCGGCTACAGTGCGCCACTGACGGTGATGGTGGTGATCCCATCCGCGCTGATCGGAGTGATGTTCGGTCACTGGGCGCTGGGACTGGATTTGACCATGCCGAGCATCGTCGGCATGGCTTCGCTGTTTGGCGTAGTGGTCAATGATTCGATCCTGCTGGTGGTATTTATCCGCGAAGCGCGCGCCAAAGGCATTGCCACCATTACCGCTGCGAAAGAAGCCGGGCGCAGCCGCTTTCGGCCGATTCTGCTGACATCGATCACCACCATTGCCGGGCTGACTCCGCTGCTGGCAGAAACCAGCCTGCAGGCGCAGATTCTGATACCGATGGCGGCCAGCCTCGCCTTCGGTCTGACCAGTGCCACGCTGACCGCGCTGTTTCTGGTGCCCGCGCTGTATTGTGTGCTCGACGACTTTGATTTGCTCGGGCAATTACACGCCGAAGAAGAATAAACCTCAGGCCGCCGACAGCGTGAAATTGAATTCGCTGCCGCGATCGAGTTCACTTTCCACCCACACCCGCTGGCGGTGTAACTCGATAATTTTCTTGACGATGCAAAGACCCAGCCCGGCGTGACCATCCTCGCGTTGCGGCGAATGCGCCTGATGAAACCGTTCGAACACCAGCGGTTTTTGTTCTTCGGCGATCCCCTTGCCGTTATCCACCACCTTGACCGTTAGCGTGCCATTTTTCGGCGCTGCGATGTGTAGTGAAATCTTGCCGCCACGGTGGCTGAAGTAAATCGCATTATTAACCAGGTTATCGAGCACGCGCTCGATCAAGCCGAGATCGGCCAGCACCTGCGGGTTATCCAGTTCGGAACATACCTCCAGCGTCAGCGATTTTTGTTGTGCCTTGAGTTCGAACTTGGCCAGCACATCGTAAAGCAGCTCCATGATCGGAAATTTTTCCAGCGCCAGTTGATGTTCTCGTGCATCCAATCGGGCCAGCTCAAACAGACTGTCGATCAGTTTTTGCAAGCCTTTGGCCTGTTTCACCGCGGTGCCGATATACTCTTTCTTCTTGTCTTGCGGCAATTGATCGAACTTTATCGACAGGGTTTCCAGATAACCCCGCAGGGAAGCCAACGGCGTGCGTAAATCGTGCGAGATATTGGCCACCATTTCACGGCGCAGATTATCCTGCTGTTTGAGCGCAGACCACTGCTGTTGAATATGCCCGGTCATTTCCATGATATAGCGTTCGAGCTCGCTGATTTCATCGCGCACCCGCAACTCCTGCTGGCTGAACAATGGCTTGCCGTCGCTGGAAAAATCATTCTTCACGAACTCTGCTACCTTTTTCTGCAGATTTTTCAGCCGCAGATGGATGCGATAAAAAACAAACAGACCCAATAAAAGACCTATGAACAGGCTGCCGGCGATGACCAGCCCGCCGAGATACACGACGGTTTTTTCAGATTGCTGCTCCAGCACGCTGGTCAACGCCTCACTTTGCAGCATGACATACAGATAACCCTGCGGATTTTTTTCATCGGGTATCGCGGTAACCGAAAAAGGTTTGAGTGCGCCCAACGAGCGCGGGTCATCACCGACAACAGCTCCGGCCTCATTATTTCGTAACGCTTCCAATATTGGTGCCAGAGCCACGGTTTTTCGTTTGACCTTGCCGGGCTCGGCTGAATAAGCGAGAATTTTTCCGGATTGATCGAGGTAATAGATTTCAATACCCGGGTTGATCATCATGTATTGCATGAAGATTTCCTTCATGTGTTTTTCATCGATCTTCCCGTCCTGAACGATCTTGTTGTCTTTCACCAGTTTTTGCGCCAGCCCGCGATTGACTTGTTGATAACTGTTTTGACTGATCTGTTGCGTCATCCAGCTGGCAAACAGGGTGTAAGATAAACCGACCACCAACAAGATCAGCGCCAGCCCGCTGGCGAGTTTGAAATACAGGCTACGAAAAATTGACGTATTCATATTCAGGGTTGTTGTGCAAACTGGTAACCGACGCCCCACACGGTTTTGATGTAACGTGGTTCGGAGGGATTATTTTCGAGTTTTCCGCGCAAGCGGTTGATGTGCGAATTGACGGTATGCTCATAACCGTCGTGGCCATAGCCCCAGACCCGGTCGAGTAATTGCATACGATCAAATACTTGCCCGGGGTGACGAACAAAGTGCAACAGTAAATCGTATTCGCGTGCGGTCAACTCCAGCCGCTGTTGATCGCGCACCACTTCGCGGGTTTTCGGGTTAATGCTCAAGCTGCCAAAAGCGATTATGTCATCGGTAGAGTCCTTTTGCCCGAATGCATCCTGCCGCCGTAGCAATGCCTTGACCCGCGCCACCAGCTCCATCAGGCTGAAAGGCTTGGTCAGATAATCATCGGCACCCAGCTCCAGCCCCAGCACGCGATCCATTTCGGATGAGCGTGAAGTCAGCATCAAAATCGGCATATAGGGATCGACTCTGCCCCGTATTTTCTTGAGAATTTCCAGACCGTCCATTCCGGGCAGCATGATATCGAGTATGATCAGGTCGTAGCGGCTGGTCTGCAATTGTTGCCAACCCTCGCTGCCATCGTAAAAGGCGTCCACCGACATGCCGATATCGCCCAGATGTAATTCGATCAGCCGCGAGATATCCCGGTTATCCTCGATCACGATGATTTTCTTTTCTTTCATGTGGTTACCCCGATAAGCCGCGAAGCCTGTAAAGCAACTGCCAGAGAGATTGCTTCACAGACTCCTGCCTTGCTTACAGTGCAGTGATTTCTATACGCAGTGTCGGGTTGTCGAATTTCTCCCCGGCGCTGAGTGTCGATGTCGTTAGCCCGTCATCGGCGGATACCACACCCGGATGCATGGTCACCACAGAAGTCACATCATCGCGTGCGGCATTGAATCCTTCGCCGCCATCGGCAGGCCCCGGAATCGTACCCGCTGCTTCGCTGTTCATTTCGGTGCCAGCGTCATAGGCATGTGTGTAAACGACTTCGGTTTGACCACTTTGCAGGCCGCCAAGTTCCAGCCCATTGATGCCACTGAAGGCATCGTTGGTATTCACCAGCATGCCGACCAGACTGAGACGGTTTTCATCCATGTCATCGGTTTCTATCGTAAATTCGTGGCTCATGCCGGGTAATAAAACGTCGCTGGCCGCATGCCGGGTATTGTCTGGCAACAGGGCCAGTAAATCACTGGCGTCGCCACCCTCGGCCATTTTCTCCAGCGCTTCGCTGGCGGCCGAGCCGATCATCCACCAGTGACTGCTGTCATCATGCAGCACCGCAGCGGGTGGCGACAGCGGCTGGAAATGAGTCAGATTGGTGATCTTGATGCGGTACGCCTGACTTTCCGGCTCCATCATCATTTCATCGTCATCATCGTTGGAACAGGCGACCAGGGTCAGCGAGAGAACCCCGCCAAGCAAACTTTTGAATGATTGATTCATGACCGCCCCCTACTTCACTTCGATAACCAGTTTGGCGACCGGATTCAGCCAGCGGTGCACTCGGCTGGCGAGATCGCTGAAGCCGCCGCTGGCATCGCTGTCGCCAACCACGCCACGATGCACATGGATCTTGTCATTGCTTTCGTTTTCGGTCACACCGGTTGCACCCGTGCCACCAGAGCCCAGCGGATCGGCCGGAATACCCGCCGCACCCGGAGCCCCGCCGCCATTGATGATTTCATCATTGACTTCAGTGCCGGCATCATAGGCATTGAGATAATAGGTGTAAGTGCCGGCCATGGTCGGAATCGCCATCGAATCCAGACCGACGAAGCCATCGTTGGTTGGTAACACCATCGCCACCACCGACAGGTTGCTGTTATCCATCGCAGTCATCAAATCAAACGTCACCGTTTGCCCGGGCATCATCAAGCCACCAGCCGGGTTGTCGGAAACATCGGCGCTGATGGCGTTGAGATCGGTGATCAAACCGCTGGTGTCTCCCCCTTCGGCCATCGCCTGCAGGTTGGCGCTGGCAGCCATGCCCACTTCAAACAAGTGCGAATCGGCCGGGTGTGCACTTACCAGCAGCGGCGTGAAATGACTGCCATGGGTCAGATTGGTGATAGAAATGGTCAGATCCTGCGCCGAAGCAGCAGAGATCGAAGCGGCTGAGATAGCCAGTGCGAGTAAAGTCTTTTTCATCGTATGCTCCTGATTCGTGGTTTTTGGATTCAACAGGAGCCATGATGAGGGGCAGCTGTCCTGCCCTGATCACGCATTTATCACGAAAGTATCACTTTTGGCTGAATGACCTTCTAAAGGGACGATCGGTCACAAAAAAGCCCGGCATTAGCCGGGCTTGGGGTCAAGCAATTGTATCGGAAACCTTATGGCGTAAAGACGAGATCGAATGCGCCCTCCCAGTTCAACCCGTTTGGGTAAACACTGTCGAGATACTGCGCATTCTCAAGCGCCTGACTGCGCCAGTCCTGTGGGTCTGTTCCCTGATTTTTTTCCTGCTCGGCAAAACCGTCTGCAAACACGGCATTGAGCAAATCGACACAACTGGAATCGAGTTCTCCACATTGCGCGCCGTTGAAATAACCGGCATCCAGATCAAGAGCTCCGATGATCATGTCAAGCGACGGGTTGAAAGGCACCCAGCTACCGCCGCTTGCTGCGGTGGCGCGGCCGCCGCGATAACTAGCCGCAGTAATCGTTTTATGGATGTATTCCCAGCTCGAATCATCCTTGAAGAAATACAGGTCTTTCTTGGTAAACAGATAATTCCCCAGGTGATTGCCGGTTTGTGCATTCATTTCCAGCGGCAAAGACATATCCATGATTTCTTCAATCGAAGCGCCATTGCCGAGCTGGTCAGCCACCGCGTAAAGCTGGATTACAGGAATTTCGCTGATGCTGTTAACCGGTAAAAACTGTCCTTTCATATTGATAATGCCGCGTGCGGTATAAACTTGACCCAGCGGGCTGGCGGTCAAGTCCTTGTGGATTTCGAGCCGCATGCCATCCGCCCAGCGATTGTCATTGTCAAACAGTAAAAACATATCAGCAGATTTCTGCCCGGCATTAAAATTGAAATCCATGCGCATCTTGATTGGATCATCGGGATTGGCAGGCTGTCCATCGAGAGCTTGCGTATTGATCACCAGACGTCCTTCGGTTTGATCCTCGCCAAGTGCTACCCATGAGATAAAGAAATCTTCAACCGAATCCTGGGTGGGTGGACTGGAACGGTCATAGCCATAGTACATCCGCGCGGTGACCTGGGTATCGCTGTCGTCACTGATGCTGTAATGCGTTGGCTCGGAAGGGTCATAATCAGCCGACTGGGTATCGTTATCGGTTTCGACCAGCACGCCGTCGTGCGGCACGGTTTCGGAAATATCGATCACCAGATCTGCGATGCAGGTCCAGCTGGCCAGTGTGGACACCAGAAAACGCGTGGTGGTATAGCCATTATCAAACAATTCATCTTCATTTTCGTTGCCCATGAAACTACAGGGTTCGCCGGTACCCGCCTTGTTCGCCAACGATCGGCTGACAGATTTGAACGCCACCGGGCGGTTGGCAGTCACCACGCCACCGGTCAGGCTATCTGGCAGCGCGAGGTCCAGCGACAGGGGCTGGGCGGCAGCCGCTTGCGTGTCATTATTGTCAGCACATCCGCCCAACAGCGTCAGGCTGGTAACGAGCAGGGGCATTGTCAGGTTTCGATAAAATTTTCGATCAATCATGGAAATCTCCAGTCAGGTTGCTTGTGTCGCGCAAAGCAGATTGCGCTCGTAACAGGAACAGACGCCTAAACCGACGGGTTTTGAATTTTTTTTACGATCAAGCCCTGCAGCAGGTGGTTCAAACCTGCGAACCTGCTGGCCCGAAAAGACAAAAACCAGTGATGTTATTTTCGATTTTTCACCCGTTGGCAGGAAATTTTCAAAATTTCCCGATTGCACTGTCTATTCCTTACAAAACTGGCTAAGGTCAAGCTATGAAGACTTTGTTATTGAGCAGCTTGCTGCTCGCCACCAGCGTGGTGGCTCAAACCGAACAACCCCTGCTGACGACGGAATCTTCCCAGTTCATCAGTTACTGGAAGCCACATGTCATCGATGTTGAAGACGATGCGCGAGTCGCCGTCGCCCGGCAAGTATTCCAACGCTTGCTGCGTGGCTGGGACAGCGCCCGGCTGGCACCCGCTCTTTATGTGGTGGACGACCGCAATGGCCCGTGGGCCGCCTCGCTGGTGGATGGCAACATATTGCTCAGCCAACAGGCACTGGATGTCATCGACCGGTTTGGCGACTCGGGCAAACAGGATTTACTGGCCTTCATGCTGGCCCATGAAATCGCCCACCAGCGCGCCGATGACCTGTGGCAACACCGGTTTTTCAACCTCGATCAACAATCTACGCCCACGGCGCAAAATACCGCGCCCATGCTCGACCAGCATACGCTGGAACAACTCGAGCAAACCGAAATGCATGCCGACCACGATGGCTTGATTCTGATGGCAAGTGTGGGGTTTGACCCGTTTCAGGTGGTCGGGCAAAAAGACTTCTTTACCGTCTGGGTGGAAAATATCTGGCGCCAGCCCTGTCAGGGCGAGATCCACACGGCCATGTCGCAGGCATGCCAGCAAGCTCGCAAGCGCATGCTGAATTCGCTGGCCCAACTGGAAACCGTGGCCAGTCAGTCCAGCCTGTATCAACTCGGCGTGCAAGCCATGGTAGCGCAGGATTACCCCAAGGCACGCCAATATCTCGCCCAGTTCGGTCGGGATTTCCCTTCACGCGCGGTGCTGACCGCGCTCGGCCTGAGTTATCTGCTGCCCGCCATCGAAGAACACCGCAAAGCCATCGAGCAGGGCATGATCGACGCGCCCGCGCTGTTTTTTCCAGTCCTGCTCGATCACGCCAGTGGTGCTGAAAACCTCGATCGCACACTGGTCGATAAACGTGCCGCGAAACCGTCACAAGCACAGAAAAGAATTCAACTTCTGGCGCAGCAGGCCGCCGATTATTTCGATAAGGCGATACGCTTGTCCCCCAATCATAAAAGCACCTATCTACTGCTGGCGAACAGCTATATCCTGCAAAACAATCCCTATCTGGTGCGCGGGGTATTGCAGGGGCGCTTTATCCCGCAGTTTGGCGCAGACCCGTCGGTCAGCCTGCTGCTGGCCATGACCGATGCGATCGAAGGTCAGCGCGATGACGCCATCGCCTCTATGCAAAAGCTGCTGCGCGACCCACAACAACAATCCGCCATTTTGCAGCCGGACTGGTTGCAGTTTTCCCTCAGCTGGAACCTGTCTTCACTGTTGCGCGATGCCGGTAAAACCGCGCAGGCTCGCGAAGTATGGAAACACCTGGCCAAACGCGCCCAACGTCAGGGCAATGGCTATCTGTTTCAACTGGCGCTGGCGCAGATTCGCCCGCCAGCCGTCGCCCGCAAAGCCGTGTTGAAACAGGCACCCACCATCAATGGCTTGCGGCTGGGCAACCGCAAAACCCGCGATGATTCCGCCCACAGCATTCGTGAAGTATGGATCGAGGGCGAGCAGTATCATGTCTATCATTATCAGTCGGGCACGCAATTTATCACCGGCGCAGACGGCCGCATTGTATCGGCGCGGCAGCAAACCCCCGGGGCCAGCCTCGAAGGGTTACTGGCGCTGGGTGATCCGGCCGAACGGGCGCTCAAAGTGCTCGGTTTACCCGATCGGCGTTTGCCGCTGGTTTCCGGTGAATATCTGGTGTATGACCCGTATGGGCTTGCACTGCGAATCGACAATGACCGTATCGAGGAATGGTTTCTCTACCGTTGAGGTTATGGCTGAAGATATCCAGCAACAACTTTCTCTGGCTCAATCGGCCGCAAACGGAGAACCTGACGCAAGGGCACAGGTCAATGAAATTGCGCATCCTCTCATCGATTACCACACCCGCAAACTGTGCAAACGCTTTTGTTACCAGCATTATCAACACTATCGCTGCACACTGAAACCTCCCGCCGGTGCCGCACCGATAGATGCTGCGACCTGCGAATGGGGTAATGCCAGTTATGGCTGGATGCTGGACGACTTGACCCGCCCGGCCCGGCTGCAACAATATCAGGGCAAAAATGGCGCCAGCCTGTTCGATTACCTGTACCGGATTGCCAATTCGCTGCCCTTTTATGAGCGCTGGAAAGACTGGCGTTTCAACAACCGCGTCCACATACCCAACTTCATCTGCGAGATCGCGCCTGCGGCCGGTCGTGTGTTTATCGGTCTGCGCAGCGGTCAGGATATCCCGACGCTGGCGCAAAACAACGGACTCGAGGAAAAACAGGTGAAACAGCTGTGCAGCGATATTGTCCGGGTTTTGACCGAACGCCATAAACTGTATCTGCTCGACCGGCCGGTTTTTCAATCTCTCGACAGTGACGACGACCCTCACACGAATGACTCAGCACATTCACAGCCAGACCCGCTATCCGTGCAAGACCATCAAGTTGAAGAGGACCAGCTACGCGAACAGATGCAGCAGGCCTGGCGCAAACTGGATACGATCGAGCAATATGTGCTGCAGGCACTGGTCATTGATGAACTGGATGCACGTTCGGTGCTGCAAGCCTTGCAGCAAATGAATATTGCCCTGCGCAAGGGTGTGGCGGCCGATCAAACCACGGTGCAGCAATTGTATTATTTCAAGCGCAAGGCTCTGGCGAAGCTGGGAAAATATTTATGAAAATGATGACTATAAAAATTTCAAAAATCCCGCCATTTCGCGTCCTGTTCAATCACAAACCCGAATTGGATCTTTGGCCATGACTACAGCAAACACGCACAGCGCACAACACCCGGACCAGGAAGCACTCGAAGCCTACGCCCGCACACCGCAAAATTCTCATGGGAATGAAATTGCCCTGCATCTGGCGCAGTGTCCGCAATGTCGCGCCGTGGTCGCTGCATTCACCCACTTGAAAACCCACGGTCACGACATACCCATCCCGACCTGCCCTGCAGAGCAGCAACAACAGGTTGATGAACTGGTTTATGAGCATCCGTCACCCGCGCGTCGACAACAATTGTTGGACACCCTCAAGACACAGCCCGCAGCACTGCTATCGGCACTGTTTTCGCTGGCCAACCAGCCGCCGCTGAGTGCGCCCGCGCAAACCGCCCCGGCCGCAAAGCGATCTGGCAAGTCGTTACCCGCAAGGCTACAGACCTGGTTTTCAGTTCTGACGCCCGCGCGGCTGGCCCTTCCTGCAACAGCTTTCAGCCTGGTGCTGGCGGCTTTTGTGGCAGGACAATACTGGAATTCGCTGGCGCCCGATGATGTCCTGGTCAGTTATCAGGATGATCCGGGGCTGTATTTTCTGCCGGCCAAAGCGACCCCGGGTATCGGATTTTTCTCGGCAGCCCGGCAGCGCAAGCAAAGCTTTGGTGGCATGCAGATCGTTTTGCGCGATAATCAGTTAACGCTGAACTGGCCGGCCATCGATCAGGCCGTTCTTTATCGCTTGCAATTGAATGCCTTTATCGATGGACAGCAGCAATCACTGCAAACGGTGGAAAGCACGGCCCCGTCCGTAACTGTCGAGTTGCCGGCTAACACAGCGGGGCATCGATTCGAATGGACCTTGTCCGGCACTACCGCCAGCCAGGAGCAGTTCTACAGCCGGGGCGGTTTTATTACGAGGAAGAACAACCATGACTAGAAAATTTTGCTGGATCTGGACGCTGCTGTTGCTGAGCGTCAGCACGCAAGCACTGGCGCAAAGCCGGGGCATCACGCTGCAAACCGAGCGCAGCGAAGCGCGCACGCCGTTCAAGGGTGGCTATTATCGCGCACTGATCATCGGCAACAGCCTGTACCGCGATCCGGCGGGTGAATGGCCTTCCCTCAAAACCGCGGTATCGGATGCACGCGCCATCAGCAAAATCCTGCAAAAGAATTATGGCTTCAGCGATGTCGAAACGCTGGAAAACGCCACCCGGCGCGATGTGCTGAAGGCGCTGGATCGACTATCCAAACGTGCATTGCCGGAAGATAATATTCTGGTGTATTACGCCGGACACGGCTTTCTGGATGATGAAACCCGGCGCGGATTCTGGGTGCCGGTGGATGCCGAAGGCAATGACAGCACCACTTACCTGCGCAATTCGACGATACGCGATGAACTCAACCTGATCGCCAAACGTTCGCGCCATACCCTGTTGATTTCCGACTCCTGTTTCAGCGGCACCTTACTGCGCGAAGGTACCCGCGGCGCGCGTCCGGTCGGTAATGCCGAGCAATATTTCAAAAAGGTGGCCAACAAGAAAAGCGTGCAGATCATGACCGCCGGCGGGGTTGAATTCGTCGATGACAATTATCAGTCGTCCGGCCACTCGCCATTCACCTATTTTCTGCTCAACGAGTTGAAAAACAATGACCGCAAGATGCTTACGGTCAGCGAACTGTCGAACAGCGTCACCCAGATGGTCGCCAACAATGTCGAACAGGTACCGCAATCGGGCGTATTGCAGGGCGCAGGCGATGAGTTGGGCGAATTCATCTTCATCAAGCTCGATGTCACGGTCGATGGGGTCGATCCCGACAAGGTGCGCGTCGATGTCAACGTCAAGCCCGGCAAGCCCGCGCAGGCGCAGCAGACATCCAGCGCACCCGAGGTCAAGGTTGAGGTCGAACGCCAGACTGAAACGCCAATCGAGCGACCGCATCTGCCGATGCCGACTTTATAAAGGAATGCGAATATGAAACGTATCAAACCCATGATTTTTCTCGCGGCTTTCCCGCTCGCCAGCCTGCTGTTAATGGCCGCTCCGGCGCAAGCCAGCAGCCTGAGCCTCGGCGTGACCCTCAATGGCACTGGCTGGAGTGGCGATAACAGCAGCGGCAACAGCCACTTTGAAAGCGACCAGGGTGGCCAGCTCGGATTCAGCCTGAGCTATAGTCAGGATCGCTGGTACGTCGGCCTCAGTCTGCAGGGTGGCGAATATGAATTCAGCCAGACAGCGCCGACGCAATTTCGCGCAAGCAGCACGCAGCCGGTGCAAAACACCAACGTCAAGCATAGCGACTTCGACTTGCTTGCCGGCTACTATGTGTGGGATCGCATCTCACTGTTCATCGACCTCAAGGCGGTCGGCAGCCAATGGCAAAACAATGATTACGAACAGGGATTCGGCGGGCTTGGCCTCGGCGTTGCCGGTTATCACCCGCTGAATGAAGACTGGACGCTGTACGGCTCCTGGGGCGTGGTTGGCGGCAAGATCAGTGAAAAAAATGATGTGGAAATCGGCGATGCCAGCAGCAGCGCCCTGACCATCGGTGCCAGCTATAAACTCAACCCGCTGGACCGCCTCAGCATGGGGCTGAAACTACGTGGATATCAATACGACTTTGACAATGGCGAATCCCAAACCCATGATTTGAATGGTATTTTTTTCGGCTACAACCATGTATTTGAAATGTAGACAGTTGCTGGCTATCTCGCTTCTGCTATGGTTTGGCGCGATTCAGGCAAGCGAGCCAGAAAGCATCAACCTCGAAATCACCACGCATCTCGGCGATGCACAAACCTTTGTTGAAGGCGATGAAATCCGCTTTATGCTGTCGCTCGATCAAGCCGCTTATTTGTATCTTTTCTATCAGGATGCCGCCCACAATCTGGTACAGATTCTGCCCAACCGCGAACAGCCGGAAAACCATTATCTGCAGGGACTATTCATACCCGTACCCGCCCCCGAAGCTGGATTCAAATTCATCGTGCAAGCACCGTTCGGCGAAGAAAAGTTGTGGGCGTTCGCGTCAGACAAACCCGTTGCTTTAAGCACTGGAAAAACATTAGCCAACGGGTTGATTCTGCCCGCTCTAAACATCGAGCAAATCCGCGAGCGAATTCGCCAGCAAACAAGCCAGATTTTCGACCAGAGCGTTTTAACAATCAATACGGTGAAGCAAAAAAAGAACTAACTGATCTCTGAGCGATGCAGAGAACCGCAGAGAATCGTTTTTAAAATAAATCGCCAGTGGCGCATAGGTCGGCAGATGGTCAACAACAGGATTCGTTTTTTACAGGTTTAGCATGGCTTGAACCAGCGCCAAATCTCGTCGAAACCAGTCGTGTTCTGTCGGTTTGAATATTCGGGATAAGTCACCAACATCACAAAGCACTGGCTGCATTCCCAGTGATGTTTCATATTCATCCAGCGACTGTGATCCGGCAAATTCGCTTGCTTCGCAGCAATCGAGATTAGTGGAGATATGGAACACGGTATCCGGGTCGAATTTATCCGGCTTGAATTCATCCAGATGCAGCATCAGCTCCGGAATTGAAGTTTGTTCAATACCGCATTCTTCCCGTAGCTCACGACCCAGCGCTTCAAGTTCGGTTTCCCCTGCTTTCACACCGCCACCCGGAATCTTGAAGGAACCGTCATTCAGCTTCAGCATGACCACTTGCCCATCGATCAGGCACCAGACCTTGGCGGTCGCGCGTGTCTGAATCCCCCGGTATTGCCTGCCCGGATCAACCAGCGTAATTGGTTTCAAACTTTCCACGACTTAACAGATTTCCTGACAACCATTTTTGAAAACAGCGATACCCTTTCAACCACTGCGCTACTTGGCTTGCTCTACGGTTGAAGATACCAATATAAGCAACCGCTAACCCACTAGATACTTGGCCGATTAACTATAGTAGAATATCCGGCCTTTGAATCCAGTGAGTTTTACCGTGACCCAGGCAGAGAATCCATCCCGCGCCGATCTTTTCAAACAGGCTTTGCAGCAGCGTATTCTGTTTCTCGATGGCGCGATGGGTACGATGATTCAATCCTACGAACTCGAGGAAGCCGATTATCGCGGGTCGCGTTTTGCCGAGTGGGAGTCCCCGCTGCAGGGCAACAATGACCTGCTGTCGCTGACCCAGCCGAAGATTATCTCCGACATCCACCGCGCCTACCTCGATGCCGGGGCGGATATCGTCGAAACCAACACCTTCAACGCCAACCGCATTTCGATGGCGGATTACGCGATGGAGGAATTGTCTTACGAAATCAACAAGGTCTCGGCTGAACTCGCACGCGCGGTGGCCGATGATGTCAGCGCACAAAACCCTGACAAGCCGCGCTTCGTCGCTGGTGTGCTCGGCCCGACCAATCGCACCGCGTCACTGTCGCCGGATGTCAATGACCCCGGCTTTCGCAATATCAGTTTCGCCGAACTGGTGGAAATCTATAGCGAAGCTACGCGCGGGCTGATGGATGGCGGCGCGGATCTGATTCTGATCGAAACCATCTTCGATACGCTCAATGCCAAGGCCGCCGGTTTTGCCGTGCAGCAGGTTTTCGATGAACGTGTCGAAACGCTGCCGATCATGATTTCCGGTACCATCACCGATGCTTCCGGGCGTACCCTGTCGGGGCAAACCACGGAAGCCTTCTGGAACAGCCTGCGTCATCTCGAACCGATCTCGATTGGCCTCAACTGCGCACTCGGGCCGAAGGAATTGCGCCAGTATGTCGAGATATTATCCGGCATCGCCGACACCCATGTTTCGGCGCACCCGAATGCCGGCCTGCCGAATGAATTTGGCGAATATGATGAATCACCGGCCGATGTATCGGGCGAAATCGAGGAATGGGCGAAATCCGGCTTTTTGAATATCGTCGGCGGTTGCTGCGGTACATCACCGGCGCATATCGAAGCGATTGTCGAAGCCGTCTCGAAATACCCGCCGCGCCAGATTCCACAATTGGAAACCCAGTGCCAACTGTCCGGACTAGAGCCTTTCAACATCGCCGCCGACAGCCTGTTCGTCAATGTCGGTGAACGTACCAACGTCACCGGTTCAGCGCGCTTCAAGCGTCTGGTGATGGAAGGCGATTTTGAAACCGCACTCGATGTGGCGCGCGATCAGGTCGAGAATGGCGCGCAAATCATCGACATCAATATGGATGAGGGCTTGCTCGAATCGAAGGAAGCGATGGTGCGCTTTTTACACCTGATCGCCGGTGAGCCGGATATCTCGCGCGTGCCGATCATGATCGATTCCTCCAAGTGGGACATCATCGAAGCCGGACTGCAATGCATTCAGGGCAAAGGCGTGGTGAATTCGATCAGCCTCAAGGAAGGTGAGGAAAATTTCATCGCTCAGGCGAAGCGAGTGCGGCGCTACGGCGCGGCCGCAATTGTCATGGCCTTCGATGAAGAAGGTCAGGCCGACACCGCCGCGCGTAAGAAAGAAATCTGCCAGCGCGCCTACGATATTCTGACGCAGCAAGTCGGATTTCCGCCGGAAGACATCATCTTCGACCCGAATATCTTCGCCATCGCCACTGGCATCGAAGAGCATAATAATTACGCTGTCGATTTCATCGAGGCGACCGCATTCATCAAACAGAATCTGCCGTATGCGATGGTCAGCGGCGGCGTGTCGAACGTGTCATTTTCCTTCCGCGGCAACAACCCGGTGCGCGAAGCGATCCATGCCGTTTTTCTGTATCACGCAATCAAAGCTGGTATGGACATGGGCATCGTCAATGCCGGGCAACTGGCGATTTATTCCGACATTCCCGACGAGTTGCGCGAAAAGGTCGAGGATGTCGTGCTCAACCGCTCGCCCGATGCCACCGAAGCGCTGCTCGAAATCGCCGATAAGTATCGAGGCGATGGCAAGGCGGTAGAAAAACAGGATGAAGAATGGCGCAGTTATCCGATCAACAAGCGACTCGAACACGCGCTGGTCAAAGGTATCACCGAATTCATCGAACAGGATACCGAAGAAGCACGGCAGCACTATCCGCAGGCGCTGGAAGTGATCGAAGGCCCGCTGATGGATGGCATGAACGTGGTCGGCGACCTGTTCGGCGATGGCAAAATGTTTTTGCCGCAGGTGGTCAAATCGGCACGCGTGATGAAACAGGCGGTGGCTTACCTGATGCCATTTCTCGAAGCCGAGAAATCCGGCGACCTGCAAACCAATGGCAAGATCCTGATGGCGACGGTGAAAGGCGATGTGCATGACATCGGCAAGAATATCGTCGGCGTGGTGTTGCAATGCAACAATTATGAAATCATCGATCTGGGTGTGATGGTGCCGAGTGAAACCATTCTGAAAGCCGCGCGCGAACACAAGGTCGATATCATCGGGCTGTCCGGCCTGATTACGCCATCGCTGGATGAAATGGTGCATGTTGCAAAAGAAATGACGCGTCAGGGCTTCGATATTCCGCTGATGATCGGCGGCGCCACCACGTCGCGCGTACATACCGCGGTCAAGATCGAACCGAATTACGCAGCCGACACGGTGGTTTATGTCAAGGATGCCTCACGCGCAGTCGGTGTCGCCAGCGCCTTGCTGAGTGAGCAGCAGGGTGTTGATTTTCGACGTGAAATCCGCGAGGAATACGTCAAGGTTCGCGAACTACATGCCGGCAAGCAATCGCGCAAGAAATTCCTCAGCATCGAACAGGCGCGTGCCAATAAAACCCCGATCGACTGGCAGGATTATCAGCCGCCAAAACCAAAACAATTCGGCGTGCAAGTGATCGATGATATTCCGCTGGCAGAGCTGGTCGACTTCATCGACTGGACACCTTTCTTCCAGGCCTGGGAACTGGCCGGTCGCTATCCACGTATTCTGGATGATGAAATCGTTGGCGAAGAAGCGACCAAACTTTTCGTCGATGCACAGGCATTGCTAAAAGATATCGTCGAAAACAGGTTGTTGCAGGCAAAAGCCGTATTTGGATTTTATCCGGCCAACAGCCGTGAAGATGACATTGTGATGTACCGCGATGATTCGCGAGCACAGAAATTGATGACGCTGCATCACTTGCGTCAGCAAAATGAAAAACCGCCGGGCAAGCCAAATCAGTGTCTGGCCGATTTCATCGCGCCGGAAGATTCCGGCCTGCACGATTATCTCGGCGCGTTCGCCGTCACCGCCGGCATCGGGCTGGAACCAATTGTCGAAAAATTCGAGTCCCAGCATGATGATTATTCTTCCATCATGGCCAAGGCACTGGCGGACCGGCTGGCTGAAGCGGCTGCCGAATGGCTGCACCAGAAAGTACGCCGTAAAGCCTGGGGTTATGCGCCGGAAGAAGCCCTGCACAACGATGATTTGATTGGTGAAAAATATCAGGGCATCCGACCCGCGCCGGGTTACCCGGCCTGCCCCGATCACACCGAAAAAGCGCTGCTATGGGAATTGATCGAGCCGGATAAAAATATCGGCATCATCATCACTGATTCTTACGCCATGCTGCCGATGGCTTCAGTCAGCGGCTTTTTGTATTCGCACCCCGAGTCGCGCTATTTTGGCGTGGGCAAGATCGAGCGGGATCAGGTAGCCGACTATGCGCGGCGCAAGAATGAACCCTTAGCCTACATCGAGCGCTGGCTCGCACCGGTACTGAATTACGATACCTGATGAATTTCAAACGCCTGGAAACAGGGACGTTACTCATCACAGGATGTGGTTTTGTGGTCAGCCTGCTGCTCAGTCTGACCTCCGCTGCGGTGCAACTGGAAACCCGTTTTCACCAGCAATTAATCGCATT
>JANTFI010000027.1 GCA_024763505.1 Gammaproteobacteria bacterium
GCGCTGTCGCTGGCGCTCGGCCTGTCGGATGTGGTGCAGGCTTACGCCGGCGGCATCCGGCTGGACATGTTGTTTATCGATGAAGGCTTTGGCAGTCTCGATCAGGAATCACTCGATCTTGCGATCCGCACGCTAATCGACCTGCAGGCCAGCGGCCGCATGATCGGCATTATTTCGCATGTCAGTGAATTGAAAGAACAAATGGCGTTACGGCTGGATGTTCATGCCGGTCATAAAGGTAGCACAGTAAAACTGATTGGTTGATACCAGCCGGAGGCGGCCAGGTGCGACTATTCGTCGCGCGACAAATGGTCACTATCCGGCGCCGGAAATGCCCCATAGACTTTCGGGTTTTCAATAACCGGGGGTCCAACTGGTGTCTGTAAAAACAATAATTATTCCGCTAACCATTCTCTTTTTTCTCACGCCATCAATAGATTTAAGCGCCGATCAGGCGGAACAGGAAAATATAGAAACCATCGTGGTCACGGCCACCCGCGAGCAACAAAACAATCAGGATGTCGCCGCCAGTATCGGCGTGAAATCGGCTGAAGAAATTGCGCTGGATGCCGCCGCCTGGCAAAAGGAATTACTGAACTCGATCGCGGGGGTCAGAATTTCGCAAACCGGTTCTTCGCTCGGGCATATGACGAGTATAAGAATGCCTTTGAATACGGGGCCTTATTATCTGTTTTTGCAGGATGGTGTGCCGGTTCAATCATCGGGGTTCTTTAATCATAATGGTTTAGCCTACACCAATTATTCCAGTGCCGGGTCCGCCGAAGTGTTAAAAGGGGCCGGTACCGCGCTTTATGGATCCGATGCCATTGCTGCGACGATCAATATTCTGTCCAAAGATACGGCGATGAGCGATGGCGTGACTGCAAAGGCTTCGGCTGGCAGTGCCGGGTTCATAAAACTGGGTGTTGCGGCCGGTCATCAGTATGAAAATTCCGCAATCGGCGTTGAAGCATCGCATGCCAGCAGTGACGGATGGCGTGAACATAGCGCAACCCGGCGTGATGAAGTCAACCTGACTCATGAGTTGGAGATCGATGACCGCAATCATCTCAAAACCATTTTAAGTGCCAATCACAGCGATGCCGAAATGGCTGGCAGTATCATCGGTCTGGATGAGCTGGAAGAAAACCCTGAATCGGTGGGCGATATTCAGTCGGCACTGGACTCCGGCCTGGAGATCAAACGAAAATTTGATTTCTCCCGACTCAGCAGTGAGTGGACTCATCAGTCCAGTGACGATCTGAAGTTTAGCAGTATTGTTTATCTCAGGCAGACACGAAATCGCTATACCGCAACCTGGCAGCGCAATCTACCGCATAATGACAGCCAGCAGGATTCGTTCGGCCTGATGCTCAAATCCACCCTCAGTGGTGATGTCACGCAATGGATTTTTGGTGCGGATCTGGAGTCAACCGACTCGAGTCTGGTCTACACCCAGTTGTTTGATTATGTACCCAGCGGATACGGTTCTTCGGTTCCGGCCGGAGAAATCTACAACTATGATGTTCGTTATACCGCTCTGGCACCTTATGTTCGTGCGGAAACGGCATTAACCAAGCAACTGCGACTCAGTGCGGGTTTACGTTACGATCACAATGCCTTCGATTACACGAATAATCTGCAGGACGGGCAATATGCATCCTCCAGTTATTCCCGTGTCGGCGATGAGGTCGATCCATCATTTCATCATGTCAGCCCGAAACTGGGGCTGGCTTATCGCTTCGACGAGCATCAGAACGCATACCTGCGCTATGCCAACGGGTTTCGCATTCCTCAGGCGAGTCGACTCTATTCCCGCGCCACCAATAATGCTGATTTTTCACTTGATCCGGAAACCACCGATACGCTGGAAATTGGTTACAAGTTTGCAACGGCATCGCGTCAGGCAGAAATTGCGCTCTACCACATGACGATTGCTGACAGTATTGTGCGCAGGGAAAACAGCGATGGTGACCGCTATTATGTCAATGGTGGTGAAACCCTGCATCGCGGGCTTGAGGCCAGCGTTCATCAGGTCTTCAACCCGCAATTTTCTGCGCGACTGGCATACAGTTATTCGATTCATGAATTTGTCGATGATGCTGTGTACGGAGACAATGAACAGGCCGGTGCACCGAAATCAACCAGTAACCTGAGGTTGTTTTATAAACCCGCTGCAGTCCCCGGTTTGACAACGATGCTGGAAATGGAAAACGTAGGCGAATACTGGCTGGATGACCAAAACAGCCGAAGCTATGACGGCTACCGGCTGTATCATTTGAAGGGGCTTTATTCGGTCAACAAGCGTCTGAGCTTTCATGCCAAAATTACCAATCTGTCCGATGAAATCTATGCCGAGCAGGCAAGCTACAGCTATGGTAAGGAGAAATATACCCCCGGCGCGCCGCGACAGTTTCTGCTTGGTTTAGAGTACCAGTTGTGAGGTTATATCAAATCGCCCGGATCCATCGCATTTCCGGGCTTGCGCTTGGCGCAGTGTTGTTTATTCTGGGGCTGAGCGGATTTTTTCTGGACCATGAAAATTTCGAATTTCTGTCGGATACCCGCATCAGCCCGGACTGGGTTCCGGACGCGATTCTTGCCAAAGAGGCATCCAGCTTTACTGCATTTCTGATTGATAGCGAAGACGCCGACCACTTCATCGCTGCTGGCAAAAGCGGAATCTACAATTCGTTTGACCGCGGCAAAAGTTATCGTCACGACAGTCGTCTGCAGACCTTTGCAATCATTCAAGTGTCAGGCGATGAGACAGGCGAAGGTTCCAGCTTTCTGGCCGCCACAACCGATGGCATCTATCAGTCGGTTGATGGCGGTCGGCACTGGGATTCGCTGGCCCTGTCGGGGCAGGTGGTGGAATCGATCACCCGTTATCGGAACCAGGTTTTTGCCGTGGTCGACAAGACCGAGGTGTTTCGCGTCATGCTGCAACAGGGTCGGGTAGAATCGATACAGCAACTCGAGATATCACCCATTGCCGAATCGGTTTTACCGAAGGAAATCACATTGGGGCGGCTGGTGCGTGACCTGCATTACGGGAGAGGCTTATTCAGTGGCATCTATTCCTTGCTGATCAATGATTACAGTGCGCTGGTGCTGGTATTTTTGGCGGTTAGCGGGCTGGTAATTTATTTCAAGACCAGAAATATTCGTCTGCGAAAGACGCACAGTAAGCAATCACTTTTCAGATGGCGGGCTGTGCATTCCAATCGATGGATGGTGTATTCGTTTGTTCCGATCTTCATCTTGCTGGTCACCGGCGTGTTGCTTGATCACCCGGATTTTTTCCGGTCGATGATGAAGCAGACCCGGCTTTCGACCGCCTATCTACCTCCGGTGTACCGGGATTTATCGGCCGATATCTGGGGCTTTGATTATGATGGAAAAACATTTCGAATCGGTAACCGGCTGGGGGTATTCAAATCGCCCGACCTGAAAAACTGGCAACTGGAGACAGAGGGCTTCGCCTGGAGGATGAAACGACTGGACGATGACCTTTTTGTCAGCGGTATGGGAGCACCGAATCATCGATTTAGTCAACAGCGCTGGGTAGTGCTCAAAGGCACACCGCATATGCCACGAGATATCACCTTCGATCGGGGCCAGCCGTATTTTCTGACCCGCAAGCCGGATCCCCGTTATCCACTGCCGAAACCGGACTCTGTCTCTCTTTATATGGTGCTTCTGGGGCTGCATGATGGTGAGCTATTTCATCCCTACTGGGTGTTTGTTAATGATCTGGCAGCGCTGGCAGCCATCATTCTGGTGGTCACCGGCTACCTGAAATGGCGACGCCATCGCGCCAGACCGCGCTCTACCTGAACTGGCAGCAGTCAAAATCGGTCGATTCCATAATACCTGACTAAATTACTCGGATAAATACTTGACCAAAATGGTCGGGATTGTATACTGCCTGAACTTTCAACAAGTTAAAGGCAGACCTATGCGTTTATCGACAAAGAGCAGGTATGCGGTGACTTCATTGCTGGATATGGTGATGAATGCGGATAATGCACCAGTATCCCTGGCAGAAATCTCGCGCCGTCAGGGTATTTCACTGTCGTACCTCGAACAGTTGTTCGCCAAGATGCGGCGTAATAATCTGGTGGTTTCCACCCGTGGACCGGGCGGTGGCTACAGCCTCAGTTGCAAGCCAGAAGATGTCAGTATATCCGACATCATTTCTGCCGTGGATGACAAGGTAGAGGTGACCAACAAAGATGCCCTGCCGGGTTCCATGTCTTACGAGCCTTGCCTGACCGAGCAATTGTGGGAAGAATTGAGTATTCAGATCGAAAATTATCTGAGTAATATTTCGCTCGCTGACATGATCAATAACCAGCCCGAGCTGGTCCAGAAAATCTAGACAGTCTGCGCTCAATAATCATGGCTGTTTACCTCGACCACAATGCATCGACTCCTCTGCATCCGGAAGTGCTGGATGCGATGCTGCCTTTTTTGCAAGCGGCTCACGGCAATGCTTCGAGCCTGCATCGCAGCGGCCGGTTTTTGCGCAGTGCGATCGAACAGGCGCGCGCACAGGTTGCCGAGTTGGTCAATGCCCGCCCCGAGCAAGTGATGTTCACCAGTGGCGGCAGTGAAGCCAACAATACCGCAATCAAGGGATTTTTATCGTCATCTGCAAACTTCCTCAGCAGCCCGATCGAACATGCGAGCCTGCTCGGCCCGCTGGCGCAGGCACAACAATCAGGCTCGACCGTGGATTGGCTGGAAATCAACGAGCATGGCGTTGTCGATCTGGCTGCGGCACGCTCTCGCATGGATTCGTTGCAGCCCGATTTTTTCAGCCTGCAACTGGCCAATAATGAAACCGGTGCGATTCAGCCGGTGGGTGAACTCGCTCGGCTGGCACATCAGGTTTCGCTGAAGACTTGTCTGGTACATAGCGATGCAACCCAGGCCATCGGCAAGATCGAGGTCGATTTCGAACAGCTTGATGTGGATTTGATGACCCTGTCCGGGCATAAATTCGGTGGGCCACAGGCAGCAGGTGCATTGATTATCAAACAAACACAGGTACCCGTTCCATTGATTTCGGGTGGACATCAGGAAGCCGGTCGTCGCGCCGGTACAGAAAATACCGCTTTGCTGGCTGGGCTGGGCAAAGCCGCCGAACTGGCACGAATAAACTTGCTGGAACGACAGTCTTATCTGCTAGAATTGCGCCGCCTTTTCGAGCGACAACTATCACAGATCGAAGGGGTGCAGATTTTTTCAGAAGCTGTCGAGCGGCTGCCCAATACCAGTTTTTTCGCATTGCCTTTTTATCATGGCGAAACCTTGCTGATGCAGCTGGATCAGGCGGGTTTCGAATGCGCCAGCGGCTCGGCTTGCCAGAGCGGAGTGACAACGCCGAGCCATGTGCTGTCTGCCATGGGCATTGCTGACGAGCTGGCACTGAATGCGGTGCGGGTCAGCTTTGGCATGGAAAACACGGCCGAGCAGGTCGAACAATTGATCGAAACCTTGAAACATTTGATTAACCAGCTACCGGCCGCGATGCGCCGGGTAGCCTGTTAGGAGTCAGTACCATGGCAATAGAATTAACCCCCGTTGCTGCAGACCGGGTGAAGAATTTTCTGCAAAACCGAGGCAAGGGTATCGGCTTGAGAATCGGTATCAAAACCACCGGTTGTTCCGGCATGGCGTATGTCCTGGAGTTTGTCGATGAAGTTAATGACGAAGACGCCGTGTTTGAAAGCGAAGGTGTCAAAGTGGTGGTCGACCCGAAGAGTCTGGTGTATCTCGATGGCACCCGGGTCGATTTCGCCAAAGAAGGTCTCAACGAAGGCTTTCAGTTCATCAATCCCAACGCCAAGGATGAATGTGGCTGTGGCGAAAGTTTTACTGTGTAGCGCCGATTGTTGCATCGATGAATATTGATTTTAATCAGAATTATTTCGAATTGTTCGGCCTGCCGCTGCGTTTCGATATCGACAAGAAGCAGTTGCACGCCGCGCAACTCAAGTTGCAAAGCGAATTTCATCCGGATCGTTTCGTCAATGCCGATGATCAGGAAAAACGCCTCGCGGTGCAGCAGGCCAGTTACATCAATGAAGCCTATGAAACCCTCAAGCATCCGGTCAAACGGGCTCGCTACATGCTGCAAACCCGCGGTCTTGAACTCAACGACGATAACGAAACTACTTCGGACACTTCGTTTTTGATGGAACAGATCGAACTGCGCGAAGAAATGGACCAGTGCAAATCCTGTCAGGATCCATTGCGATGCTGTGATCACATCACGGGCAAGCTGGATCAACGCTCGAAAGAATACGCGGCCCAATTCGTCAAGCTGTTCGAGCAAGGCGAGCTTGAGCTTGCCCGACAGGTCACGCGCAAGATGCAATTCGTAGATCGAATCCTCGAACAAATCGATGAATATCAGCTCGAGCTGGAAGACGAACTTTAATTATGGCGTTATTGCAAATTTCAGAGCCGGGCCAAACCACGGCACCGCATCAGCGCAATTATGCGGCCGGTATTGATCTGGGCACCACCAATTCGCTGGTAGCAGTCAACCGCAGCGGCAAAACCGATACGCTGCCCGATAGCGAGGGACGGCACCTGCTGCCTTCGGTCGTGCATTATGCTGAAAATGGAAAAATTCTGGTGGGCCATGCGGCGCAGCAAAAGCAGGCCAGTGATCCACTCAATACGATTTCTTCGGTCAAGCGCATCATGGGCCGTGGTATCGAAGATCTGAAAAGTCTTAGCAACCGGCTGCCCTACGAATTCGATGGCAACAGCGATACTCACGTGCCACGCATCCACACCCGTCAGGGCAATGTCAGCGCGATCGAGGTATCGGCTGAAATTCTCAAAAATCTGGCACATCGCGCCGAGCAATCTCTCGGTGAACCTTTGTCCGGCGTGGTTATCACGGTTCCGGCCTATTTCGATGATGCACAGCGTCAGGCGACACGAGATGCGGCACGACTGGCCGATTTAAATGTCTACCGTCTGCTGAATGAGCCGACCGCAGCAGCTGTAGCCTACGGGCTGGATCAAAACCCGGATGGCCTGATCGCCATTTATGACCTGGGCGGCGGCACCTTCGATATTTCGCTGCTGCATCTGAACAAGGGTGTGTTCGAGGTTTTGGCCACCGGTGGCGACAGTGCGTTGGGTGGCGATGATATGGATCACGCTATCGCCGAATGGCTGATCGGCCAGGCAGGCATTGGCGAAGTCGATGCCTTGCTGTTTCGCCAGTTGATGACCGCCGCGCGACAGGCGAAGGAAGCATTGACCGATGCCGACAGTACCCGCATCGAACTGACACTGGGCGAGCAGGATTTCAGCGTCGAGATGGACCGGGCCACCTTCAATGGCCTGATCGATGACTTGATCAAGAAAACCCTGATGTCGTGCCGCCGTGCGCTGCGCGATGCCAAAATCGACAAGGACGAAATCGATAATGTGGTGATGGTCGGCGGCTCTACCCGGGTGCCACGGGTGCAACAAAAGGTCGGCGAATTTTTTGGCTGTGAACCGCTGACCGATCTTGATCCCGATCGTGTGGTCGCCATCGGAGCGGCCATTCAGGCCGACGTACTGGCTGGCAACAAGCCGGATTCCGACATGCTGCTGCTCGATGTGTTGCCACTGTCTCTGTGCATCGAAACCATGGGTGGTCTGAGTGAAAAAATCATTGCGCGTAATACCCCCATTCCGGTCGCACGCGCGCAGGAATTCACCACCTTCAAGGATGGCCAGACCGCGATGGCGATCCACGTGGTGCAGGGCGAGCGCGAACTGGTTTCCGATTGTCGCTCGCTGGCGCATTTCGAGCTGCGTGGAATTCCACCGATGGCTGCCGGTGCAGCACGAATCAAGGTCACCTATCAGGTCGATGCCGATGGCTTGCTATCGGTGACGGCCGAAGAAGTGCACAGTGGTGTCAAGTCCGATATCGTCATCAAGCCCTCTTACGGCCTGACCGACCAAGAAATCGAAACCATGCTGCGCGATTCGATGAGCCATGCCAAAGAAGATATCGAAGCCAGAATGCTGGCCGAGCAACAGGTCGAGGCGCGCCGTGTGATCGAGGCGCTGGATTCGGCACTGGCGCAGGATGGTCACGAATTGCTGACCGATGAAGAATACGCAAACATTCAGAAAGTGCGCAACGAGCTTGAAAAACAGATCGATGTCGCCAATTCTGAACAATTGAAAAAAGCCATCAAGGCGGTCGAAGCTGCCAGCGAAGGTTATGTCGAAAAACGAATGAATGCGAGTGTACGCCAAGTGCTCTCGGGTAAAAATATTGACCAGGTAGACGTTTAACATGCCCCAGATTATTGTCCTTCCTCATGAAGAAATTTGTCCCGATGGCACCGTCATCGAGACGCAGCCCGGCACCAGCATTTGTGATGCTTTGCTGGATAACGGCGTGGAAATCGAACATGCCTGTGAAAAATCTTGCGCTTGCACCACTTGCCATGTGTATGTGCGCGAAGGTTTTGATTCTCTGGAAGAATCCAGTGAAGAAGAGGATGATTATCTGGACAAGGCCTGGGGGCTGGAGCCGGATTCGCGTCTCAGTTGTCAGGCGATTGTCGATTCCGAAGATCTGGTGATCGAGATTCCAAAATACACCATTAATATGGTGTCCGAACACCATTAGGTTCAGTTAAATCTTTTCGATAAAGACTTGCAAGTCATCGACTGGCAGTGGCCTTGAAAAATAATAGCCCTGCTGGAAGTCACAGTGATACGCTTTCAGGATTCCTGACTGTATTTCATCTTCCACACCCTCGGCAACGACTATCATGCCTAGGTGTTCGGCAATCTCCAGGATGCTGCCGACCAGTTGTTTGTCTTGCATGTTTTTGGCAATAAAATCGATAAAACTTTTGTCGATCTTGAGTTCATCGATCGGCAAATTTTTCAGCATGCTGAGTGAAGAATAGCCGGTGCCAAAGTCATCCAGTGAAATCTTGATGCCGTAGCTGCGAATCTGGTTGAGAATGGGCAACACCAGATCGAAATCGTTGGTGAAAATGCTTTCGGTAATTTCCAGGGTTAATTTGCTGCTGGGAAATTTATAACTGCGCAGCGCATTTTCCAGATACTGAAAAAAACCCTTTTCCTGCAACTGACGTATCGAGATATTGAGCGAGAGCTGCAAGTTGTATTTGTCATTTTGGGCGACTTTCGAGGTCAAATCCTTCAACGACTGGTCGATGATGAAATGTCCCAGTTCGATGATTTTTCCGTTATCTTCGGCCACCGGAATAAATTGCTGCGGGGTAATCGTGCCTAGTTCCGGGTTATTCCAGCGCACCAGTGCTTCTACTCCATGAGGCTTGTCGAGACGGTTCATCTGCGGCTGGTAAACCATTGATATTTCATTGTTTTGCAGAGCCGTGTGCAACGCTTGCTCAATCTTCGCTTTCAATACTGCCTGTTCTCGCAACTCCTCGGTAAACACAAAATAATTATTACGCGCCTCTTTAGCCCGATACATGGCGGCATCGGCGGCGCTGAACAGCTCACTGAAATTCACCCCGTCACGTGGGAAATGACTGATGCCGATACTGGCACCGATGTTGAAATGGTAATGTTCGATGGAATAGGGCTGACGAATGGTTTGCAGTGTCTGCCGAGCGCTTTGGCAAATAAATTCCTCATCATCGCTACGATACAGGATGATGAATTCATCACCACCCTGACGACAAATCAAACCGGTCTGGTCGAAACAGAATTCGAGTCGCGATGCCACTTGCTTCAAAATGGCATCACCGATGGAGTGGCCGTAACTGTCATTGATATTCTTGAAGTTATCCAGGTCGATAAATAAAACAAAAAAGCCCGTATGACTGTCGCTGATCCACTCGGACTCCTTTTGGTTCAGATACAGTCGGTTGTTGAGGCCGGTCAGAAAGTCCTGATGCGCCTGTCTGACCAATTGCTGGCGGGTTTTCCTGTCATTGTTGTCGATGTACCGGAACAGGAAATAAATAACGATAAATACGCCGACGAATGCAATCAACGATGGAACCAGCGTGTCGATCATTTGTTGGATCATGACGCGCTGGGGTATAAACAGAATGGACCAGAGTTGATACTTGGGGATGTAAAAAAGAGAAACACTGATCTTGAGATCATTCACCCCGATACTCATGTATTCGGCGGATGCTTTACTTTCTCTTAACTGTTGGAGGGTCATACCCAGTTGTTCTGAGATATCCCGGGTATGTTGCTCAACAGTAGTCGGCAAAACCGGTTTGCCGAGTAGTTTTTCTGATATCTCCTGTTTGGCTGACGAGTTAAGGTACAGGCGCAGGAAGTTCGGGTCGCTCATCAACTGTGCAGAAACAGGTGAGTCTTGCGGATTAAGTTCATTCAGGCTGGGTAACAGCAGCCCAGGGTCAATGCCTGCGATCATGACGGCGCGTACTTTTCCATCGTCATCCCGGATTGCCTTTCGTAATGGGATGACCCAGCCATTGATCGCTTTCAGAAAATAGGTCTTACCCAACACCATATGCTCGGATTCCAGCGCTGCAATGAAGGTGCTGCGGGTATTTTCCGATTGCTTCAGGTTTGGCATTTTGGATAAATCCAGATTAGAGCTACCCACCAGAATATCGCCGTCGACAGTCGAATATCCAAAACCGACAAAAGCCTTGTTGCGCTGCATTACCTTGTCCAGCTGACGCGTAATTCTGCCTTTGTCGAATACGTCTTGTTGGGCCAACAATTGTTGGCCGAGCAGGTCCAGCATGATTTCATACTGGTCGAGCGAGGAAGCGACGGAAGAAGAAAATATTCGATTGAGGTAAGCCAGATCCGAATTTTTTTTATTCTGAATACTGGACCACTGAGAATCGGTGGTGATGATCAGATAGACCATACCCAGCAATAGCAACACATAGTAAATCAGCCAGATATTTTTCTTCAGAAACATAATCCCAGTGATAGAAGGGAAACCTTTACCAAGTATATGCTACGCTGAAATAAAACACCTAGTTATTCATTTTTTGGAGGTAAATATCTGATGCAATGGACCGATACGCTCGATATTGCGATAGAACTGGAAGAAACTCACCCCGATGTTGACCCGCAGTACGTTCGTTTTACGGACTTACATGAATGGGTTTGTGCTCTGGAAGGTTTCGAAGGTGCGCCGGAGCATTCCAATGAAAAGATTCTTGAAGCGATCCAGATGGCCTGGATCGACGAGCACGATTAAGCATCAATCCGCTGCGGACTGACTGCTACAAGCGGTTGGCCCAGATCGCATACACCGGTTCGGATAACAGCAGTTTTTGCGCCAGCCGGTCTTGCTGCGGTCGCAAATGGCCACGCAGTGAAAAGCTGCTGAATTCTCCAAACTGACCTGATTCTCTCAGGTAGGCGAGCACGATTCCCGGGCGTTCGAATTCATGAGCACCGGCCCAAAGCTGGATAGCTTTCTGCGGCACCGAACGATTACTGAAAGTGATGATGACCCGGCCACCGGGTGCCAGCACTCGTGCGATTTCACCGAATAGATGCTTCGGGTCGATGACGTATTCAATCGCGGCATGAATCAACACGACATCGAAAGCGGCATCGTCAGCGGGCAGGGCATCCATCGCATTTACATCCAGCAGCACACGTTCGGTGCAGACCGGGTTGTGCTCCAGCTCGGTTTGATTCAGTCCGGCGCAAACCACGCTGGCGGTTTCGACATCGGCTTGCTGTAACGGGCTGTGGGCGCCGGCCATCAGGTCCAGCACGCGGCGGCCGGGTTTGATCAGTGTGGAATACAGTTGGCTGACTTGCTGCAGCGCGAATTCATCCCAAAAAGGCTGCAGATCCGGCTGCTGAAAGAAGACGCGGTCATTGCCTGGATCAAGACGGCTGAACGGATGGTCGCTGAAGAAATCGGTCTCGGCATCGGGCAAGCGGTCCTGCAACCCGGGGCCGTGGTCGCAAGCGGTGCTGGCGATATCTTTGCAACGCCCGCCACGCTCGGCACCGGCCGTGCGCACCGATTCGATTTGCACCGACATTTCCAGCGCTTTGCCGGCCAGCGGGTGATTCATATCGACGCTGATCTGATCAGGGTCCAGCGCCGTGATCCGGCATGGAAATTTGTTCCCTTCATAAATGCCATCGACTTTGACAAAAAAATCTTTCGGGTAAAAACGCCCGAGCCGGGGTTGGATCACGGTCAACCCCTTGCGCGGAGGCTGGAATTGCCCGCGCTTGACCTGATGCTGCTGAGCCGAACTTTGTGCTTCGACCAGTTCACCGGCTGCAAATTGATGGCGAACTGCATCGCCGGGCTGGCACCCGGGCAAGGACGGTTCGATTTCAGGCGGTATAAAGTCGCGCCACAGGTTGATATTAGGCAAAAAGGAATAATCGCTGAATCGACAATCCTGACCTTGCCAGTGGATACCGACGGTGGCATCGATGATGCTATTGCTTTCTACCCGCTGCAAAGGTTCTGACGCCAGATTGTCCTGGCTGTGCATTTCACTGTCGGGTTCGATAATGGGCATCATGTTCGATCCAAATCCGCTATTCTATCGTGATATCCAGAGCATCAGGCACAGCTTTAACACGGTTTTTACGGTTGATTCACGCTATTGCCTGAATTTGACTAGTATTATGAGTGAACTCTGTCAGAACAAAGCTTATGCCTATTCCTAGAATCCTGTTTTGCAATGCCAAGGGCGGCTGCGGTAAAACCACACTGGCCACCTCGCTGGCATCTTATTATGCGGGTATCGGGCAGCGCGTGCGGTTGTTCGATTACGATAGCCAGGGGTCTTCCTTGCACTGGCGGCAGCGGCGCAGCGACGACTTGCCACAAATCGATGTCGTCGATGCAGCGCGTCGACCCGGCACGCATATGACCCGCTCCTGGCAAATGCGGGTACCGCCTGAAACCGACAAGGTAATAATCGATACGCCGGCCGGAATCGATCGGACTGAACTCGCCGGCATGCTGCAGGAAAATGACTGGTTGATCATACCGGTACTGCCGTCGCCGATTGATATTCAGGCAGCGGCTTATTTTATCCGGGATCTTTTACTCACCGGAAAAGCCCGAAAAAAACAAGTTCGCATTGCGGTCGTGGCCAACCGTGTTCGTAAAAACACCTTGACTTATCACGCGCTGGAACGATTTCTGTTTACTCTCAAATTGCCCTTTGTCACCAGTCTGCGAGATACCCAGTTATACAACCATGCGATGCAAAACGGGCAGGGCATACTCGACCGCAAGACCGCGCAAAACCGCATCGACCATGAGCAGTGGGCACCCTTGACGCGGTGGCTCGATAACGCTGACATTTCGGTCCGTGCGGCCGTGACACCGCTGTTTGAAGAAAAAATAAGCTGAATTATTTCCACTCGCCAGCGCTTGGTTCAGCTTATATTCACGCTGGTCTGTGCTATGATCGCGTCACTTTTTTATGACGACAGGACTCACATGAAAGCACTCACTAAACTCGTACTGCTGGCAGCGGCAGTCATGTCCCCCGCATTGGCACAAGCCAATGATCTGGAAGCCGCCTTATCTTCGGAAACCGCCCAATTCACCCTGCGTTCTGATTCCAGCATTATCGGCTGGGGCGGCGCCGAACTGGGTGTCGGATTCTTTTATAACAATGCGGATGATTATGTCGGCCAATTCAGCTTGATGCAGCGACGTCAGGCATCCGAAAAAGCACCCTTGACACTGGGTGTCGGTGTCAAGGCTTATGTCGGTAATGTGGAAACCGTGGATCAGGGTATCTTTGCTGTATCGATTGGTGGCGAAGTGCGTTATACCATTCCCGGGGTTATGCCGATGTCGGTTTACCTGACGGCCAATTACGCGCCCAAGATCACCAGCTTTTCGGATACCGAGGAAGTGATTGATTCCAATCTGGGCTTCCAGATTGAAGTGTTACCGCAAACGGTGGCTTTTGTCGGTCTGCGTAATCTCAAAGTCAATCTGAAAGAAGGACAAAGCTATGATATGGATGACGACCGCTTGCATGTCGGCGTTCGCTTGACTTTCTGAAGACGCGAGCCGATTGCTGCTTGCCCAGATCACGGTATTCTGCTTGCGGCGTCGATCAGGGAACCGGTTCGATAAACAGTGCTGGATCGACCCAGTTGCCATTTAATCCGACGCTCCAGTGCAGGTGTGGTCCGGTCACCCGACCGGTCGCACCCACCGCACCAATGACTTGACCTTTTTTCACCGAATCGCCTTTTTTGACATCGACTCGGCTCAAGTGAGCAAACATCGTGATCAAGCCTTCGCCATGATGCAGGTAAATCATGTTACCGCTGAAGAAAAAATCGCCGGTTTCAATCACTACGCCATCAGCGGGTGCTTTGACCGCCACACCTTCCTCGGCGGCAATATCCATTCCGCTATGCGGTCGTCGGGCTTGCCCATTAAAGATGCGCCGTCGGCCATAGCTGCCCGTCATGATGCCTTCAACCGGCGTTAGAAAATTAACATCCGGAATGTTCTCGTCCCAGTAACGGGCAGCTGCACGCTTGCGTTTCTGTTCCGGAATAATGCGATTCATATCCTGCTGATTGGGGTTGACCTTGCGCTTGTTCTTGATCGTGATGCGCTGCGTGGTGTATTGCTTGTCCTTGACACGAAAGAATTTTTTAACCAGTTTCTGGTTATGTTCGGAACGACCAGAGATGAAATATTCCCCCGGCTTGAGACTCAGTGGCAAACCGACGATAGCGTAGCTTCGCCCGTTTTCTGGCAACACCAGAACCGGTTTGTCCTGAAAGGTAAATCTGGCATCGACCATATCCTGTTCCAGTTCGATAATGGCGATGCCGCCCGGAACCAACGATTGTTTGGGAAAGGCGAGCAGCGGGCTGCAAAGTAGTAGAGTGACGCAAGTCAGTGTGAGTCGAAGCATATTCATACGGAATTTTTCTTTTGGTGATATCTGATTTTGGCTTGTTGCAGTTTTTCATACCCCTGCAGTAATTTCTGATGCAGTTCAAAACCTTGCAATGACAGGCCGGGAAAGTGTAATCCGAAGAAGCGCCTTTCACCACGGCTGATGGCTTGCGCGCAATCGTAGGTATGCTTGTCAAATAATTTCTCCAGGCTGTGCTCCAGGTCGGCCTGTTGCTCCTGCGGTAGCACGAGCAGCAGCGACAGGCAATGATACAATTGATGGCGAGGTTGGCTCAATTGATCCAGATGCAGACACCAGTCGACCCATTCGGCGCGGTCTTTATGCTGCAGGGCCAGACACAGTAATGCCTTTAATTCACCAATACGCAATTCAGCCCAGGCACTGCCCGGGTCGGGTGCGACGCCGATGAATTCCATCACAGCCTGAAAATCGCTGTAACCCTGATCATTGAGAAAATCGTACAACTCGCTCAATTCTTCATCGCTGCATCGATCCAGTGTCAGGATGCGTTCACGCAACGCTGCGCCCTCATTATTGTTATTCCAGTACAGATCCTCGACCGGATAGATTTCCGACATGCCCGGCACCAGAATGCGGCAACTGTAAACATCCAGATGTTCATAATCGGCGATATAAATGTCATGGCCGAGACCATGAATAATGTCGCACAGGGTGCTGAATTCGCGGCCGGTGTCGGCATCGAAATCCCAGTCGACAAATTCGTAATCGGGCTGACTGGAGAAAAAGTGAAAGTGAATCAAACCACTGGAGTCGATGAAATGGGTTTCCAGATTATGTGGATCAGCCACTTCTTCGAGATCCAGCGAGGGCGATTGAAAGCCATCGAGTTGATCCAGACCGCGCCCCTGTAATAACTCGGTGACGGTCCGCTCCAGGGCGACTTCAAAGCAGGGGTGAGCGCCGAACGAGGCGAATACGGTGGCATTTCCGGGGTTGATCAGGGTGACTGCGATCACCGGGAAGCGACCTCCCAGCGAAGCATCACTAAGACGCAGATGGTAACCGTGAGATTGTAGTGCGTGAACCGATTGTGCTATCGATGGAAAACGCGCCAGTACCGATTCGGGAATATCCGGCAAACACAGACCTTCGGCAATAATTCGATTCTTGACATGGCGTTCGAAGATTTCCGACAGCGCCTGTACCCGGGCCTCGTTTTGCGTATTGCCCGCCGACATGCCATTGCTGACATAGCAATTGGCGATGATATTGACTGGAAACAAAACGGCCTGCTGGTCTTGCTGGCGGGTATAGGGAAGACAACAGACACCTCGCTCACCAGCGCCGGAGTTGACCTCGAACAGACGCTCGGCGGTGAGCCGGGACTCCGGGTCATAAAACGTCCAGAGTGCTTCGCTGAGTGTCTTCTGGCGAAACGCCGGATCATCCATCGACAGCCATTGCTCATTCGGGTAATGCACGAATTCTCCCTCGGCAATCGACTTGCCGAGATAAAAATCGGCGAAGAAATAATTACAGCTCAGGCGCTCGAAGTATTCGCCCAGCGCGCTGGCGAGACAGGCTTTTTCGCTGGCACCCTTACCATTGGTGAACATCAGCGCGCAGTCACGGTCGTGAATATGCACCGAATAGACATTCGGAACCGGGTTGAGCCAGGAGGCTTGCACTACCTCGATGCCGATGCGTTCGAGTTTTAGCTGCATGCGAGCGATAGAGTCTTCCAGCGCCGAATCCTTGCCCTTGATAAAGGTTTGACGGGTCATTTTTTGTTGAATCTGCGGTTGCGATATTATTCGCTATGCTAACAGAGTTGGCTGGAGGATAATTCGCTTTCCCGGCTTATTTTTTTGCATCTTAGCGCTTTGAATATGACAAACAAAAACTTGCTGTTTCTGGCTCAAATCGAGCAAAACATGACAGCCACCCCGGGCTTGCAAAAGCATGGTCTCGACGCAATGTTGATGCAAGAGATCGGTCTGCTAGCCTTCGCGCGCGGCCAGCACGGAGCTCTGGCGCTGGAAGTATTGCAGGATGATATGTCGGTGAATCTGCCGATGGCACTCGAGCAGCCCGCCGCGTTGGATGCGGCCAGACATTGCTTGCTGGAGTCGCTGGAAAATATTAACGAATTCTTGCTGACTCAGGATGGCAATACCGTGACCGAGCTGGTAGCCGTGCAAATTGTCGGCGATCAATTGATCGCTTATGTCAGCGGTGACCTCTGCTTGCTACGTTTTCGTCAGGATCAGATCAAATGTCTGTTCGATGAACAAAAAGCCCAGACCTGGCTGGGTGTTTCGGCGCCATTGCAAGCCGGTTTGCAAAATCTGGAATTGCAACAACACGATGTGCTGTTGCTCGCTTCGCATGAAGTACTGAAAATGATCGATCCAGATTTTGTCCGGGTCACGCTGGGGCGATTTCAGGGTGAGTTGAATGCCGCATTGCGTCAAATCGACACACGCGCCCAGCGCAATGGTCTGGGGAGAAAGCCCGAATTATTGATGTGTCGGATCGAGCAAGTCTTGCAAAAGAAATCCTCCGGCTGGTTCGGGCGCCGGCGTTAGCTTCGTTTTACTTCGGTTTTCCGGCACGACCAAAGACCGGTTTGGCGGATAACAGGTGTGGCAAATTCAGCAGATTGACCTATTCTCTGTAACAGTCTCAGGCGCGAGTCAATCGCGCTACATTCAAGCTGAACAGGAAACGCTCCGTGTCTACCGACCCTGCCGATAATGTCATCGCCTTTTCGGGCAACACCATGGTCTATGAATCCATCAAGCGCTTTGCTGTGCGCGGCCTGAATGACTTGATTCGGGTATTGATGGAAAACGTCGATGATGCGCTGTTCGAACTATCGGAAAAGGTTGAAAATGACCGCGATCGCAACATGTATTTTGACGCCATGCGCGAAATCAGGCTCAAGCGCGAGACCTTGCGAGAAAGGTTCGATGAAGAGTTGCAAGCCAGTTTCAATCGGCTGATCACACAAAAAAACCAGGGCAGTCACGACTCGGCGCCGGATGAATTAAGCCTGGTCGGACAAGAAGAAATCGAAGACCAACTGGCGATCGACAACATGATCTCCAAGGCGCGTCCGCATTTCGAGGATGATCTGTTCGCGATGGCTGAACGGCTCAAGGTGGTGCTGCATCGCAAACAGATTTCCGATGATCTCAATCCGCTGGATCCGCAAGCCATCTGTAACAGTTTTCATCAGGCATCTTCGGTGCTGGAGACCGATATTCAGGTCAAGCTGATCTTTTATAAATTATTCGACAAATACGTGATGTCGAACCTGGGCCATTTTTACCGCGAGTTGAACGAATACTTCATCCAGAAAGGCGTATTGCCGGATTTTAAGGCCGAGCAAGAGCGCATGAAGCAAACCACCCGCTTTATGGCCAACCGAATCTCGCGTGCACAGCAGCAGGAAAGCGAATTCTCACCCGGCGAACAAGTCGCCGACACTGAATCCCCCGGCACTGCAAAACCGGCAGAAGCCGAAAATCTGTTAACCCTTTTACAACAAATGCTGACTCCGGGCGCTGTTACCCAGGCCGGCAGTTTTGAGCCATCCCTGTTTCAGGGGGGCGGGGCCGGCAGTCATGACCCTTCACTGTTCACAACAGGCGCTGGCAGTTTCGAAGCAGGTTTGTATCAACCCTCGATAGAGGGAGATCAGGCCGTCTCGATTCCACCTCAGACTGTTGCCTATGTTTCAGCTCTGTCGCAAATGCAGCAGGGCAATCGCAGTCAGCAGCCAGTATCGGCGGTCGATCCGCAAAACATGAAGCTGCAAATGCAGCAGCAATTGACAGCCTTTCGTGATCAGAATGCGACGCAAGAAAACTCGGCGGATAACCAGATCATCGATATTGTTTCGATGCTGTTCGACTTCTTTTTCGATGATGAAGCATTGCCCGATCCGGTCAAGGTGCTGATCGGTCGCTTGCAGATTCCGATTCTCAAGGTAGCCATTCTCGACAAAGGGTTCTTCAATCACAAGAAACATCCTGCACGGCAATTGCTCGATTCGATTTCCAAGGCTTCGCTGGGCTGGAGCGAAGATGCACAGCAGGAACAGCGGCTGGTCGAAAAACTGGAACAGATCGTGAATTTTCTGTTGCTGGAATTCGATCAGGATATTGCAATCTTTGAGCAGGCGTTGACCGATTTCCGGCAATTTCGGCAACAGGAAGACGAGCGCTTTGCACAGTCTGTCGAAGCGCTGGAGCAAGCGGAAAAGGAAAATGAAGACAAGCTGCGCCAGGCGCAACAACGGGTAACCGAGTTTATCCAGCCACTGGTGGAGCGTTATGAACTGAGTTTCGAAGTGATCGAGTTTCTCGATGGTCAGTGGAAATCGGTGCTGGTACAGACACTGGTTTCGCAGGGGGAATCTTCCAATCACTGGAAAAACCTGAAACGCATTACCACTGCTCTGATCTGGTCGTTGATTCCGAAGCACAGTGAAGAAGATAAAAGTAAACTGCTGAAAACCCTGCCATCGCTGTTACGCGCGCTGGCCAAAGGTATGGATTTGATTCATACCGATAAACAGGCCAAGAATGATATTTTTCAAATGCTGGTGCTGCAGCATGCCCGGGTGGTCAAGCAAACCAGCAAAAATCTGGTTACCCGGGTGGATGATCAAACCGTCTATCCGGAGCGCAATATCGCGGATGCGTTCGGTGGGGCGAGTTCCAATCACGAAGCGGAGCCTGTCGATATCGAATTGACCGCCGATGATACCGGCGAAGTGCAGATGCTCGACCATGAATACGAGCAGGATTTGACTGAAGATACCATCACCCAGATTACGGTTTCACCCGAAAAGGAAGTGATTCACAATCTCGATGAATTCACTCGCTCGGTGGTCAATGGCAGCGTCTATATCGAAGAAGAAATCGTCATGGATTCGACTCCGCCAGGCGGCCTCCAACATAATTACGAAGAACAGGACGATGAATTTACTCGTCAGGTACAGGAACTGCAGCTGGGCGCCTGGATCGAATTCAGCGAAACCGGCGGAAAATCGCAAAATGCCAAATTATCCTGGAAGAGTAATGTCACCGGCAAATTCGTTTTCGTCAACCGGCATGGTCACAAGGTGAAAAACCTGACCCGCAACGGCCTGGTGACCGAGCTTCGCAGTGGCCGGGCGCGGTTGATCGAATCGGCCTCGGCATTCGATCGAGCCATTAACTCGTTGATTTCCACCATCCGCTAATCAGTGGTCGGGCGAATCTGCTGATCATTGCAACCAGGGTTCAAAAAAAAGCCCCGCAAAAATGCGGGGCTTTTTTTGTGGATAGCGTCTGCCACTCTGGCGTTGCGACTAGCCAAGTTCTCCCTGATAGTCGGCAATGCCCGGGTTGGCAGAAACGCCGACCAGTTTCGGATCGTTGATTTTCGGTAAACGCAGCACCATATCCTTGTCGCGTTTTGCGATAATGTAATCTCGCACTACATCCCACATCAGGCGGCCTTCCGGCGTGCGGTTGACCGTGGCCCAGCCGGCAACTGTATACATAGTGTCAGGCTCGATCTTGTGACCATTGTCGAGACGCGCTTCGGTGATGCGCTCATACAGTTTATTGGACGGCTCGATGGTGTAATCGAGGCCACCCACGCGCACCATATCACCACCGGACTGTAGATACGGGTCGGGGTCGAACAGGTTATCGGCGACTCCTTCGAGGATATTTATGAAGTCACGGCCGGACATTTCGCTAACATAGGTTTCGGCATAGGTCATTGAGCACTGGGTCATGACATCTTCCATCGTAATCCAGTGACCTTTCGGGGTCGTGGTTCCCCAGCGTACGCCGGCAGACATGGCGATATCGGCCTTGTATTCATGGCGCAAGGCATTGACCAGTATTTGATCCCAGGTGCCCATGAAGTTGCCGCGGCGAAACAGGGTGCGGTCGGCAATCGCCAGCTTTTCATCGAGAATCTGCTTGTAGGTTTTGCCCACTCGCTTGGGGTTGTAAAAGAATTTGCTGGAGCGGCTTTCGACGATGTTTTTGTCATAGACGCGGTTACGCATCTGTTCGATATAGGCTTTCATTTCCTTGTCTTCCGGCAGCCAGTCGGAAATGATCGGGAACATCTTGTAATCCATGTTCTTGATGCCCTTGTCGTCGATGTCGAAATCCATGACGCCGACATATTTGCCATTGGAACCGGCGTTGGTCACCCAGCAATCGTGGCCGAGTTTGTTCTTGACCTTCAGCGGCTTGGGCATACCGTCGTGGGTGTGGCCGCCGAATACGGCATTCAGGCCGGGTACACGTTCGGCCATCTTGATATCAACATCCATGCCGTTGTGCGACAACAGCACCACGGCATCGGGCTTTTCTTCACCGCGGATATCTTCCACCAACGCAGCCATGTCGTCTTCGCGCAGGCCGAAAGACCAGTCCGGGAAGAATTCCTGCGGGTTGGCGTTGGCGGTACGCGGAAAGGCTTGACCGACCACGGCAATGCGCGCGCCACCGACGTTTTTCATTACATACGGGCGGAAGGCATAACCGGCATCCTCGTCATACAGGCCGCGACCATCGTATTTCTCAACCATCCGCGCATACTCGTCGCCAAACAGGGCGTCTTCTTTAACGCGCACGTTCTGGCCGATGAAATCGCCTTTGAACAAGGAAACATTGCTCAACACTTCGTCTTCCCTGTAAGTGAATTCCCAATGACCGACCATCACGTCGAGACCGAGAATATTGGAGGCTTCCACCATGTCTACACCGCGTGTCCACAGTGAAGTACCCGAGCCTTGCCACAGATCGCCGCCGTCCAGCGTCAAGGTGTTTTCGCGACCACCTGCATCGGCGCGCAGCATCTCGAGTAGTGATTTGATTTGCGGATATCCACCGGTGCGGCCATATTGCTTGGCAGCTTCAGTGAAATTGAGATAACTGAAAGCATAGGCTTCTACGGAATTTTCCTTGATGCCCATGTATTTGAGCAATTTTTTACCGACGATATGCGGTGGGCGGCCATAAGCATCGCCAACCCCGAGATTGACATTCGGCTCGCGGAAGTAAACCGGCAGTAACTGGCCATGAACATCGGTGATATGCAAAATACGCGCATTGCCGTTGAGCGGTTTATTGTAGAAATCCTTTGGCATTTGATGAGCCTGGCTAATACCAGGCCACATTAGAGGGACCGATGATGCAGCCGCTCCCGCGCCCATCAGCTTTATAAAATCCCGGCGATCTAGTTTTTTCATGGATACTCCTCTGGTTTGATTCTGATCGTGATTTGAGTTTGCACAGGCAGGGAAACATAATTTGGTTTAAGATGCCACCCGCGAAAATCTATTCCATAAACTTTTAATGTTCTTATTTAGAATGATGAATTGTAAAGCATTTCTGTGGCTATTTTTAGCTTTGTTTTTCACCTCGCCGCTGCAGGCGGATGTGGTCAAACCGGCACTGATCGAGATCAGCGTTTACACCAGCGGGCAACTCAGGGTTGAATTGCGTGCCAGTCTGGAAGCTTTGATGACCGGCATCAACAGCCGCTATAAAAACACTCAGGATGCGCCGAACGCCGAGGAATACGATTATTATCGCAAGATGTCTTCAGCAGAGCTCGCCGAGGCTTTCAAGACATTCGAACCGACATTGGTAAAGGACGTGGATGTCAAACTCGATGGTCAATCGATCCCGCTGCAGATCGAAAAGATCGATATACCGGAGCCGGGCTACACCAAGGTGCCGCGTATCAGCACGGTTTATCTGACGGCGGATATTGATCGGCATTATCGGCAATTAACCTGGTATTACCCGCAAAAATTCGGCGATCATGCCACCCGGGTGCGGCAGGTCGATGCCGATAACGAAAAGTGGCACTGGTCTGACCATCAGTGGGTACGAGAAGACGTATACACCGAGCCATATTCACTGGATGAAGTCTTCAGCAAACAATCGGTCTGGAGTGTGCTGAAGACTTATACCGGTGCGGGTTTTCAGCATATTTTTCCACTCGGCTGGGATCACATTCTGTTCGTGCTCGGCATCTTTTTGCTTAGCCTGAAAATGAAACCGTTGCTGTGGCAAGTCACCATGTTTACGCTTGCGCATTCGATCACCCTGAGTCTGTCGATGCTTGATATCTTCAGCTTGCCGTCGCGCATTGTTGAACCCTTGATCGCACTGTCGATCGCTTTTGTGGCGATCGAAAACCTGATCAGTCCGAGGCTTAATAAAAGCCGCCTGTATGTGGTGTTCGGTTTTGGATTGCTGCACGGGCTGGGTTTTGCCTCGATGCTGTCGGAATTCGGGATGCCCAGGGACGCCTTTGCGTTGGCGCTGATCAGTTTTAATCTGGGTATAGAGTTCGGACAATTATTTGTTATTACGGTTGCTTATTTTGGCGTAGCGGTCTGGTTTCGCCACAACCCTGCCCTGTATCGGAAGGTCGTGGTCATTCCCGGTTCGCTGCTGATTTCGGCAGTCGCGCTGTACTGGTTCTGGGATCGGCTGGAATGGGTCAGCTGGGCGCAACTTTGGGCAAGTTGACGTTGCGCCCCGGCTGACCAAATATTTGAGTAATTCTTTCAGGAAAGGTGCTTACATCGCCATTTCGAGGTCATCGATCACTGCATCGATACCCGCTTGAGCACAGGCTTCATCGGTCAGGCCAGAGGGTGCGCCACTAACGCCAACCGCGCCGATCAATGCGCCACCGACCTGAATCGGCAAGCCGCCGGCCGCCATCAAAATACCCGGTGCACGCCCCACCGGAGAATTGGCGCGATCGGCCAGTGCCGTGGTCGCGCTATTGAAATTGGCTGCAGTAAACGCCTTGCCCTGACTAATCGGCACGGTGATTTGGGCGGCAATCGTGTCTCGCAGCGTGACTTGTACGATGCCTTCGCGATCAACCACGGTTACGCCGATCTGGATGCCCTGTTTGCTGCATTCGGCTATGGCGGCCTGCGCAATCATCAACGCCGTATTCAAATTCATCCGTTTGGTGCTGACCATGCCCGGTTCTTCCTGCGCCAGAGCGGGAGTGGTGCCCAGTAACAAAATCAGGCTGGCTACAAGTATCTTCATGGTATTGTCCTCTTTTGGTTTAACATTTTGTTTGCCAAATCATACCCGACAGTGAGGTACAATTGACACGTTTTTAATTTCTTTCAGAAGGAGTTTGCATGATTAAAACGGTATTTTCCAGAGCCATCTTGTCCTTCGCAATACTGTTTTCACTAACGGCTTGCAAGGAACTCGATTCGGTACTGGAAAAGGTCCGGCCGGTGTTGGACCAGTATCAGGGCAAGGACAGCAAAAACGATGCGCTGAGTCGTCAAGATATGATAGCAGCGATCAAGCAAGCGCTGTCGCAAGGGGTGTCCGAGTCAGTGAGCTTTCTGGGTAGTGCCCAGGGTTTCAGAGCTAACGATTTGTATCATATTTCACTGCCGGAAAAGCTGGCCAAACCGGCGGATTTACTGCGCAAGCTCGGGCAGGGAAAACAGGTCGATGAATTCGAAAACCGTCTCAACTTGGCTGCCGAAACTTCGGTCCAGCAAGCAATTCCGGTATTCAGCGCGGCCATTCAGGGTATGACTGTACAAGATGCGCTCGGCATTCTGCGCGGCGGCGATGATGCGGCGACCCGATATTTCCGGGCCAAAACCGATGCCACACTGCGGCAGCGGTTTCTACCGGTGATTGAGCAAGCCACCAGCCAGACCGGCTTGTCGCGCAGCTATAAAACGCTGGTTTCAAAAATCTCGTCGGTGTGGCCAGGCATCAATGAACAGGCGGTGAACATCGATCAGTATGTACTCGACCATGCCATGAATGCACTGTTTGACCGGGTCGCCATCGAGGAAAAGCAAATCCGCAAAAACCCGGCCAAACGCAGCACAGAATTGATGAAAACCGTATTCTCCCGATTCGCCGGATAAATAAACCAATGAAGAAACTGACTCTGTTCCTGTTGCTCTCCAGTCTGATCGCCTTGCCAGCCCAGGCGGATTCGTTTCGGGTAGAACAACTCGCTTCCGGATACGGCGTTCCTTGGGGCTTGCAAATGCTCGATGCACAGCGGCTATTGGTCAGCGAGCGCAGTGGCAAATTGTCATTACTGAATCTGCAAACCGGCCAGCGTCAGAGCATTTCCGGCTTGCCCGAAATTCATCTGCAGGGGCAGGGCGGTTTGCTCGATATCGCAATCGCGCCGGATGAAACCGCGGGCTGGATCTATTTCACCTATAGCAAACCGGTGCAGGGGCAGGGCGCGACCACACTGGCGCGCGCCCGGCTGAAAGACCTCCGACTGCATGACTGGCAGGATCTACTGGTGACCCGATCCACTACCGATACCGGTTACCACTTCGGCAGCCGGATCGCATTTGATGATCGGGGCTACGTCTTTTTCGGCATTGGCGATCGAGGCGTACGGCCGAATTCGCAAAATCTCGAAAATCATGCGGGCAGCATTATCCGCCTGCACCGTGATGGTCGCGTTCCAGCTGACAATCCATTCGTCAACCGCCCCGACGCGCTACCCGAAACCTGGAGCTATGGCCACCGCAATCCACAAGGTCTGGCCTGGGACAACTTGCACAAAAGGTTGTGGGAAATCGAACATGGCCCGCGCGGCGGCGATGAAATCAATCTGATCGAGAAAGGCCAGAACTACGGCTGGCCGGTGATCTCTTACGGCAAGGAATACTGGGGCCCGGTCGCCGTCGGCGAAGGCACCCACAAGGCCGGCATGCAGCAACCGGTCAAGGTGTATATACCGTCGATCGCTCCGGGCAGTCTGTTGTACTACCAGGGCGATGCCTTTCCGCAGTGGCGAGGCAACCTGTTTGCCGGAGCGCTGAAACTGCGCCACCTCAACCAGATTACGCTGGATGCGGACGGTAATGCCATCGCCGAAGACCGCCTGCTTGAAGACCTTGGTGAACGCATCCGCGCCCTGACCACCGACGAAAAAGGCAGAATCCTGTTTTCTACCGACAGCGGCAAGATTTACCGGTTGTCGCCGCAATGAAATAGTCTCGTTAAGGTCTGCTTGCACTTCTTGATTGTGGGGTCGCCGGGATGTGACCTCTGATCTCAATTCGGACCGATGGAGCCGATCAGGATTCTTTACACTTTTCGCAGACATTCATAGACAGCTCTCCCTGCTGTGCGGATAATCGCGCTCATGATTTTGTCGAGATACTGCTGATGCCTTTCCTTTCTCTGCGGTTTTTAGTGGCAGGTTTTTGGGGTTTTTGGTTAATGGCGGTGTCTGCTTTCTCTGCCCACGCCGGTGAGCTGAGTCAGGTCAAACTGTACTGGACTGCGCCTGCTCAATTTACCAATGGTGAGCGAATCAAGCGTCCAACAATCGAACTGCATGGTTTTCGGGTGTATTACGGGCCTTCTCAACAGGCGGTTCGGTCTCGCTCACTGCTACTGCCAGCT
>JANTFI010000028.1 GCA_024763505.1 Gammaproteobacteria bacterium
GGCATCACCCGCGCCGAACAGCAGCTTACCATCAGCTACGCGCAAACGCGGCAGAAATACGGAGAAATCATCCAGTGCGAACCGAGCCGGTTCATTGCCGAGATGCCCGCCGATGAACTCGAAGGTGCCGAGCATTCCGGCAATAATCTGAGCGAAGAAGAAAAGAAAGAAAAAGGCATGGATCATCTGGCCGGATTGAAAGCCATGCTATCCGGCTAGAGAATGGTCAACTGAGGATATCCTTTAAACCCGGGTCAATTTATGCAGATTGAACAGAACCGCGGTGAACAATAACAGGGCACCGGCCTGATGGCTGGCGGCAATCGCGACCGGCACATGCAGCAGCAGGGTACTGATGCCCAATGCCCATTGAATCACGACCATGATGGCTATCAGATGAAAGCTGAGGCGAATCTCTCTGTTAAAGCCGACTTTCAAGGACTTCCACCAGTACAACAGTAACAACGTACCGGTCAGTATCGCCAGGACACGATGATCGAATTGTACTGTCACCAGATTCTCGAAGAGATTCAGGTAAAAAGGGGACAGAGAAAGCAATTCATCCGGAATCCATTGCTCACCCATTTTCGGAAAGGTATTGAAAATCAATCCGGCCTTCAGGCCTGCCACAAAAGCGCCGGACAGAATCGTCAGCAAAACCAGAAATAATAGATAGTGCGCGGCGCGGCGAAACCCGCCGGCTTTCGATTCGGCTCGGGATACCCGGGTTTGCGGGTTCATCAACGAAAACGCCGTCCACAGAATAAAGGCATAAATCAAAATCGCCGCCATCAAATGAGCGGCAAGGCGATACTGGCTGACATGCGGATTATCGACCAGCCCACTCTTGACCATGTACCAGCCGAGCAAGCCCTGCAGGCCGCCGAGAACGAACATCAGTAGCAACTTCGGGGTCAGTCCGGGACGAATCTTGTTGCGAAAATAAAAATATAAAAACGGTAGCAGAAAAACCAGCCCGATCAGTCGTCCCAGCACGCGATGAGAATATTCGAAATAGAAAATCTGTTTGAAATCATCCACATCCATATGATGATTGACCTTTTCGAATTCCGGCGACTGCTGGTAATTCTCGAATTCTTCCTGCCACTCGGCTGCGTTCAACGGTGGCACCACACCATGAATCGGGTGCCAGTTCACCATCGACAACCCGGACCCGGTCAAGCGTGTCACACCTCCGAGTATGACCATCGCAAAGATCAATATCGCGCAAGTCAGAAGCCAACGATAAATAGCCCGATCATCATAGTTTGTTATCATCAATACAGTCCTGAAAATTCACTGGCGGGAGATTATCACATTACCTCGAACGAAACCTTTCTGGCATTTAACAGCATTGGTCATCCCTAGCCAGGCAGGGTATCAACATTACCATTTTAATTATCCTGTCTTTCTTTTTTCACCTGCTGCAATCTGTCGGCAATTTCCTGATGGCTTTTCGCAAGAGTCAGGATATCCCGCCGCTTCAACCTGAATAATCTGAGCAGCGTTTTGGCCTGCACGGTTGCCGTGCGAACATGGTCTACCAACAAACCCGACTCTCCAAAAAAGCCACCCTGTTGTATGCTGGCAAGCACTTTGCCACCTTTCAATACTTCAACCGAACCTTGTTCGATTACATACAAGGCATCTCCACTTTCTCCTTCGCCAATTATCACATCACCCGGCATGAAACTGACCGCAGTGACATGGGCTGTTAGTATCTTCAATGCTTCATCAGAAAGTCCGGAAAAAATTCCGACATGCTTCAAGCTGTCCAGTTTTATCTGGTTGAATCTCAGTGGTGTTTGTGCCAACTGCTTAAGCATCGCATCAATCAAATGGACAATCGACTGATAAGCCTTGACGCCTGTTTCTCCATGATAAAAATCCTTACGGCTATTCAACTCGGCGGTTTTCAGTGCGGCGCGGGTAAACATATTTAACTCAAGCAATTCAAATGTATCGCTAAACTCGGTTCTCAAGCGATCCAGTCTTGCCGACCAACGCTCGAACCTGCGCTGATAAAGTGCCAGCACCTGTGCTCGGTCATCAATATTAAAATCTGTTCGCTCTTGCAGACGATGAATAACCGAACGGGTCATGACCATAGCCGCAATATCGCGCTCCAGCCTTTGCCGTAAGCGACGATCCTGATACCAGGATAAAAAAAGAGAGGCCCAGTTTTTCTCGCGTAGAAATTTTAATAACCAATTTTCCGCACGCATGAAAACGGATTGTTGCATGTTTATAAAATCGATCTGCTGCAACGCTGTGACTTGACTCAGACTATCCCGATCGCGGCTTAGAGAATTGCGTAAATCGAGCAGGGTGTACTGGCTGATCAGTGCGGTTTCGAATAATTGATCCAGCGTCGCGGATTCTGTGCGCAATGCACTGAGATACACTTCGCGCCAACCCTTTTCTGTCAGTTTTTTTGTATCCACGCCAGAAAATTGTTGGCGGATACCGGTAGAAATCTGCTGTTTCAATTTCGTGCTGATGATACCAAACCGCTCATAATCAGCTAGCATTTGCGCAGACTGATCACTGGCATGCTGCAAGCCGCGCTGTAACTCTCTTTTTTCTGCATCATCGAACCGGTCCATTTCCAGCCATTTCATCAGCGGACGTATCGTGGTCGCATTCACGAGCAACGTGAACAGCACCACGCCGAGAGTCATGTTGATGAACATTTCCCGGTCCGGTAGAGTTTCCGGGATCGACAGTACGATGGCGATGGCTAACCCACCCTTCAAACCGCCCCAGCACATGATATGGCGTTCGGGAAGTGAGATTTTCGGCAAACGGAACAAACGATTACTCAGCGAAGTCATACTGTAAACCGCAACCGCGCGCGCGATTAAAACAATCACAACCGCGGCCGCGATCATGCCACTATGTTCCAAGAGTTGCAGCACATCGATAGAAAGTCCTACCAGCAAAAACAGTAGTGAATTTGCAACCAGAGAGACAAATTCCCAAATCTCGCCCAAGGCCGGTTTCACCCGTTGTTCTATACGAGTCAAGCCATAGACGTTGATTGTGATCGCAGCGCTGAGTGTCGCCATTACACCGGATACATGCAAATAATGCTCTGCCAATATAAAACTTGCATAAGCCAACACCACCGACATGACGAGAATTTCGCTGATTATGCTGTGAAAACGCTGAAGCATTTCACTGAAGAACAGGCCCATCAGAACACCTACCAGAGTTCCGCCGAAAAAAACCCAGAAAAACTTCGCCAGAGAGAGCAGCGCAGATGATGTGGTGAATGTTTCTCCAGCCAGCAATATTGAAAGAATAATGCCAAACAATACGATGGCGGTTGCATCATTGAGTAAGGATTCGCCTTCTACCAGCACATTCAATCGCAGCGGTGCGCCCAGTTCCTTGAACAGTGCGATCACTGCAACCGGGTCTGTAGCGGAGATCAGTGCTCCAAATAAAAGAGCCAGAGTAAAATCCAGGCCGGTCAGCAACCATAAGCCAAAAGCTACTAGAAAGGAAGAGATCAGCAGGGCTGGTATCGCCATTGACAGAATCGGTGCGATATCTTTCAATAACTGCCGTGCATTAAGGCTCAAACCTGACTCGAAAATCAATGCCGGCAAAAACACAAAAAACACCAGTTCGGAAGTGAGCCTGAAGTCTTGAAGCAGCAGGAAAGGTTGCCATAATTGTCCTAGCCCCGACAACAGCAATCCGATAATGACAAGTACCACCGTATAGGGAATAGATATATTTCTGAACAGACCAGCCGCCAGCATAGAAAGACTAAGCAAGCCTGTGGCAATCAAAATAATTTCAGCCAGATTCATCATTGCTGCTACGTTTAAGTTCCAGCCAAAACCACCGATATTTTGTCGCCATTGAATTCGATTACATCTCCAGTTCGGATTTTTTTGCGCCGGCGGATTTCAACCTGTCCATTGACTGCAACCAGTCCCTGATCAATCACCGCCTTAGCTTCTCCCCCGCTGCCTACAAGACCTTCAAATTTCAGAATCTTGTACAGTTCGACTGGCTCGATCGTTAATTCAACCGTTTTCATGAAAACAGTTCCTGCGCCCAGGCTGACAATTGCGCAAGCAATTTTTGAGCACGCTCGTTTTGCGGCTGTTGGGTCAGCGTGAGTAATTGCTGTTGAAATTGTTCCAGAGTCAGGCTGGCGCCAAACTCACCATCGACCAGACGCGACTCGCAAAAGCGTTGCCAGCGCAGTACTTCATCGGCATTCAGCGTTTGCGGATAATTGCGTGCCCGATAGCGAAACAGCAGGGTTCTCAGACGAGCATCCTGAAACTGGCCGGGATCGAAGGTGATTAATTCTTCAGCGGTCATTGCAAGTATCTGGTTACATCGCAGGCGATCTTCACGCGAGATAAAACCCTCATATAAAGCCGAATCGGCGTCGTTTTCCTTTCTTTCACGCGGTTGCCCGTACACTTCCTGCAAACGCGTCAGCAGGGTTTTATTCTGTTGCAGCATTTGTAAATGTTTATGCACAATATCCCAGTCAATCTGCCATTTTTCTGCCATTTCCGCACTCAGTGTATTTAATGGTGCCAGAGCAGGAGATTTATTCAGATGCACGCCCTTGAGTGCAAGCCGCCGCTCATCCGGCGCCATGTCGATGGATTTCCGGTAAATTTTTGAGGAAATTTCCTCGCTCGAAAGCTGCAGTAATTCCTGCGGATTTTCGCGCAGGTTATAACAGATAATTTCGTTACTGTTTTGCGGATGTGCGAGCAACGGAAAGACCGGTGCAATACAACCCAGTTCGACTGCAAACATGCCGCTGACATGCAGCACGATCTCCGGCTGATTCAGACTCAGTAATTCCGCCGCGCGTTGCTTGTGGCGCAAGGCAAAATAGAAATCGAACAATCGCGGCTGTTGCTGTTTGACCAGTCGAGCCACCTCAATGGTCGCCGTTACATCCACCAGTGCATCATGAGCGCCCAGTTGCTCGATGTCGTTGGCCGCGGTCAACTCGGTCAGCCTGAAACTGGTTTTACCGTCTTCGTCATGTGGCCAGTGTATACCCTGCGGGCGCAGCGCATGCGCCAGCCGCATCAGGTCGAGAATATCCCAACGACTGTTTCCGTTTTGCCAACTCCAGGCATAAGGATCAAAGAAATTACGATAAAACCCGAAGCGGGTCACTTCATCGTCAAAGCGGATGTTGTTATAACCGGTGATGCAAGTACCCGGCAGGCTGAATTCGGCATGAATGAGGCGGAAAAACTCGGCTTCGCAAACGCCTTCTCGTAACGCCTGCTGCGGCGTGATGCCGGTGATCAGCACGGCTTCTGGCGAGGGCAAAAAATCGGCGGTCGGCTGGCTGTATATCATCAATGGCGAGCCAATGATATTGAGCTCGTGATCGGTGCGAATGCCGGCAAACTGGGCGGGACGATCGATCCGCGGATTGGCACCCCAGGTTTCGTAATCATGCCAGTAAAAACTTGTTTTAGTCATTGAATATCAGGTCTATTAACGGCGCAACGAGCTTAACACGAAAGGTGGAATCCTTTGTAATCGTTTCATTTCAGACTACACTAAACCAAGTCAACTGAATCCATATCATTCACGCAACTCGGAACGCTTTCATGCTCGATCAAACCGTAGCCTCCAGCGAAGTCATGCAACAAAATATCGATACAGCCATCCGCCAGCTCGAAACCATCATCATCGGTAAACAGCAGCAAATCAAACTGGCCGTGTGCTGCCTTTTGGCCGGAGGTCATTGCCTGATCGAAGATTTACCTGGCGTCGGTAAAACCACGCTATCGCAGGCATTGGCCAGAACCTTCGGGCTGGACTTCAGCCGTATTCAATTCACCAGCGATCTGTTGCCAGCCGATATACTCGGGGTATCTATTTTTGACCCGAATACGCAAACTTTCAACTTTCATGCCGGGCCGATATTTTCGCATTGCGTACTGGCCGATGAAATGAATCGCGCCACGCCGAAAACCCAGAGTGCACTGCTCGAAGCGATGGAAGAACGTCAGATCACCATTGATGGCTTGACTCATCATCTGAAGCAGCCTTTCTTCGTTATCGGCACACAGAACCCGCTGGATCAGTCCGGCACCTTTCCGCTACCAGAATCCCAGCTCGATCGCTTCATGATGAAGCTCACGCTCGGCTATCCCGACCCGCAGGCCGAGCGCGCGTTGCTGGCCGGAGAGAGTCGACAGCATTTATTGCAGCAACTGGCGGTCAGCGTCCATCACGATGAATTGCTGCAAATACAGCAAGCGGTAGATGGCGTGCATATCTCGGGCCCCTTGCTCGACTATGTACAGGCTCTGGTGGCCGCCACCCGCGACCCGCAATATTTCATTGTTGGGCTTTCGCCGCGCGCTGCGCTGGCGCTGCTACGTGCGGCGCGCGCCTGGGCGCTGATGCATGGCCGCGATTATGTCGAACCCGGCGACATCAAAGCAGTTTTTGCCGCCATCGCCGGTCACCGACTCAGCGCCAGCGAGCAACATGGCAAAACGGTAGAGCAATTGATCGAGCAAACCCTGCAACAAACGGCCATTCCCTGAGACGGTAGCGATTGATGCTGTCAGCTCTGCAACAACGCATGGATCGCTTCATCGCCAGGCGTAATCCGGCGACCGGTCACGATATCCATCTGCATCATCGGCGGCTGTATATTCTACCGACCCGCTTCGGTTATCTGTACTTGATGATGCTGATCATGCTTTTACTGGCTGCGATCAATTATTCCAACAGCATGGCCTATGTGCTGACCTTTCTGCTGACGTCAATCGGCATCATCAGCCTGTGGCAAACGCATAAAAACCTGCTCGGGCTGGACATCCGCATGCATACCCCCAAACCGGTGCACGCGCATCAGCCAATCAACATGACTTTCACCCTCCGCCATGACACGGGAACACCCCGTTATGCCATCGGCATGCAATACGCGCAATATCCGCCTGAATATATCACCCTGCCGCCAGAGCAGCCGCGCAACCTGACCCTGCAGGTAACGGCTGCACGGCGTGGACAGTACAAACCGGCCGGCATCGTGATTTTCACCCGCTATCCGACCGGTTTGTTCCATGCCTGGAGCTGGTTGCGTTTCGATGTGCCGGTGGTGGTTTACCCGCAACCGGATTTCAGTGTTCCTGCCAGTGAATCCCTGGCCGCCGAGGCGCAAAGCCAAAGCACGGTGGACACCACCGATGGCGATGATTTCGCCGGGCTGCGCGAATACCAGCCCGGCGAGTCGCTCAAGCATATTTCGTGGAAAGCCTATGCACAAGGGCGCGGCATGCTGACCAAAACCTTTCAGGGTCATGCCGCACCGAGCCTGTGGATCGATCTGGCCGAGATGCCGGCCGCTTCGCTGGAAGGTCGGCTGGCGCAAATGACTGCGCAAGTCATCGATTGCAGCCGTCAGGGTCGCAGCTTTGGTCTGCGCCTGCCGGATCAGCACATCGACCAATCCAGCGGCGCGGCGCACAAGGCGCAATGTCTGAAAGAAATTGCGCTCTATCAGCAATCCGACCTGAATGCGGAGCTGGCGATCGATGAATAACCTGCCGATCCAGCAGATTTCACAGGAAACCGCCGACCGCACCGCGTTGCTTTCAGTCAGCCTGAGCTTTTTGCTGGTGATGCTACCGCACTTTGCCCACAGCCCGTTATGGGTCAGCGGTTTTACCTTGTTTGCACTGAGCTGGCGCAGCGCCCAGGCATTCGACAAGGTGCCAGCACTGCCGCGCTGGTTGCTGGTGCCGATGGTGGTAGCCGGTGGGCTGGGTGTTTTTGCCCAGTACTGGACTATTGTTGGGCGCGATCCCGGTCTTGCCCTGCTGACGGTGATGACTGCCTTCAAGTTTCTGGAAGCGCGTTCGCATCGCGATGTGCTGATTCTGCTGTTTCTGTGTTATTTCCTGCTGGCCACACATTTTCTGTTTGGCCAGAGCATCCTGATTGCGATGTACATGTTTCTGGTGCTGATCGTCATTACCAGCACATTGATGACCATCAACCAGCGGGATGACAGCGTGCCGCTCAAACTGCGCCTGATCAATGCCAGCAAGCTGATCGTGTTATCAATACCGATGATGATGATTCTGTTCGTGCTGGTGCCGCGCATTCCAGGACCTTTGTGGGGCATCACGCAAGAGCAGCGCGGTGGCGTGACCGGCTTGTCCAATTCGATGTCGCCCGGCGCGATCAGCGATTTGATCAGCAGCAACGATGTCGCCTTCCGGGTCAAATTCGATGGTGACATTCCACCGCAAAACCAGCTTTACTGGCGTGGACCGGTGATGGTGAATTTTGATGGAAGGCGCTGGACCCAAACCCGGGTGCAGGTCATCAACCCCTTCGACCTGCCCCGCTCCGAGTCCACCAGCGATTACACCGTCACGCTGGAAGCCAATGGCCAGCGCTGGTTGCTGGCGCTGGATATCCCGGTCAGCCGACCACCAGCCAGTTTCCTGACCAGCGAGTATCAACTGGTTCGCGGCAAGCCGGTCATCGATCTGCTGCGCTATCAGGTTCGCTCGCTGATCCAGTATCAAATCAGTCCCAACGAGAGTTTCGAATATCTGCTCAAAACCGAGCAATTTCCCGCCAACAGCAACCCGCGCACGCTCGCACTGGGGCAACAATGGGCCAAACAATTTTCATCAGCACAAGCCATCATCGACCATGCGCTCAATATGTTCCGACAGCAGGAATTTGTCTACACCCTGCAGCCACCGCTATTGGGCAAACACAGCAGTGATGAATTTTTGTTCGATACACGGCGTGGCTTTTGCGAGCATTACGCCAGTAGCTTCGCCCTGTTGATGCGAGCTGCCGGTATTCCCGCGCGCATCGTCACCGGTTATCAGGGCGGCGAATTGAATCAGGTCGGCGATTATCTGATCGTACGCCAGTCCGATGCCCATGCCTGGGCCGAAGTCTGGCTGAAAGACAAGGGTTGGATACGAATCGACCCGACCGCTGCGGTGTCGCCGGACCGCATCGAAAAAGGGCTCGATCAGGCGCTGGAGGAAGGTTTATCCAACTTCAAGATCGGCAAGCGCAGCGCCCTGGTCAGCCAGCTTTTGTACAACTGGGATAACCTGCAAAACAGCTGGAATTCGATGATCCTGAATTACGACAGTAAAAAGCAGAACCGCTTCCTGCGCCAACTGGGGCTGGGCATTCGCGACTGGGGGGACATGATTATCGCGCTGGTAATCAGCCTGGCGGCCATCAGTGGGCTGTATGTATTGATCGCTTGGTTGCGTGAACGCCCTGCGGCTCCACCGGAATACGAGCAAATCATCCAGCAGTTACTGAAAAAACTCCGCCGCAAGGGCTTTGAAAAACAGCCCGGTGAAGATGTATTTGAGTTTCTCGAGCGTATCCAGCAACAACAGCAACACGAAGATCCGCAACTGCAAATGATTTTCGCCACCTACAGCAAGATCAAATACGCCCGGGGTTATCAGCGACAGCAAATTATCCAGCGATTACGCCAGAGCGTGATGCAATGGCAGACGAAATCATAGACGGGCCAGGCAAACCGACTGATCAGGCCATCTGGTTTTTGACGTGTGACTTGATGCCGGAAAGAATCGCCCGCGCCAGTTTGTGTTGATGCTTGGAGGAACGCAACCGGCGTTCTTCTTTCGGGTTGGAAATAAACGCGGTCTCGATCAGGATGGAAGGCATATCCGGTGCCTTGAGTACGGCAAATCCAGCTTGCTGCACCGAACGCTTGTTAAGCTTGCCGACCTTGCCCAGATGTTTCAACACATCATTGCCCAGTTCCAGACTGTCCTGAATGGTGGCTGATTGCGACAGGTCCAGCAACACCGAAGCGATCAGGTCATCCTTGTCATCGAGCGAAATACCACCGAGCAAATCCGACGCATTTTCCTTGTGGGCGATCCAGCGCGCGGCTTCGGAACTGGCACCGTTAAGCGACAGCGCGTACACCGAAGCGCCTTCCACCTTGGGGCTTTTGAAGGCATCGGCATGTAACGACACGAACAGGTCAGCATTGTTTTTGCGGGCTTTTTCAACCCGATGCCGCAATGCCACAAAGCGGTCAGTATCCCGGGTCAAAACCGCACGAAACCCACTGCTTCGGTTGATCATGGTTTTCAGCTTTTTCGCCACCGCCAGTGTGATGTCTTTTTCGCGCGTACCCTTGTGACCGATCGCGCCGGGGTCCTTGCCACCATGTCCGGGGTCGATCGCGATAATAAATTCCTTCTTCTTTTGCTCACGCTGCTGCTGGCTGGTCTTGATCGGGGTCGGGCTCAGTTTGGTGGTATACATATCCACCACCAAACGATGCCCCTGTTTGCCATCCGGCTTCAGTACAAAGCTGCGCGGACGCACCTTGTTGTCCAGGTCGAGCACCAGCCGCAAATCATCACGATTGCGCTGGGCCGAGCGAATCCCCTTGAGTAAACGGGTGTGATTCTCATCCGTTACCAGCGCGGTGCTTTTGCGGACATTTTTCAGATCGACCACCACCCGGTTGGGCGATGACAGGGTAAACAGGCTGTGCTCCACTTCGCCGGAAAGGTCGAAAACGACCCGGGTATGATCACCATTGGACTGGGATACACGAACACCGGTCAGCGCTGTTTTGGCTGCCGCCAGCACATTTTTGCCCGGCAACATCAGCGCCAGCGAGGCGCTTACGCCAACCAGTCGTCGCAGAAAAAATCGTCGAGTTTGAGAGATTGTATCCATAACCTTCACAACCGCAGGAAAAGTAACATCATGATGTTGGCATTTATAGTGAATACCGAGGATAAAATCAACACTTTTTCTTTATTTATTAGTGAGATAGTGTATTTATCTCGAATAAATCTAGGGATATCACAGTTTTCGGCAAGCGATGGGATGCCGACTGACAGACGTCCTCTGTGGCATTATCAACCCTGTGACAGTAATCGTTTGCGTAATTCTTCGCCAAAATCCGAGTGCGCCTGCAATCCGATCTGTCGACAATCGCCCTGATATTCCAAATCAATCTGCAAGTCGACCTGATCAAGATAGCCGGCGGCACGTTCCGGCCATTCGATAAAACACCAGGTGTCCGGCTGAAGATAATCTCGGTATCCGAGGTATTCCAGCTCTTCGGCATCAGCCAGCCGGTATAAATCAAAATGGGCAATAGTAAAGGTTTCGAGGGGATAGAATTCGACCAGCGTATAGGTCGGGCTGCGTACACCCGAGGTAATCCCGCAGGCTTCGAGCACCCCACGAACCAGCGTGGTTTTTCCGGTGCCGAGGTCTCCGTTCAAGGTGACCACGCCGGTTTGATTCTGCCCCGTAACCAACCGTGCACCCAGCGCTTTCATCGCTGCTTCACCACAGATTTTCATGACCTTCGCCCCTGCTGGATGATTTTGACGACCCGACCGATGCGCTCGATCACATCGCTGGCGACCAGACTCGCTTCATCTTTCTCAACACTGAAGTCTTCGGCGGCCAGCGCATGTACCAGCACCGCGGTTTGCGCGGCCTGCCAGGCCGACAACCCCTGAGCGCGATAACCGGCCAGCATGCCGGCCAGCACATCCCCCATGCCGGCTGTGGCCATGCCGTGATGTCCGTTGACGCACAGGCGGATGGTTTCACCCGGTGCCGCGACCAGACTGCCAGAACCTTTCAGAACGACCACGCCACGGTATTTTTCAAGCAGATCCTGCAAGGCTTCGAGACGGTTCGACTGTATCGCCGAGGCCGAACAACCGAGTAACCGCGCCGCTTCACCCGGGTGCGGGGTCAATATCATTTCCTCACTACTGATGTTCGATAATACCTCCGGGTGGAGCGCATCGGCATCGACAATCATCGGCAAGCGGCAACTGGACAGACGCTGTAAAACCGCCTGTGCCTGCGCCGAATCACCAAGCCCCGGACCAACCAGCACCACACTGGCCCATTGCAGTAAGCGATCGAGTTGCGACCAGTCGGACACCATGAGTTCAGCCTGCGCGGCCGCGACCACATCGACACAGACATCCTGCACGCAGGCGCTGACTAACCCGGCTCCACTGATCAGCGCCGCGCGCGCAGCCAGCCGTACCGCACCCGACATACCGGCCGCGCCCCCCACCACCAGCACATGCCCGAAGGTATTTTTGTGCGAGTTGGCTGGCCGTTCGGGCAACTGGATATTGGCGATCGACAAGGCGCTGGCGACCGGATGGATTTGCCGCTTGCTATTGCTCGACAAGCCGAGATCATCGCATAGCAACTCGCCACAATATTCGGGCCCGTCTGCCAGTTGGCAACCGATTTTGCAGGCAATAAAAGTGACCGTTAGATGTGCGCGAAATGCCAGTGGCATCGCAATGCCTCGCTCGGCATGCAAGCCACTGGGGATATCCAGCGACAAGCGCCGGGCATCGCTTGCATTCGCCTGCCCGATCAATTGCTGATGCGGTTTGGATAACTCGCGTTGTAAGCCAATACCGAGCAAGCCATCGACGATGACTTCAGCCTCCGCCAACTGACCGGCCCAGTTTTGTGTTACCCCGCCAAGCGCTTCAAATCGCTGGCGATAATAGCGCGAGGCTTCGGATTGCCTCGCAGAGTCGCCGAGGAAAATCAAATCAACCGGATAACCATCCTGCAACGCAAGAGCGGCTAACGCAAACGCGTCGCCACCATTATTTCCGCTACCGGCTAGCACACAGATACGTCGGCTTTGCGGCCAGTGTAGCAACAAGGCATTCCACGCAGCCTGCGCGGCGCGGCCCATCAATTGACGGGCACTTTGCCGGTCACTTTCAATCGTCAATTGATCGAGCCGGTACAGCGCCTGACGGTCGTAAAATTCTATATTTTCTGGCATCTTTTTCCGGTGTGGTCGGGTCGTTTCGGGGTTGTAAAATTCCTCTACACTATACCAGTTATAACCCTTTTTCGAGAGCCAGACTAACTTGAAAAAGACCGGATATTTCCACAGGCGATGTTTTATACTGGCGACAATTCCATCAACCCAGAGCTGCAATGAACCCTGACCAACCCAAACTTTTCGTACTCGACACAAATGTTTTGATGCATGATCCGAGCGCCCTGTTTCGTTTTCAGGAACATAATATCTACCTCACCATGACCGTGCTCGAGGAACTGGACCAGGGCAAGAAAGGCTTGTCGGAGGTAGCGCGCAATGTGCGTCAGGTCAATCGTTTCATCGATGACCTGATGACCGCCAATAAAAACCTAGACATCAAACAGGGGTTACCATTATTGCCGCTGAACCCGGGTAATAATCACATAGAAACTCAGGCCAGTGGACACCTGTATTTTGAAACCGAAGCGCACAGTCCGCGCCTGCCTGACAGTTTGCCCGGCAGCAAGAATGACAATAGCATACTCGGTACGGTGCTGGCGCTTCACGACGAATGGGACTGCGACATTATTCTGGTGTCAAAGGATATCAATCTTCGCATCAAGGCTTCGGTACTGGGCATTCAGGTCGAAGATTACTCCAACGACAAGGTGCTCGATGATCTCGACCTGCTGTTTAGCGGCAATCTCGAATTACCAGCCGAATTCTGGGAAGAACACAGCGAGCATATCCATTCCTGGCAGCGCAACGGTGAAACCTTTTACGAAATCAGTGGTGCTGACACCTCCGAGTGGTATCCCAATCAATTCATTTACCTGAAGGATAACTTCGATGCCATCGTGCACGAAAAAACCACCGATACCTGTATCATCCGGGTGATCCGCAATTACGCCAGCGAACATCACAATGTCTGGGGCATTCGCGCGCGCAACCGAGAGCAGAATTTTGCCCTGAATCTGCTGATGGATCCGGAAATCGATATTGTGACGCTGGCCGGTCAGGCCGGTACCGGCAAGACGCTGCTAACCCTGGCCGCCGCACTGGTACAGACCATGGACTCCAAACGCTATTCCGAAATCATCATGACCCGCGTCACCGTGCCAGTCGGAGAAGACATCGGTTTTCTGCCCGGCACCGAAGAAGAAAAGATGTCTCCCTGGATGGGCGCGTTAATGGACAACCTGGAAGTGCTGGTCGGCAATGACCAGAATGAACCGTGGGAGCAAAAAGCGACGAATGACCTGATGCGTCACCGCATTCGCATTTCGTCAATGAACTTCATGCGTGGCCGCACTTTCTTAAATAAATTCATCATTCTTGACGAGGCACAGAATCTGACCTCGAAACAAATGAAGACGCTGATCACGCGCGCCGGCCCTGGCACAAAGGTCGTCTGCCTCGGCAACATCGGACAAATCGATACCCCTTACCTGACAGAATCCACTTCGGGTCTGACCTACATCGTCGAGCGTTTCAAGGATTGGGATCACAGCGGGCACGTCACACTGAAAACCGGAGAACGCTCGCGGCTGGCGGATTATGCCTCGGAGCTGTTGTAGCCTTCCGGCGACTACGATGAGTCGATCCATGAAGCCCGTCATCCAGCAAGAAATCACTGGCTGTGGCATTGCCAGTTTCGCTGCAATTGCGGGCATGAGTTAGCCACAGGGAAAAGAAATCGCCAACCGCCTCGGTATCTATGCGAAGGACAGCAGCCTGTGGTCCGACCCGCAACCGCTACGCAGTTTACTGGCCCGTCAGGGCATTATGACTTCAGCGCAGCAAACACCGTTCAAGGATTGGGTCAGTTTGCCTGACTGTGCGCTACTGGCGACCAAATGGCATCTCCAGAGGGCAAGCCGTTCTGGCACTGGGCGGTTTTTATGCGCGAGGCGGGGCAGGAATGCGTGCTGGATTCCAGAAAATCACTGAAACAGCATCGGCGGACCGACTTTGGCAGAATAAAGCCGAAATGGTTCATCGAAGTGGCGCTAACGGATGGCTAGGGTCGCCGCCCGTAACAGTTAAGAGAACACACCAGTTACCTGCAGGCAAGCCTACGCGATTCGCCGTCAGCCAATAAATCTGCGAAACTGAGAATCAGGGGAAGCAGGATCGAAGCGACCCGGGTTATTGCAGGATATTATCGCGCGAATAGCCACTGCTCTCGAGTATCCGGCGCAAGCGTTTGAGCGCATCCATTTGCACCTGGCGTACTCTCTCCCGGGTCACACCCAGTTCGCGGCCGACTTCTTCCAGAGTGCCACGAGTGTGATTGCGCAACCCAAAACGGCGTACTACTACCTCACGTTGTTTTTCATCCAGCTCATCGAGCCAGGTGTCGAGATGTTGCAACACCGATTCATCCTGCAGAATATGCGAAGGGTCCGGATTGTTTTCATCGGGGATGATGTCCAGTAACGGACGTTCGCCATCGCCCCCCATCGGGATGTCAACCGAGCCGACACGTTCGGCCAACTTGAGCATTTTTTCGACATCCTTGATTGGCTTGTTGAGTGAATTGGCAATATCTTCGGCAGTGGCTTCCTGCTTCATATCCTGAGTCAACTGACGCGCCGCGCGCAGGTAGGTATTCAGTTCTTTGATGACATGAATCGGCAGACGGATGGTGCGTGTCTGGTTCATCAGTCCGCGCTCAATGGTTTGACGAATCCACCAGGTGGCATAGGTGGAAAAGCGAAAGCCGCGCTCCGGGTCAAATTTTTCTACTGCCCGAATCAGGCCGAGATTGCCTTCCTCGATCAAATCCAGCAAGGGCAGACCCCGATTCATATAGCGTCGGGCGATTTTGACCACCAGACGCAGATTACATTCGATCATTTTATCACGAGCAGATGAATCCCCTTTCTGCGCCTTGCGCGAGTAAAACACTTCTTCTTCGGCAGTCAGCAGTTCAGAGCCTTCGATTTCACTCAGGTAAAGCCGGGTCGGATCCGAGTCGGTAACCCGGCGGCGTGAAACCGGTTTACGCCGGTCAGTGGCGCGGCGGTCGGGAGTGCCGCGTCGTTCGACAAATTTTTCAGCAACCTCTTCCACTTCTTGAGTGACGATGGCTTCTTCCTTGCCGGACAGCAAATCCTCAATATCTACCGCAGGAGTCGTTTCTTCGTTTTCCTTGATCGATTCGGCAATATCCTCTACCGGAATTTCTTTCTCGTTCAACAAGGAAGGATCGTTGATTTTGCTCATACTATGAGTCTCTCCTGATGTTTTTTCTGTCATTTACAAGTTGGGCAGGTACTTCATTGGATCAACCGGTTTGCCCTGTTTTCGTATCTGAAAATGCAACATCGGCATCCTGTTTTTGCCGAGCCCGACTTCGGCAATGATGTCTCCGGCTTTGACCCGTTTTCCTTCTACCACCAGCCGCTTGCTGTTATAGGCATAGGCACTGAGATAAATATTGTCATGCTTGATGATGATCAGATTGCCATAACCACTGAGACCGGTTCCACTGTACACCACCTTGCCATCTGCAACGGCTTTGACAGGTTGCCCTATTTTCCCTGCAATATCAATACCACGTCGATCCAGGCTGGCGCTGGCGAAGCGGTTGAGGATTTTTCCGCGCAGCGGCCAGTGCCAGCGAATCGCCCGGTTGTAGGAAGGGGTCAGCGGTTTGGCCACTACTTTACTTTCCTTACTGTCACCGCGCTCTGGTTCGGGCGCGGCCTTCGCCGTTTTGACATTTCCGGTTTGAGGAACTTGCGCAGGCTTTAGTAGCGTCAACTGCTGACCCGGGTGCAGTACAAACGGTTCGCTCAAACCATTCCACTGAGCCAACTCACGAAAATCCAGCCCATAACGCCAGGCAATGGAATACAGCGTGTCGGTTGGTTTTACCTGATACCAGCCGGGTCCTTTCAGGCTTTGCGTTTTCAGCGCCGTACAGCCTGACATCGACAACAGCAATAACGACAGTGCGAAAACCTTCAGCATTCGCATTAACTCACCCCGCTCAACAATGGCACGAAGGTGACCGCTTCGAAACTTTCGGTCTTGAAGTCGTCATGTTGCCGGGTCACCCGCATCAGCATTTGCTGGCGGCCATCATCAAACGGATAAATCATCGATCCCTGATGGTTCAATTGTTCCAGCAATTTGAGTGGCAGTTCGCTGCAGGCCGCTGTCATGAGGATTCGATCAAAACGATAATTCAGATTCGGCCAGCCACCCTTGCCATCCGTGTGCCGACATTCCACATTGTAATATTTCAGCGCTTGCAATCTCTTTTTGGCTTGCAGGTGCAATGCGCCAATGCGCTCGACGCTGTACACCTGCGGCACCAGTTGCGCCAGCACCGCGGTTTGATAACCACAGCCGGTGCCGATTTCGAGCACCGATGAAGGCGTCTGCGGTTGCAGAATCAATTGTGTCATGCGAGCGACGATATAGGGCTGGGAGATGGTTTGCCGAAAACCGATCGGTAACGCGGTATCTTCATAGGCGCGGTGCGACAGGGCTTCATCGACAAACAGGTGACGTGGTGTATTTCGCATCACTCTCAACACTTCTGTGTTGGAAATACCCTGTTGTTGCAGGCGCTCGATCAGACGGTCGCGGGTGCGTTGAGACGTCATACCGATGCCGTTTATATGACGCGGGCTGAGGCTACTCATCGTCCACCTGCAGCCATTGTTGCAAGGGCTCAACTTCCCGATGCCGGGTCAAATCGATTTGCAGCGGAGTGACCGAGACAAACCCCTGCGCGACCGCATGAAAATCGGTGCCGGCACCGGCATCCTGCGCTTCGCCGGGCGGGCCGACCCAGTAAATCTTGCGTTGATACGGATCCTGTTGCTGCACTACCGGTTCAGCACTGTGACGAAAGCCGAGACGGGTGGAGCGAAACCCCCGAATCTCATGCCACGGTAAATCCGGCACATTGATGTTGAGCACGGTCACCTGTGACAATGGGTGATGACGTAAGCGGCGAATGATTTCAACGGTGGCGCGCGCAGCGCTGTCATAATGTTTCTGCTCGTGGCTGGCCAGTGACACGGCCAGAGCCGGCAAGCCGAGATTGCGTCCTTCGGTGGCGGCGGCAACGGTGCCGGAATAAATCACATCGTCACCCAGATTGGCACCGGCATTAATGCCGGAGACCACCATATCGGGTTCTACATCGAGCAGCCCGGTCAGACCCAGATGTACGCAATCGGTTGGTGTGCCATCGACCTTGTAAAAGCCTTGCGGTGTCTGCTCCGCACGCAGCGGCCGCTGCAGCGTCAGCGAATTACTGGCGCCACTGCGATTGCGGTCCGGTGCCACCACCGTGACCCGCGCCAGCGTGGCCAGTTCATCAGCCATGGCCTGTAATCCGGGTGCCAGATAGCCGTCATCATTACTGAGCAGAATATGCATGCAAAAAGGGAAGATAAATCATAAAAAATCAGCGCCAATGATAAACCAAATGTAGCGGACTCAGGAATAAAATTGCACTATGATGCAATCCCGATTTTTGATCCCTGACCTGCAGAATTTCTGCCGCGAATGCCATGAGCCAATCCAGTGATGATGATTTTGCCAGTCTGATGCAGGCGCTTGGCGGCATCCGCAAACTGCAGCATAAAAAGGCCGACCTGCTGCAGCAACGCCCGCGCCCTCCTGCCCCGTCACGCCGGATGAAAGAAACGAGTTTTTCGAGTCCATCCGCCGACACCGCTCGGCATGTGCCGGAGCACACGCTGGAGAGCTGGTTTCATCATGGCTTGCAGAAAAAGCTGCAGCGTAATATTCGCCTCGGCAAGCCAGCACCGCAATCCGTGCTTGATCTGCACGGCTATCGTCAACGAGAGGCTCGCCAGCAACTGCAAGTATTCCTGCGCGATGCGGTCGGGATGTCGGCGCGCATGCTGTTGATTATTCACGGCAAGGGTTACAACTCACAGTCGGCCTCGGTGCTGAGGCCACTGGTGCAGCACTGGCTCAGTCAACAAGCCGAGGTGCTGGCCTGGTGTCCGGCCCAACCACGCGACGGCGGGCATGGCGCCAGCTATGTGTATCTTCGTCAGTCCGCGGATGGTTTGGACGATTGAGGGTCGGCCGAAGCTGAGGGCTTGACCGGGGTGGCAGAAGCTTTCTGCGGGTCTGGCTGTTTTGTGTCCTTCTGCTGCGGTTTCGCGAGGTCGTCATCCATCAGAATGCGATAAGCCGGGCCTTCCAGATCATCCATTTGCCCCGACTTCACGGACCAAAAGAAAAAGGCCGCAATCACCACCAGCAGAATCATCGCCAGCGGAATCAGTAAATATAAAATATCCATCCTACTCTCTCAATCTCAGTGCATTGAGCACCACCAGTAAAGAACTCAGCGACATGCCAATCGCCGCCAGCCAGGGTTGCACAAAACCCGCCATTGAAAACGGTACCGCCAATACGTTGTAGGTAATCGTCCAGATAAAATTCTGCCGGATGATGCGCATCATTTTGCGGGTGGTGTTGAATGCACGCGGCAATGGCGACAGGAGTCCGCCATTGATAATCATATCCGATGCGGCACGCGCCAGATCGGTTCCCATCGACAGCGCGATCGATAAATCGGCGGCGGCCAGCACGGGCGCATCATTCACGCCGTCGCCGACCATCGCCACCTTGTGACCTTCGGCCTGTAATTGTTTGACCCGCGCCAGTTTGTGCTGTGGCAATTGCTCTGCATCATAACCCTCGATCCCCAGTTGCCGGGCGATACTGGCCACATAGACTTCTCGATCTCCGCTGAGGATACGCACTTCGATTCCCTGGCTGCGCAACTGTTCAACCGTTTGCAGCGCATCGGGCTTGAGTGGATCGCTAAAGCCGAAACTGGCCAGCCATTGGCCGCGCCGTGCCAGATAGACCACTTGCTGATCATCGTCCATTTGCGCCGCGTCGGGCAACCCGGCCACTTCGCGAATATACGCCTGGTTACCGATGAAATAGGTTTCGCCTTCGATCTCGCCCTGTATTCCACGGCCGGTGACTTGCAGCAAATTTTGCACCGCCAGTGGCGGTATTTCGGATACCGTCAAGGCTTTGGCCACCGGATGCTCGGAATGCATTTCCAGACTATGTGCGATTTGCAGATGCCGCGCCGCCTGCGCCGGATCATGGTCGCGTTGCCCGGTCAGGGTCAGTACGCCGGTGGTCAGGGTGCCGGTTTTATCGAACAGGACGGTATCGATTTGTGGCATGACTTCGAGCGCGCGCGCCTGCGCAACCAGCATGCCATGCCGGGTCAGCGAACCGATTGCTGCCGACAGAGACGCCGGGGTCGCCAGCGACAGGGCGCAGGGGCATGTGATCACCAGCGTTGCTACCATCACCGGCAAAACCTGGGACGGGTCGATTTGCCACCACACAATCCCGGTAATGGTGACCAGAACCAGCAAAACCAGCACGAACACGCTGGCGACCCGATCGGCCAGTCGTGCCACATCGGGCTTGAAGCCCTGTGCTTTTTCGATCAAGCGCTTGATGCCCGAGAGCACGGTGTCCGGCCCCAGACTGTGCACTTCCAGTTGAATCGGTTGCTCCAGATTGTAACTGCCGCCGATCAAAAGATCGCCACGCTGTTTTTCGACCGGATGCGGTTCCCCGGTCAGCAAGGCTTCATCAACCCGGGCATGTTCCGACAACAGCAGGGAATCGGTCGGAATTACTTCGCCCGGGCGCACCAGCAGACGGTCTTTCACCTGCAGTTCCACCGTTGGCACCACTTCGATGGTGTCATCTTCGAGCAAGCGATTGCTCATGGTCGGGGTCAGGTTGGTCAGTGATTCGATTTTCTCGGCAGCTTTCTTGCGCGCCGACAATTCAAACAAACGCACTGACAGTAGCAGGAATACAAACATCGCCACTGAGTCGAAATAGACGTCCGCTTCGCCGGTCCAGACGTGCCAGGCACTGGCACTGAAAGCAAGGGTCAATCCCAACGTAACCGGCACATCCATGCCAGCGCGGCGCATTTTCAGATCCTGCCAGGCGCCCTTGAAAAACGGTTGTGCCGAAAACAGCAGAATCGGCGTGGTCAGACCGAGACTGAGCCAGCGAAAAAAGCTGCGAAACTGATCGCTGATGCCCCACCAGTCTCCTGCATACAGCGCAAATGCAAACATCATCACCTGCATGCCGAACAGCGCGGCGATGCCGATCTGTCGGATCAATTTCTTGCGTTGTTCATCGAACAGTTTTTGCTGAGTTTCCGGGTCGTATGGATGTGCCAGGTAGCCGATATGCGAAATCGCCTCGAGGATTTGACTGAGTCTGATTTGTGCATCGTCCCATTCCACACTGGCGCGGTGGGTCGAATAATTGATGCTGACGCTGGTAATACCCGGAATCTGTTTCAGATACTGCTCATTGAGCCAGATGCAGGCGGCGCAGACGATGCCTTCGATAATCAGCGAAACCTGTTTGATGTCACCACCGCCTTCACTGTGTACGAATTGCTGTTGTACAGTCGGGTGATCGTACACCCGAATCTGGTCGAGAAATTCCGGCACCAGTTCGCGCCCGGTTTCCGATTTCTGTTCGCGAAAGCGATAATAACTGGTATTGCCAGAGTCGATAATCGCGTGCGCCACCGCTTCGCAACCGGCGCAACACATCGGTTGTGTCACCCCGTCAATTTCTACGCTCAACGTACTACCAGCCAACGGCAAGCCGCAATGGAAACAATTGTCCCCCATTTTTTCTGTGGCTATTTTTGTGTTAGCATGAACCGGTATGGTCATTCTTGTCCTGCAAAAATCAAAGGCCTGTTTTCAGGCCGATCATAAAAATTAAAATCAAATAATATTAAAAACCATTAACTGAGGAGTTATCCATGCTAAAACTTTCCCACGCTCTGGGCCTGATGATTCACCCAAAACTGGAATGGGCCAAGATTCGTCAGGAAGCCAATGAAATACCTTCGATCCTGTTTGGCTATGTATTTATTCTGGCGCTGATCGGGCCACTCGCCGGTTACTATGGCACCACTACCAGTGGTTGGCAAATTGGCGGCCGCGAAGCCGTCAAACTGACTGCGGACAGTGCTATGACCATCGCCGTACTATATTACGTTGTTATCGTCAGTGGTGTGGTCGGACTTGGTCTGATGGTGCGCTGGATGTGTAAAACCTATGGCGGAAATACTTCTCTGAATCGCTGTATCGCGCTTTCTGCCTATGTCTCTACTCCGATTTTTCTAGTTGGCATCGTCGAGTTGTACCCGGTACTCTGGGTGAATTTGCTAATCGGTCTGCTTGCATTGGCTCACACAGTTTACCTGCTCTATTCGGGCGTACCCATTTTGATGGACATCTCTGAAGACAAGGGCTTTTTAATGTCCAGCGCGTTGCTCGCACTGGGCATGGTCGCGCTGGTTTCCATGCTTGCAGTCACTGCCTTGATGTGGGGTTTCGGCTTTGAGCCAAACTTCACCAACTAGAATTTTTTTCCGCCAGATCTGGACGGAAAATTTTTAAAAAGGTTAACCTCGGTTAGCCTTTTTATTTTGCAATTAGCTTCAAAAAGTTCCACAATATATGGCTATATTATTACTTACTTATTAACTGATTGGAAAGATAAATATGTCTGAGCCTGCTTCTACAGAACAATATAATTACAAGATTGTTCGGCAGTTTGCCATTATGACCATTGTATGGGGCATAGTGGGTATGACTGTCGGCGTTTTGATCGCATCCCAGCTGGCCTGGCCTGCGATGAATTTTGATACGGCCTGGTTTTCCTTCGGTCGCTTGCGCCCTCTTCATACCAATGCGGTTATCTTTGCCTTTGGCGGCTCGGCTCTGTTTGCCACTTCTTACTATGTGGTACAGAGAACCTGTTATGCCACCCTGTTTTCTCCCAAACTGGCTGCCTTTACCTTTTGGGGTTGGCAACTGGTTATTATTCTGGCCATTATCACCTTGCCACTGGGTTACACTTCGAGCAAGGAGTACGCCGAACTGGAATGGCCAATTGATTTGTTGATCGGTCTGGTCTGGGTCTCTTATGCGGTGGTGTTTTTTGGTACGATCGCCAAGCGCAAGATCAAGCACATCTATGTCGCCAACTGGTTTTTCGGCGGTTTCATTATCACGGTTGCCGTGCTGCATATTTTTAACAGCATGGCATTGCCGGTCGGGGCACTAAAATCCTATTCCATGTACTCCGGTGTTCAGGATGCCATGATTCAATGGTGGTACGGCCATAACGCGGTCGGCTTTTTCCTTACCGCCGGTTTTCTTGGCATCATGTATTACTTTATTCCGAAACAGGCCGAGCGTCCGGTTTATTCGTATCGTCTGTCGGTGGTTCACTTCTGGGCACTATCTTTCACCTACATCTGGGCAGGACCGCACCATCTGCATTATACCGCTCTGCCCGACTGGACCCAGTCTTTGGGCATGGCGATGTCGTTGATCCTGCTGGCACCGAGTTGGGGCGGTATGATCAATGGTATAATGACCCTCTCCGGCAGCTGGGAAAAACTGCGCAGCGATCCGATTCTGAAATTTCTGATCGTGTCGGTCTCATTCTACGGGATGTCTACCTTTGAAGGCCCGATGATGGCCATCAAGACGGTCAACGCCCTGTCGCACTTCACTGACTGGACCATCGGTCACGTTCACTCCGGTGCACTGGGCTGGGTTGCCTTTATCTCGATCGGTGCGATGTACTACCTGATTCCGCGGCTGTTCAACCGTGAAATCTACAGCACCCGGTTAATTGAAACCCATTTCTGGATCGCCACCATCGGCGTAGTTCTGTACATCACTTCGATGTGGATTTCCGGCATCATGCAGGGATTGATGTGGCGCGCAGTCAATGCCGATGGCACCCTGACCTACAGCTTCGTCGAGTCGGTCCAGGCGATGCATCCTTTTTATATCATCCGTTTCCTTGGCGGCGTTTTCTTCCTCACAGGCATGTTCATCATGGCTTATAACATCCGCAAGACCATTGCAGGTGCTACGCCAGCTGAAGCGGCCGTTGCCGTTCCGGCTGCCCACTAGGAGTTTTATCGAATGTCTATTCAAGAAAAAGTTGAAAAAAATATCGGGCTGCTGATCATTCTGGCAATTTGTGTTATCAGCGTCGGCGGTCTGGTTCAGATCGTGCCTCTATTTTTCCAGAGCAGTACCACCTTGCCGGTAGAAGGCCTGAAGCCCTACACCGCTCTGCAATTGACCGGTCGTGATATTTACATTCGCGAAGGTTGCGTCGGCTGCCATTCGCAGATGGTGCGCCCCTTCCGGGCTGAGACCGAGCGTTACGGGCATTATTCCACAGCCGGTGAATTCATTTACGATCGGCCGTTTTTGTGGGGCTCCAAACGTACTGGTCCGGATCTGCACCGGGTTGGCGGGCGCTATTCAGACGACTGGCATATCGCGCATTTGATCAATCCGCGCGATGTCGTACCGGAATCCATCATGCCGGCCTTCCCGTGGCTGGCAAAGAATGAGCTGGACGCCAGTGACATTCAGCAAAAAATGGAAGGCTTGCGATATCTCGGTCATCCGTACACCGATGAACAGATTCGTAATGCGCCCGAACAACTCAAGGGTAAAACCGAGATGGATGCGATGGTAGCCTATCTGCAATCGCTCGGCACCGCATTGAAGGATATCTAGCCATGTCCAGTCTCGGCCATTCTATCTGGACCATTGTGGTCTTCATCACTTTTATCGGTATTGTGCTGTGGGCTTTCAGCAGCCGGCGAAAAAAAGATTTTGATGAAGCCGCGCGGCTGGCGCTGGACGATGACGATATCGCCACCACCACCGACAAAGCTGCCGGCAAGGCTGCCAATAACAAACACAATACAGAGGAGTAATCTCTGATGTCAGATTTTTTCAGTCCCTTCTGGACCTTTTATATTTCACTGGGCACGCTGGGCGGAATCGCCTGGATGGTGTATTTGCTCGTGGTTAATTCCAAAACCAAAGCCCCGCCCAAGGGCGAGGCAGTCAAATCCACCGGGCATGCCTGGGATGGCATTGAAGAATTGAACAATCCACTACCGTTCTGGTGGGTGGCGATGTTTTACATCACTATTGTTTTCAGTCTGGGTTATCTGGTGTTATACCCGGGGCTTGGTGCGTATCAGGGCGCGCTGGGCTGGACCAGTACCGGCGAACACGCAGAAGAAGTCCGCGAAGCAGATGCCAAATACAAGCCATTGTATGAAAAATATGCGGCCATTCCGGTCGCTGAGCTGGCCAAGAATGAAGCAGCCAACCAGACCGGCAGTCGTCTGTTCGCCAATAACTGCGCCA
>JANTFI010000029.1 GCA_024763505.1 Gammaproteobacteria bacterium
CCGGCCAGATTGACCGAAATGGTGTAGATATCCTGCAGATACATGCTGATCGGGTCGGCGGTTTTTTCGCCGGTTTTGAACGCAACTTCGGGCGTGGTCGGCCCGGCAATGATATCCACTTCGTCGAAGGCTCGCGCGAAATCCTGTGAAATCAGCCGCCGCAGCTTTTGCGCCTTGAGATAAAACGCATCGTAATAACCGGCAGACAAGGCATAGGCACCGATCAGGATGCGTCGTTTAACTTCGTCACCGAAGCCTTCGCCGCGCGAGCGCTTGTATAAGTCTTCGAGGTCTTTCGGGTCGTCGCAGCGATGGCCGAAACGCACGCCATCGAAGCGCGACAGGTTGGAGGAACATTCCGCCATCGCCACCACATAATATGCCGGAATCGCAATTTTGCTGTTGGGCAGGCTGACCTCTTTCACTTCGGCGCCGAGCTTTTTGTATTCGACAATCGCATCATCGATGCATTTGGCGACATCGCTGTTCAACCCTTCAGCAAAATACTCTTTCGGCAAGCCAATCTTCAGACCCGACAGATCATTATTCAAATCGGCGGAATAATCCGGCACGTCGCGCTGCATCGAGGTTGAATCGCGCTCATCAAAACCGGCCATGCTTTGCAGCAGAATGGCACAATCTTCCGCCGTGTGCGCCATCGGGCCACCCTGATCAAGGCTGGAAGCGTAGGCGATCATGCCGTAGCGCGAGACACGGCCATAGGTCGGCTTCAAACCGGTAATGCCGCAAAAGGCGGCAGGCTGGCGAATCGAGCCGCCGGTGTCGGTGCCGGTCGCAGCCGGTGCCATGCCAGCCGCAATCGCTGCCGCCGAACCACCGGAAGATCCGCCCGGCACGCTGTCCAGCGCCCACGGGTTTTTCACCGGCCCGTAAAAACTCGACTCGTTGGAAGAGCCCATGGCGAATTCATCCATATTGGTTTTGCCCAGCATGACCGCGTTTTCTGCATTGAATTGTTCGATGACGTTGGCGTTGTATGGTGCCTTGAAATTTTCCAACATGCGCGAACCGCAAGTGGTGAGCACGCCATCGGTGCAAAAGATATCCTTATGTGCGAGCGGTATACCGGTCAGCGCGCCGGCATTGCCGGCAGCGATTTGCGCATCGGCCTGTGCTGCCTGTGTCAGCGCTTGCTCTTCGGTGACGGTAATATAAGCATTGATATTGTCGTTGTGCGCAGCGATATTTTCTAGATATTGGCGCGTGATTTCGACGCTGGAAAACTCGCCCGCGGCAAGTCCCTGCTGAATCTGTTTTACGGTTTTGATTGGCATGTTGGTTACTTCAATAGTAAGTAGCGGCAATAGTAAAAGGCGGCAGTCACTGGGCCGGCCGGTTGCGATGGTCGCCCGCTAAAAGCGGAGTCCGGCCGGGTCAAGGCAGACTGTTCAGGATCGGGATTCCGGATGAACCGACCCGAACCGTATCGAGACGCATTATTCGATCACTTTCGGAACGCGATACAGCCCCGCCTCGACATCCGGCGCAATGGATTGAAACTTGTCGCGCTGATTGGTTTCGGTTACTTCATCCGGACGCAATCGCTGTGCCACATCCATCGGATGCGCCATCGGTGACACGGCATCGGTATCGACCTGGTTCATCTGGTCGACCAGATCGAGAATATTCGACAAATCGCGGGCGTAATCGTCTACCGCATCATCACTGATCGCGACTCGCGCCAGATGCGCGATATTTTTGACATCTTCGGTTTTTAAAGACATAGCTGTATCGATTCCGGGTTTTTCTGCGGCATTGCCGCCGCGGCTTCAAAGGCACGCAAACTTACCATATAAAAGGCCTCGAGATAAGAAAAATCCGCCTTCTCGTCTTGCTCTTGAGCCTGCCCATTGCTAGAGTACGCGCAATAATTCCGCTGCGGGCGGTCATCACCACCCGTTTCCACAATTTCAGGTAAAACTTTCTCCATGTTATCAGCTTTACGCGGTCTGCTTTCCAACGATTTATCGATCGATTTAGGTACGGCCAACACGCTTATTTATTCTCGCGGACAGGGGATCGTACTGAACGAACCTTCAGTTGTCGCCATTCGTCAGGATCGCGGCCCCGGTGGCCCCAAGTCGGTCGAAGCCGTCGGCTCGGACGCCAAGAAGATGCTCGGCCGCACGCCGGAAAATATCACCGCGATCCGGCCGATGAAAGATGGTGTGATCGCCGATTTTACTTATACTGAAAAGATGCTTCAGCATTTCATCCGCAAGGTGCATGAAAACCAGCTGTTCAAACCCAGCCCGCGGGTGCTGATCTGCGTACCCTGCGGCGCGACCCAGGTCGAGCGGCGTGCGATTCGTGAATCGGCGCTCGGCGCAGGCGCCAGAAAGGTGTACCTGATCGAAGAACCGATGGCAGCAGCGATCGGCGCCGGTATGCCGGTCGATGAACCGCAAGGCTCGATGGTGCTGGATATCGGCGGCGGCACTTCAGAAGTCGCTGTGATGTCTCTCAACGGCATTGTTTATTCCGCCTCGGTGCGTATCGGCGGTGACCGCTTCGACGAAGCCATCACCAATTATGTGCGTCGTAATTATGGAATTCTGATTGGTGAAGCGACTGCCGAACGCATCAAGGTTGAAATCGCGGCAGCCTATCCGGGTGAAGATTTACTCGAAATCGAAGTCAAGGGCCGCAATCTGTCCGAAGGCGTACCGCGCAGTTTCACACTGAATTCCAATGAAATTCTCGAAGCCCTGCAAGACCCGCTGTATGGCATTGTCTCTGCGGTCAAGAATGCGCTGGAGCAAACTCCACCGGAACTCGGGTCCGATATTGCCGAACGTGGAATCGTGCTGACCGGTGGCGGCGCGCTGTTGCGTGATCTCGATCGCCTGATCATGGAAGAAACCGGCCTGCCGGTCATCATCGCCGAAGATCCGCTCACCTGTGTCGCCCGCGGAGGTGGTCGTGTGCTGGAAATGGTCGATCAGCACGGGCTGGATTTTCTCGCGGTCGAATAATTTCGGGCTGCCTGATGACAGCCCCGATTCGCATCCACTTGACCCTGCCTCTATACGCGCATGAATAATCTGTTTCAACCGGCGCGCGGAACTCTGGCTCCTTTTTTCTTGCTGGTAGCACTTAGCATTACCAGCATGTTCATCGACCAGCGTTTCACTTATCTCGAAACCGCGCGTGCCAGCATCGCCTCGGTGATTTCTCCACTGCGTTATCTGGTCACCCTGCCGTCGCTGTCTGGCGCCTGGGTTAGTGAATGGTTTAGCACCCACAACACGCTGGTTGAAGACAACCGGCAATTGCGCGAGGAAGAGCGCCTGCTGAATGCACGCCTGCAAAAAATGAATGTATTGCTGGCGGAAAATACCCGGCTGCGCAAATTGCTCGGCGCATCACGCAAGCTGTCGGACAAAGTGATCGTGGCGGAGTTGCTGTCGGTCGATCAAAACCCGTATCGCCAACTGATCGAACTCAACAAGGGTTCACTCGACGGGTTGCTGGACGGTCAGGCAGTACTTGATGATTACGGCATCATGGGGCAAATCATTCACGTCGCGCATAATTCTTCCACCGTCAAGCTGATCTCCGATCCGGAGCATGTGATTCCGGTGCAATTTATTCACAGCGGTCTGCGCTCGGTCGCGTTTGGCAATGGCAGCACCGATGAACTGGAGTTACGTTTTCTGCCTGCCACCGCCGAAATCTATATTGGAGATGAACTGGTCACCTCGGGACTCGGTGGACGTTTTCCGGCTGATTATCCGGTCGCCACCATTACCGAGGTTTCACTGGATAAAACCCACGGCTTCAAGTCCGCTGTGGCACGACCCAAGGCGCGGCTGGACAGCAGTCGCGAAGTGCTGGTGATTCAGTCGCGCGAATCACGGCAACCGAACGCACAATGATCCAGCTCAATTTTCTGGTCATTCCGCTGACGCTGGTACTGGCATTAACGCTGCAAATTCTGCCCTTGCCCGACTGGGCGCAAATCTATCGCCCCGACTGGATGGCTCTGGCACTGATTTACTGGAGCATGGCTTTACCCAAACGGGTCGGACTTTGGTTTGCGTTCGTTTGCGGCTTGTTGATCGATGTCGCTCAGGGAACCCTGCTCGGCCAGCACAGTCTGGCGCTGGTGATTATAATTTTCATCAATTTAAATTTGCACCAGCGCATCCGTGTGATGTCGCTGGCCGGCCAGGCCGGTTATGTTTTTGTGTTGCTGCTGATCAACCAGACCAGCGTGTTATGGATAGAAGGCATGTTGCATCGCAATACACCATTGATGGCTTTTCTTGGACCACCGCTGATCGGTATGATGATCTGGCCGTGGGTTTTCATTCTGCTGCGCGATTTACGCCGCAAAGCCCAATTGAGTTAACAAGGCTTTTACGATGTCGAATTTTGAATATATCGATAACGATCAGGCATTGCGCGCATTCTGCGACAAGGTCGCGCCAGACCGGTACTGTGCACTGGATACCGAATTTGTGCGCGAGAAAACCTATTACCCGCTGCTGGCGTTGATTCAGCTGGCGACCGAAACTTCGCAAGCCTGTATCGACCCGCTCAAGATCAATGATTTTTCGCCACTGGTTGAATTGTTCGAGAACCAGCAAATGCTGAAGATTCTGCATTCTCCGAGTCAGGATCTGGAAATCTTTTATCAGCGTTTCGATGCACTACCCAGCCCTCTGTTCGACACCCAGCTGGCCGCATCGGTTTTGGGGTATGCCAACCAGATCGGTTATGCCGATCTGGTCCAGCGCTTGTGTGATGTAAAACTTGAAAAGAAATTTACCCGCGCCGACTGGAGCAAGCGACCATTGTCGGAAGGCGCACTCGATTACGCTATGGATGATGTGCGTTATCTGATCGAAATGCAGCAAAAACTGCAAGCCGAATTGCAGCAGCGCGGTCGACTTAGCTGGGTTGAACACGATTTCCGTCAGATGACGGAAAAATCGAATTACAGCCTCGACCTGTCTTTGTTATGGAAAAAATTACGCGGTGTGCAAAAACTCAAGGGCAAAGCGCTGAACAATGCCGATCAATTATGTCGCTGGCGCGAACAGTTTGCGATTGAAAAAAATCGACCCCGGCGCTGGATGTTAAAGGATGAAGATCTGGTCGATATTGCCCGTTTCGCGCCCGCCAGCCATGCTGATCTCAGCCAGATCGGAAATCTCAGCGCTGACTATATCAGGAAAAACGGCGATGCCATTTTGCAGGTGCTCGAGCAGGCAAAAAAAATCGATCCTGAAGATTACCCGAAGATCCGTGATTTCAATAAACTCAATACACAACAGCTAGCCATTGCCGATTGCCTGATGGCGATGAGTCGCGTGATAGCCGACGACAATCATATTTCTCTGGCCTCGGTCACCAGCAAGAAAGAAATCGATCAGCTCGCCGCTGGCAACACGAATACCCGGCTGCATAGCGGCTGGCGATATGAAATGCTCGGACAGCAATTGATTGCCTTTCTCGAGGGAAACGTTTCACTGCGATGCGAGCAGGGGCGACTGAAGCTGTAACCATTTACCTTCATCAGTCGCAACATCCGGGCAGTTGGAAGTCGCTTTGCAAGAAGATTCTGGCAGCCGTCAAGCCGAACCAATGGCCTGGCTAAATAAACGAGCGCCAACCTCTGCGCAGGCAATCTCTATATTCTTTTTTTCGAGGTTTCGGCTTATCTCTATTTTCTTTTGTGCCACGATCGGGCCACGATCATATTGATTCGTCAAGTGATGAAGTGTCACGCCGAACTCGTAATCCTGTTGCCTCAATTGCTCGCCGATCGGGTCATAGCCCCGGTATTTGGGTAACAGGGATGGGTGCAGATTCAATGCGGCCTTATCAGCGCTGTGGATTACCGACTGACTCAATAAACTGGGCCAACAGGCAACCAACAGGTAATCAAAGGTAAATCGACGGAGCACTTCATAGACTTTTCCTGTCGTGCTTGTCTGGTGGATTCGATGTTCTTGCAGCCAGGCTTCCAGCTCGGTCATTCTGCGGTTTACTTGCAGCGGTATGCCAATGGAGCCTGTAGTTTGAGGCTCTCTTTGGGAGCGTTGCCATTGAATATAAACCACTGGCAGGGTTTGCTGATCAACCAGCGATTGCAGCACTTGTCGGGTAAAATTTCCACCGGTACCAAGCACGATAAAAGGTGGCGTTTTCTGCGGACTCGATAACGACTTTTTATTGCTCATTTAGACACTGTGCCTGACCAGTTCTGATTCGGCCAGTATGAACAAGCGGGTGCATAAAATCATCTTTTGCAATACAGCCTGAATCCTTTTGGCGCGAAAGAAAAATCCCTGTAACATCCAGTCTTTGGATCTGCCGGTTTCGGTTAACCACAAAGTCACCCAAACTTGCACTGGATCAGAACCCAGACTGCCGTGCGGCACGAGCTGTATTATGCAATTCTTTCCATGACGGTTTTCTCATCGCTTCGGATCGGTCTGATCTCGGGGTTTCTTGCCTACGCCATGTGGGGTATCTTTCCACTGTTTTTCCACCTGCTGCGCGAAATACCGGCCACGGAAGTGTTGCTCCATCGTGTGGTTTGGTCTTTTGTGCTGGTTTCTTTGATACTGTTGTTGCTCGGCAGGCTTTCGCGCATTCGGCAAAGTCTGAGTCAAGCCGGTGTCTTGCAAGGTTTAGCCCTGTCTTCTGCTCTGGTCAGTGTGAACTGGTTGATCTATATCTGGTCAGTTGCGCAAGGACGTGTGATCGAATCCAGTCTGGGCTACTTTTTGACCCCATTGATCAGTGTTTTTCTGGCTCGGGTCATTCTCAAAGAACAACTCACAGCCGCCAGAAAACTGGCCATCTGGCTGGCCGTTGCTGGATTGCTGTGGCTGGTTATACGTTTGGGCTATCTACCCTGGATCTCGATTGCTCTGGCTGTGAGCTTTGGTCTGTATGGACTGGTGCGCAAACAAATCGCTGTGGATTCGTTAACCGCCCTGGTCATTGAAACTGCTTTGATGCTGCCTTTTGCATTACTCTACTGGATGTATCTCGCGCAAAATAATCTAGCTTCTTTCGATTTATCATTCAACAACATCTCCCTGCTGTTGATGATGAGCGGAGTCGTCACTGCGCTACCTTTATTGCTGTTTGCATCTGCCGCCAAAAGGCTGAGCCTCAGCGCTTTGGGTTTCATGATGTATATCAACCCGACTTTGCAGTTCTTGATCGCAGTTTTTGTTTTGCAAGAGTCATTCGATGTCAACCAGCTGGTCGGTTTTCTGTTTATCTGGATGGCTTTGTTCGTATTTGGCAAAGATTCCGTCAAGAGACAATCGCCTAGTTGAAGGGCGTATATCGTCTCCAGTGCTGGTAAGACCGGAAATTCTGGTAACCCTTGCTGAGTACATACTCCATCATGTTGCGCAAGCGATAGAGTTTAATGACTGAATCAATGCGATCGATTTCCCGACCTTTTCGGTCAAAGAAAACCATCGTCGGCAAGTAGTGAATATTCAGTTTATCTGCCCACTGGCGGACAGTCATCATTTCGCCTTGAGGGGTAATCAACGGTTTATTTGACCAGGCATTCAATTGCCTGACTTCAAAATTTTCCAGCAATTTTTGGCTGCCCCCGTTCAATAAGGGGGCGGAGTGTAGTTGATCACAGGCATGACAGCGGGGCTGCTCGAACAATACGATCAGCGGTTTTTGCCCGTCACTCGCCCTGCGATCCAGAATTACCGGGCCGGGTAAAGCCTGCGGCATTTCATTCAATTCATCATCATCAAACCGGGGAGGCGGATCAGCGCGGGCCAGATAATCCCGGAAGCTTTCCTTTTTATAAAAGCCTTCAACCAGATAATGCATCATGGCCAGAAACCGGTATGGTTTGTAATAGCCGCGCATCTTGTAAATGATATTACCGTTCTGGTCAATAAATACCAGCGATGGTGTGAAATTGGTATTCAGTCTTACGGCCAGATCCTTTTCACTGACCTGGCTGCCATCAGGCAGGGTTAAAACACGGCTTCCCCAGATATCCAGAGGAATGATATCAAAATTTTCCCGCACATATTTGACCAGATCGGGCTTGTTAAAATTGTTATCTATCAAGGCTTTGCAGTAAGCGCAGTTATCCTGGCCAAAATATAACGCGATGCCTTTTTTCCCCGCTTCTCTGGCCTCTTTCAGGTCTTCGCGCAAATCCAGAAAAGAGTCTTTGAACCACTCCGGGTAAATGATTTCGCGGACCCGCGGAGCATCGTCGAAATCGATCTCAAAGGCTTTGTCAAAATCAGTTTCATCATCGCCCAGTGCAGGCATGGCAAACCAGAAAGAGGATGTCGACAGCAGTAAAGTAGATAAAATCAGGGTTAATTTGCGCATAACGATAAAATCAAGGATTTTTTCATCATGACTGATTTTCCAGCCGGCGTCCATGACCTTGTCGGCCGAAAGAAAGAGAAAACAGATGCGCCAACAACAGGCAAGGTTGAAAGAAAGAACAATCGTTACTGGACCAGAAAGCTGGAAAACAGGATTTCGTCGATATCATTATTGTCGGTCATCGATTCAATCATATCGCGCACCGCATCGGTCACCTGCTTGCGGATTTCTTCGCGTTTGGCGGGGGTTTTCATATCAGAGGCTTTTTGTTCGCTGAGCATGACAATCAATTTATGGCGAATCGCCGGGATGTTTTGCTCGACAATTTCCTTGGCTTTATCATTCTTCACCAGCACTTGGGCCTGCACCTGTAAAAAGGTCAGGCGACGTCCTTCAGTCGACAGGTTGAGCACCATCGGTTTGCCGAGGGAAACATAACCGGGCTTTTCCTTGACCGGTGATTCCTCATCTTCGGCTGCCATCGACAATCCGCTGAACAGTAGCAAAAAAATTGCCAGCAGGGCGCTTTCAACTCGAGTTTTCGTCATGGTTATTTCAATCCTGTTTTGTACTATCATGTGGTTTCATATTCTAGCAGTTATCCATTATGACACCTCAACAGATTGAACAAATGATTCAGCAGCAGATGCCGGATGCCGAGGTCTCGGTCAGTGGCGAAGAAGGCAAATTCACCGCCACCGTGATCAGCGATCAATTCGAAGGATTGATGACCATCAAACGGCACAAACTGGTGTATGCGGCGGTGAATGACGAAATCACTTCGGGCGCACTACATGCCCTGACCATTATTGCCAAAACGCCGGCAGAAGCCGGTTGAACCGCGACCTGCTACGAGGCCAGGGTCACGAGCTGGTTGCGGCCGCCTTCCTTGGCCTGATATAGCGCTTGGTCAGCCCGCTCGTAAACCGATTCGGCGTTATCCTCTTTGGCAATTTCGGTCAATCCCGCCGACAGTGTGATGTCGACCTTTTCCTGCTTGAAATGAAAACTGGCTTCACCTACCGAGCCACGAATTTTTTCAACCAGCGGTTGCGCATTGGCAAGCGCTGTCTTGGGTAAAATCATCACAAATTCTTCGCCGCCAATGCGAAACAGAAAGTCGGTTTTGCGTAAATGGCGTAACATCATCCTCGCGACTACCTGCAGCGCCTTGTCCCCGGCATTGTGTCCATAGCGGTCATTCACCCGCTTGAAAAAATCGATATCAAGAATGGCAAAACTGAATGGCTCCTGATAGCGCTCGAAGCGTTGCAGTTCCTGTTCCAGAATTTCGTCATAGGATAAACGGCTGCGCACTCCGGTCAACGTGTCGTACATCAATTTCTGCCGGTTTTCGATGAGCTTTTTCTGTAACTCGTCAGACTCGCGCTCCATCGCCTGAATCTGCTGCTTCAATTTGAGATTGCGGTGTTCTGCCTTGTCGTATCGTTCTCGATCGCGGGCAACGAATTGCTCTACGCCACTCTTGATCGAACCGAGGTTTTCTTCAATGTGGCTTTTCAATCGGGCGATATCATTCTCTTGCGTGACGCTGTGACGAATCTGCTCTACGCTATGATCCATCAATTGCTTGAGCTGTCTTACATCCTCTCGTCCCTCGTCAGTATCTGACTGCTCATCGGTCAGCACCTCGGAGATTTCGTTGAGCTGTCGGGTGACATCCACGATCAGGCTTTCCATTTCGACCTTTTCTTCGTTGATGCCCTGAATCATGCGCTGGATTTCAGCCAGAATATCGTCCAGAACGCCATCCCAGTCTTGCGGGCCGGGCTCCTTTTCGAGACGACTCTGAATCTGGGATAGTGGTTCGGAATTTCCATGCGCCAGCGCAATTTTTTCAACCAGCGAGACCAGCAGAAGACGTACCGACTCGGGGTCTTTTACTTCACAGGTCTGCATATCATTGAGGATTTGTGCGAGGCTATCAAGACATTGGTCGCTGTCCATCTGTTGTATCGATTGCCGCAGCGCATCGATACGAGACTGATAGTCTGAATCCAGATGCAACCGCTCAATCAAATGCAGGATCTGGTGATGATCATGCACTTGCTCAGCAGGGGCGTGCAGGGGTTCATCGAGTGCATTGGAAGTGGTTGCGGGTGCTGGAGTATCCAGCAGCGTCAGGGTATGCGCCAGTTCTTCGAGATGTGTTTCCAGAGAGGCATCATCCTGATTTCGCGAACTGTGCTGTATCTTTTGCAGCACATCATCCAGCCTTTGGTCGATCCCCTTGGCGGTGATGGCCAGCCGGGACACCGCCTTACGCAGCAGCTTTTCCAGCTTGTACCAAGTGGTTTCCGCGTCTTCAAGCTGTTTCAGGCTATCGAAATATTTGGTTTTCCAGTTTTTTTCTTCTGCCACGCTGATGTCCGCCGGGTGATTCCCGTGTTTTTGTTCGGTCTGTTCTGCTTGTTCCCTTAGTGTAGAATCGAATGCCTTGTTTACCAGTCCATCTACATCTTTTTTATGATTTTTTTAGTTGGTAATTGCGTGCTCGATGAAGTCTGGCAGGTCGATCATTTTCCGCAGGAAGATGAAGAAATGCGTGCACTCGAGCGACACCGCAGACTCGGCGGCAATGCCTGCAACAGTGCCCGGATTCTGTCGCAGCTGGGTCATTCGACCCAATTGGTCGGTACTTTTGCCGAAGATATCGATGCCGACTGGATGCTGGACACGCTGCAGCAATCGAAAATCGGTTGCCAGCATATTCAGCGGATTGCAGACAGTCAGACACCATGCTCAGTGATCTTTCTGAACCGGCAAAACGGTAGTCGCAGCATCGTGCATCATCGCCAACTGGCCGAATTATCACCACATCAATTGGCAGAAATCGACTGCGGTAGCGCCCGATGGCTGCATCTGGAAGGGCGCAACATCGAGGGACTAAAGGCCCTACTCACCCTGAATCGTCCCGATTGCCCGATTTCGCTGGAAATCGAAAAGCCGCGTCCGGGGATCGAGGCTCTGTTACCGCAGGTCGATCTGGCGATTGTGTCGAAGGCTTATCTGATGGCGAGCGGCCAGTCTGCCATACAGTGTCTGGGCCGCTTTCAGCGAATCAACCCGGCGCTGGACCTGGTCTGCACGCTGGGCGAGGACGGATTGCAGGCGCGGTCTGCAAAGGGTGAAAACATTACAATGCCTGGCATAGAGGTGGCTTGCGTCGTCGACAGCATCGGCGCCGGTGATTGCTTTATAGCCGGTCTCATCCATCAATCCCTGAAAACCGAAAACTTTATTGATGCGCTACGCTTTGCCAACCGACTGGCCGCTCGCAAGATTCAACACCTGGGTATGAATATCGATGACTGAAATGTACAAAATTTGCGATCAGCAGGACGTTGACGACTCGGCCAGCTTCGGATTTAGCCTGGAAACCCCGGACCAGCGTATCGACGGCTTTCTCGTCCATCACGATGGTGCCTGGTTTGCCTACCGCAATCAGTGCCCGCACACCGGAGCGCCACTGGACTGGGTTGAACACCAGTTTCTGGACCGCGATGGCGCGCTGATTCAATGTGCGGTGCACGATGCACGTTTCATGATCAACAGCGGCGAGTGTGTGGCGGGCCCCTGCGCGGGAGACCGCTTGACCCCGCTCCAGATCGAGCTTGCGGGCGGGCAGGTTTTTTACGTAGCGAGTGAGTAAGGCAAAAACTTGCGAATGGAGTCGCACTGCAGTGCCGGGATACCCATTTACCCGATCACCATCACGCCATCCATTTCGACACCGACCCCTTTAGGCAATTCAGACACGCCAATCGCCGCGCGTGCCGGATATGGCTGCTCGAAATACTGCGCCATCACTTCATTGACGATCGGAAAATTGGACAGGTCGGTCAGGTAAATATTAAGCTTGACGATATCCTGCAACGTACCGTCGGCCGCTTCGCATACTGCGGTCAGATTTTGAAACACCAGATTGATCTCGTCCTGAATACCACCTTCGATCACTTCCATGCTGGCTGGAATAAGCGGAATCTGGCCGGACAGATATACCGTGTTTTCGACTCGAACCGCTTGCGAATAGGTGCCGATCGCCGCCGGTGCTCGATCTGTTGAAATGATTTGTTTGCTCATGAGTACTCCTTCTGGTTTTTTATACTGTGATCCGAAAGTTCAAATGCGGTGAATGCGGTTTACCACCGGTAATGCGCGCAATTTTTTCATGATGCGCGCCAGATGAGTACGGTCGCGCACGGTGATGATAAATTCAGTGACCGAAATCAGACCATCTTTTTCCGATTGGTTGACTTGCTCGATATTAGCCGACATGTTGGCTATCGTGGATGCCATGCGTGCCAGTGCACCGCGCTGATTGTTCACCTCGACCCGGATGGCAGCCAGAAACTCACCTTCAATGTGATCGGCCCATTGCACATCCTGCTTGCGATATTCGTGCTGTGGGTCGTCCAAATTCTTGCAGTTTGCGCGATGCACCACCAAGCCGCGTCCGGAAGAAAAATGCGCCACAATATGATCGCCCGGCACCGGCCGGCAGCATTTGGCATAACTGACCACCAGCCCTTCGGTGCCCTTGATCGGAAGCGGCTTGCCGCTGGCGTCAAATTCGGTCTGGTCTTCGTCATCTACTGGATCATTAAGCATAGCTTTCACTACCAGACCGGCATTGCGATTTCCCAGCCCGATTTCTGACAGTAATTGTTGATAACTCTCCAGCCCGTATTGTTGCAAAACCCGATCAATCTGGTCAGGCAGCGGTTCGTATTCCTTACCCATCAACTGATTCATCGCCTGCTGCAACAGTCGCTGTCCGAGTGCTTCGGCCTCGGTCTGCTGCAGCGATTTGAGAAAATGGCGGATGTGGGTACGTGCCTTGGCGGTAATTACATAATTGAGCCAGCTGGGGTGCGGCCTCGATTGCTCGGAAGTGATGATTTCAATCATCTGGCCATTGTGCAACTGGGTGCCTAGTGGTGACATTCGCCGGTCGATGCGCGCCGCTACACATGTATTGCCGATATCGGTGTGTACAGCATAAGCGAAATCGACAACGGTCGAGCCACGCGGCAATTTCTTGATGTCCCCATTAGGTGTGAACACATAGATTTCATCCGGAAACAGGTCAACCTTGACGTTCTCCAGAAATTCCAGCGAACTGCCGGCACGTTGCTGCATTTCGAGTAACCCCTTGAGCCACTCCAGCGCTCGGGTCTGCGCGGTTTCGGTACTGCTCTCTTCACCTTCCTTGTAAAGCCAGTGGGCGGCGATGCCCGAATTGGCAAAATGCTCCATCTCGCGTGTCCGAATCTGCACCTCGATCGGCACCCCGTGCGGCCCGTAAAGGCTCGTGTGCAAGGACTGGTAGCCATTGGCCTTGGGGATCGCTAGATAATCCTTGAATTTCCCTGGAATCGGTTTGTACAGATTGTGCATGACCCCGAGTACGCGATAGCAGTCATCCACCGATTGGCACAAGATACGCACCCCGTAGACGTCAGACAACTGCCGGAAACTGACTTTTTTTTCCTTCATCTTACGGTAAATGCTATGGATATTCTTGCGCCGGTGTTTGACCCTGGCCTGGATGCCGGCAGCCTTGAGCCGTTCGCGGATTGCTGACTCGATAGTGCTGAAGATTTCCTTACGGTGCCCGACCACTTGCTTGCAGGCTTTTTTCAACGCTCGATAGCGCATCGGATAGGCATTCTTGAGCGCCAGATCAAGCAATTCGTGACGCATGGAGTAAATACCAAGACGATTGGCGATGGGGGCGTAGATATCCATCGTTTCCTGCGAAATGCGGCGGCGCTTTTCCGGGCGCATGGCGCCGAGCGTACGCATGTTGTGTAAACGGTCGGCCAGTTTGATGATGATGACGCGGATGTCCTTGACCATGGCCAGCATCATCTTGCGAAAACTCTCGGCCTGTTGTTCGGCTTTGGACACATTGTCGAGATGGGTCAGTTTGCTGACCCCATCGACCAGCTCAGCGACTTCTTCGCCAAAGTCTTCGGCCAATTGCTCTTTCAGCGTGGGGGTATCTTCGATCACATCATGCAATAATGCGGCAATGATGCTTTTGTAATCCATCCGCATGGTGCACATGATGCGTGCAACCGCGATCGGGTGATAAATGTAGGGTTCGCCGGAAACCCGCTTTTGTCCTTCATGAGCCTGCGCACCAAAAAGATAGGCGCGGTAGACTTCGGCGACCTGAGTAGTATCGAGGTATTCTTCCAGTTCGATGCAAAGATCGCTGATCAGGTAGCGATCACCGGGATCGTCATTGGCGTATTCCGGATAGCGGGAGGTGGATTGGTCTCGATCCGGGTTGGCCACAGATTATTCCATGCTTTCAGACGCATTCATACTGTTCTGGGCAATTTCCTTGATCAACTCATCATCGGTAGAGATCGCTTCCATCACTTGTTGTGCTTCCATGTCATCCATACCCTGATTGTTGATCAGGCCGGCGGCGATTTCGCGCAACGCGATTACAGTCGGCTTATCATTGTCTTCCGGTACCAGCGGGTCAGCGCCATTCATGATCTGGCGAGCGCGGCGAGCGGCAAGCAAAACCAGTTCGAAACGGTTATCGACATTTTCCAGACAATCTTCAACAGTGATACGGGCCATGCGAGTGAAACTCCAAAAGTATAAAAATTCAGCCGGTCATCATAACAAAATGTACCCGGGTTCCAAACCTTTCTTTATGTTTTTAGCGGATATGCCGGTTCGATCGAGTCAATCAAATCGGCGTGGCGCACTTTTTGCCGCTCCAGCGTAAGACTCTGGCTATGTATGACGCTTTCCAGGTCGAACAAGGCCTGATCGAAGTCATCATTGATGATCAGGTATTCGGCATCGCTGAAATGCGACATTTCCCGGTCCGCATCACGCATGCGTCGCTCGATAATCGCCGGATCATCGGTGGCGCGGCCGGTCAAACGCTGCTTCAGCGTTTCGCGTGATGGCGGCAGAATAAAAATGGAGATGGTGTCGGGCAGTTTTTGCTTGACCTGACGCGCGCCCTGCCAGTCGATCTCAAGAATTACATGCTTGCCCTGCGCCAGCAAAGCTTCCACTTCTTGCTGTGAAGTGCCGTAATAATTGTCGAAGACCTTTGCATGTTCGAGAAATTCATCATTCTCGACCATTTTCTCGAAGGCTTCGACGCTGATGAAATGGTAGTCGCGACCATCGACTTCACCCGGCCGCATCGACCGGGTAGCATGCGAAACACAAACTGTAACTTCATCGGATTTTTCCAGCAAGGCTTTGACCAGACTGGTTTTGCCTGCGCCAGACGGCGCCGACAGGGTAAACAGGCAACTTGTATTCATTCAACTATCCAGCGCAATCGGCAGGCTATTGTAATGACAAAGAAATTGATCTCCAATACACTTTTGTTTTGTGGTTAGAACGACGATCGGGCTCAGACAGAATCTGGTCGTTTGGCTCTGGCCAGCGCGTCTGTCGCAGCAAGCGTCCATTGATGCGCGTCTGCAGACAGCGCCAGATGGATGGCAGCACACCGGTCTCCCGGCCTGCTGTGCTGACCCTGACTCACGGCGAGAAAATATGAACCCGGCTGGGACCCGAATCGATGCTCTCTGAATCCTATCTCGACCGCTTTTCCGGCCTGGCCCGAATCTATGGTGCTGACGCCCTGCCGCTATTGCAACAGGCGAAATTCTGTATCGTCGGCGTCGGCGGTGTCGGTAGCTGGGCAGCCGAAGCTGCAGCGCGCAGTGGCATTGGCCAGATCACCCTGATTGATCACGATGATATCGAATCCAGCAACACCAACCGACAAGTGCACACGCTGGAAAGCACCCTCGGGCAAAGCAAGGTCGCCGCACTGCAGGAGCGCATTCTGCAAATCAATCCGCAGTGTGACTGCCGTGCCGTCGATGATCTGGTCACGCGGGCGCGGCTGGAGTCTTTCCAGTTTTCGCAATACGATCTGGTCATTGATGCCATCGACCATGCCCAGCAAAAGTTGTCACTGTTGCACCATTTGCGGCGCAACAAGATTCCACTGGTCGCCACCGGTGGCGCCGCCGGATTGACCGACCCGACCAAAATCGAAATCGCCGACCTGACCCGTACCTACAATGACCCGCTGCTGGCCAAGGTGCGCGCCAATCTGCGCCACCAGATCGGTTACACGCGCAATCCGAAACGGCGCTTCGGCATCGATTGCGTGTATTCCACCCAGCAACCGCTGTACCCGGCAGCCGATGGAAAGGTCAGTTATGAAAAGCCGGAAATGGAACAGCAAACCACGCTCGATTGCGCGACCGGGCTGGGTTCGTTTGTCGCCGTCACCGCCGGATTCGGTATGACCGCGCTGGCCCATGGCATCGACAAGTATTTGAAAGCCCGACGTAAACCGGAAAAAACCAATGTATAGCACCGAAATCTTGCCAGCCGCTACACAGGATTACCATGTCTAGAACCGCAACGCTTGCAGAGTATGTAAAAAAGCGCAATGGCGTCGCACTGGGTGCACCCGGCTCGATGCGCAACATGCTCGAACGTTCTCTTGGCGCGGGTTCGTTTGTATTGTTCTGGCGATACTGGAATCCGATCTGGGGCTATTATCTTTCGCGCAAGGTCATGAAGCCCTTGAGTCGCTTTTTACCGGTCTGGCTGGCCATTTTGCTGACATTCGCGGTCAGTGGAGCATTGCATGATCTGGCCATCAGTCTGGCCAAAGGGCAATGGACCCTGCTGTTTACCCCCTGGTTTTTCCTGATGGGCGTGATCATACTGGTATCCGGAAGGCTGGCTATTTCTTACCATGCTCAGCCCTGGCTGATTCGTGCCACCATCAACAGTACATTGATCGCCGGTAGTTTGCTGGTGACCCGCCAGTGGGTAGAAATGCTCTGACGATTCGACAGACCATTCGCCCGCCCGGTTGGCAAAGCGTTACATCAGTGGCTCAAATACACCCTCTTCACGATTTTTCACCACATTATCGGCCTGAAAAACGCGGCCATTCATGGCGATATAAACGCCCGTCGGCAGGCATTGCACGGCGCTGAAAGCGCTGCCGAGATTGAACAGTGCGTCCGAATTGTCGAACACATATGGGATCATCGCGCCGGTCAGGACGATGGTTTTATCGCTGATCTGGGATTGCAGAAATTGCGCGCTTTGCACCATGGTATCGGTGCCGTGGGTGACCACGATTTTCGATGCCTCCGCCTGCAAGCAGGCAGAAGCCAGTTGCAGCCGGTCGCTTTCGGTCATTTCGAGACTGTCTTTGAGCATCAAGGTGTCCAGCTCCAGCTCGGCCCGGCAGCGTCCCTCGCCAAGCATCGCCGGTATGTGCGAATTAACGAAATGCAGTTCGCCATTGTGCATATTGTAAGATTTGTCGATGGTGCCGCCGGTGATCAATAGTTTGATTTTCATGATTTTCAATCGCAAAAGAATTTAGCGCATTTTACCGGCTCGCAGATGATTGAACAGCCCGGTGCTGAGCCCCACCCCGAGCAAAATCATCGAGCCGCCGGCCAGCATCGGCCAGGTCAGGGGTTCGTGCAGAAAAATCATCCCCCACAGCACGCCAAAAAACGGGATCAGATACGTCACCGTCATGGTTTTGTTGACCCCGCTTTTGGCGATCAGATGAAAGTAAATTACCAGCGCGACCGCGGTGCAGGCCACCGCCAGCAGAGTAGCCGCCTGCCAGGCCCGGGCGCTCGGTGGCAGTGTTGGCCAATACATCCAGGCCAGCGGCAGCAGACTGATCGATGCGCCAAGTTGACTACCCGCAGCGATTGCCAGCGGGTGCAGGCCGACCAGTTTCTGCCGGGTATAATTTGCGCCCAGCCCGTAACAAAAGGTCGCCAGCAACCCGGCCCCTACCGGCAACAATAAATAACTCGCGCTGTTGCCCTGATCATCAAACGCCAGCACGGCGACACCGACAAAGCCGAGCAGCAAACCGGCGATCGCCGCCCTGCCGAGACTTTCTCCGACCCAGACCCAGGCGATCAGGGCCGCGAAAATGGTCGCGGTAGCATTCAGAATCGAGGCATAACCGGCGCTGACATACAACGTTGCATAACTGAGCAGACAAAATGGAATCGCGGTGCCAATCACGCCGACCAGCAGTAACTTACCCGCATGATCAGCCATCTGCGACCACAGTCGGCTGAAGACAACCAGCGGCAACAAAAACAACGCCGCGATGCCGGTGCGCAGCAATATCAGCGCAATCGGCCCGAACTCCGGCACCGCCACGCGCATGAACAGGAAAGACCCGCCCCACAAAGCTGCGAGCACCAACAGCTCGACGATTTGCAGTGGTTTCATCGTTATCGGGAAAGAAATCGGGCGCTTGAGGTCTTAACGGCGAGGAATATCGACCCGTTTTTCCACGCCCCCATAGCCATGCACCTTATCGTGTGCGCGCAGCACAACGGTGTGGATGTCAGCCGGGATCTCGACCCCGCCGAGCGAACGGGTGAACGGTTGCTCATCGACATGCGGATGCAACAACGTGCGGGTCGCCAGCACACGACCATCGGTGGTTAGCACTTGCCAGGCATCAGCATAGTGATCCCAGCCGCTATCGGCATGCTGTACCGTGACACTGAAACGACAAAGCCCATCGCACTTCACCCGCACATCCAGCACATCGGCTTTACCAGCCAGCAATAACGGGCTGTACAGCAAGGCGCTGAGCAACAGCCCGAGCAGGGTTAAGGCAGGAAAATCAAGAGGCTTCAGCGCGGACATCATCGGTGAATTCATCTCGTATACTCATAAAAACCGGAAGATTTTGCTGAAACAGTTGAACCAGATCCGGGTCGAAATGCTTGCCGGATTGCTCATTCATCAGATCGAGAATCTGTTCCAGCGGCCAGGCTTTCTTATACACCCGTTCACTGCCGAGCGCATCAAAAACATCCGCCAGCGCGGTGATGCGGCCATAGATATGGATATCCTCGCCGGCCAGTGCGGCCGGGTAGCCACTGCCATCCCATTTTTCGTGATGCTGGCCGGCAACAATCGCGGCCGCCTTGAGAATCGGCCGCTTTGAATGATGCAACAAATCATGGCCTATGCTGGCATGGGTTTTCATGATTTCCCACTCTTCCGCATCGAGCTTGCCGGGCTTGAGCAACACACGATCGGGAATCGCCACCTTGCCGATATCGTGCATCGGTGATGCCATTTTCAACAGCTCGGCTTCGTCATCTGGCAAGCCGGACAGCCGCGCCAGCTGGTACGAATATTCAGCCACGCGCTTGACATGATTGCCGGTTTCCCGACTGCGCGTTTCACCGATCTCGCCCATGCGGGCGATCAATTCCTTTTGCGTGTTGATGATTTCTTCATTGGCGCGGATCAATTGGGTCACATCGAAACCATACGCGGCAATCAGATTGGAACCTTCGATCGGCTGGAAATTGAGCAAATAATGTTTGTCGCCTTCCTTGAATCCGATCATGTCGTTTTCGTTTTCCAGCCGGTTGAATTCAGTGATGTCGCTACCCTGGTGCAGGTTTTCGATGGAACTGAGGCGCGGCAGGATATCTTTCGCGGCGCGGTTGCGAAAGACCAGCTCGCCTTCGCGGTTGAACAGATAGACCGGCTCCGGATTGTGTTTCGGTAACAGCGACAAGTGATAATCGTCGCGGGCTCGACCCCGGTTAATGCCCAGCGCATGAAAGATCGGGCAAAACCGGGTGCCTCCGGTGTAAACCAGCATCACCGCCGGTACGACTGCCCACCAGACCCCGTTGGCCGCCGCCCACGCCAGCAGCAACATGCCGCCGGTCAAGCGGATATGATTTTCATAGTTAAAAAGATTGGCCATCGCGATCCCCGCATCCTCCTTTCAGTAGATTGGCAGCTAAATCATTCGTTCCCGCATTGTTTATAGCCCAGAAAGAGATACACTGCCGATTGAGAACCAGATCGACCGACCGAAGCATTACAACCTTATGAAACAGGCAATTACCGGCTATCATCGTGATGAATACAATGACTGGGTGGCCGAACTGGCCTGCGGCCATTTTCAGCATGTGCGCCATCAGCCGCCTTTTATCAATCGGCCGTGGGTGGTAACCCAACCGGGGCGCCAGCAACAAATCGGGCAAACCCTGTCCTGCAAGAAATGTGATGCGGGAGAACCTGCCGATCACTTTAACCCGAGGAAAACCTGATGACACCCGAAAGCGCAGCGCTGTTTTTTATCGCCATCATCGTGTTTGCCATCACACCCGGTCCCGGCGTGTTCGCGCTTCTCGCCCGCGCCATGACTTCGGGCGCACGTGCCTGCATCGGGCTGGCACTGGGCATGGCGGCCAGTGATATTATCTATCTGGTGATGGCCTGTTACGGTCTGGCAGTGGTTGCACAAAACTGGGGCGAAGTGTTTATTGTCATCCGCATCATCGGCGCGGCATACCTGATTTATCTGGGCTGGAAAATGTGGAGTGACCGCTCCCATCTTGAAGGTCAACAGCCGGTTTCCCGACAGTTTTCTTTTTTCAGCGGGCTTTCTCAAGGCTTTTTGATCTCGGCCTCCAACCCGAAGGTCATCCTGTTTTATATCGCCTTTCTACCCACCTTCATGGACTTGACCGCCTTGTCGAATTCGGACATCGCTCTGGCTGCGGTACTGTGCCTGTTCGGCTTGATGATCGGTTTGATGGGCATCGCCGTCACCGCATCCTGGGCACGGCGTTATTTTCGCTCCGAGCGCGCCATGACCGGGCTCAACCGGGTTGCCGGTTCGATCATGATCTCGGCCGGAGTCTATATCGGCCTGCGCCAGTAAGCCATAGCATGAAGCACTGGGCCAAACCCTCGTTATTGTTGCTGGCCGGGTTGATGTTCGGGCTGGCCTTGTCTCGTTTGTTCGATGCCATTCTAATGATCTCCATTCTGGCACCGTTTTTAATCGCGATGGCATTTCTGGTCTGGCTGACGCGCAAGGAAATCAAAGCCGCTACGACATCGCAATACGATGAAAGTGTCCTGCGCGCGCGCATCGATCAGGCGGTGCGGCAGGAGCGCGAGCGTATCTACCGAAACCTGCATGACGATATCGGCGCGCAATTACTTAATCTGGTGTACAAGGCTGCCGACCCGCAGGCGGCCGACCTAGCCCGGGTGGCGCTGCAAAACCTGCGCGAAGCGATTGCCAAAACGGTCGACAAGCGTTTGACCGTACCGGAGTTGCTCGGCGATATGCGCAATGAAATGGAAGGCCGCCTGCAACCAACAGGGATTCATCTGCAATGGCAGGTCGAACCCAAACTCAATGAACAAGCGCTGCAGGCGCCGCAAGCGATTGCGATCAGCCGCATCTTTCGCGAATGTCTGAGCAATACACTGAAACACGCAAACGCCGCCACCATCACCTTTAGCGCCAGCCAGCAGGGAGCGCAAATCGCGCTGCAGTTTTGTGATGACGGAGTCGGCACTGATTCGGACAAGCCAGCCAAACCCGGGCGCGGGCTGCGCTCGATGACCGAGCGTGCAAAACAGATTGGCGCGCAGTTACAATCACAAAACGCCAAGCAAGGCGGTTTTAGCGTAACCCTGACCCTGACCGTGAACGCCACTTTGACATGAACGATTCAACAGTCATTCAACGAGGCTTTATTCTGGAAGACCACGCCGACACCGCCGACTGGTTAAGCGATGCCATGAGCCAATGTTTTAATGATCTCGAATTGACTTTGGCCTGCACCGTGGCGCAGGCGCAACAGCAGTTGCGTCAATTCAAACCACAGATTGCATTGATCGATCTCGGCTTGCCGGATGGCTCCGGTATCGAGATTGTGCATACCATCAGGCAAAACACGCCGGACTGCCTGCGCATCGTCTCCACCGCATTCAGCGATGATGAACATCTGTTCGCAGCACTGCAGGCCGGAGCGCAGGGTTACATCCTGAAAGAGCAGTCGCGCGAGCAACTGGTCGATATGCTGGCCGCCGCCATGCGCGGACAACCGGCGCTTTCAGCGGCCATCGCACGACGCATCCTCGGTCATTTCCAGCCTGAACCGGAACAAACCCTGAGCCCGCGCCTGAGTGAAGTGCTGACATTGATCGGGCGTGGTTATAAAAATCGCGAAGTGGCGGAATTGCTCGACATCAGCAGCCACACCGTGCATGGATATATCCGCGAGATTTACCGGATTCTGGATATCAGCAGCCGATCGGAAGCGACGCTGGAGGCCACGCGGCGTGGTTTGATCAGCCCGGAGTGCCGTTGATTTTCAGTGATTTAACCCGTTCCATGCGCGCCGCTGACTTGATCACACGCGGATGCTCTTCACCAAACGATTCGACCAGGATCCGGTGACTGTGCTGCAATCGTTGCAAGGCTTTATCCAACTGACCATCCTGCCCCAGTGCCTCGCCATAATTGTTTTCAATGATCGCATGGTAGGGGTGAGAATCACCATATTCTTTGGCCAATCCGTTGAGCAGGGTATCAAACTGTTGCAGTGACTCTTTCAGGCGGCCGCTGTTGAGTAGCAACATTGCCAGATTATTGCGCGTCGGCATCATTTCCAGAATGGTGCGGTCCGGCTGGCTGGCCATCCACACCAGCGTATCGCGGTACAGCTTTTCCGCTTCCGCGATCCGCCCGAGGTCTTCCAGCACATAGCCGCGCATGGCGCGCAGTTGAATGACTTTTTCCGCCAGCAATTGGGTTTTTTTCACACGTTCCAGCAATTGCTGACTCAGTTCATCCGCTTCGGCCAGTTTTTTTCGCCCGACCAGAATATTCAGCAAGTTCATGCTGGCGGTGATCACCCGCTCGTCATCCTCGCCATAAATCGACTGTCGCGCCTCGATCACACGGCGAAAAATGTCTTCTGCCTCTGCCAGCCGATTGAGCCGGATCAGCGTCGTGCCATAGTCATTCAGCACATACAGCGTGCGCGGGTGAGCAACCCCGTACACTTGCCCGAAACGCTTGACCACTTTGGCCATTTCCTGCTCGGCCCGCTCGTATTGTCCGGCTTCACGAAAGTTATCGGCGAAATGGTGCATCGCGGTCAGACGTTTTTCATGGTCCTCCGGTAATTGTTGATCGGGTAATGCCAGCACGGTTTGCAGCCGGGTGGTGGCCGCTTCGGTCTTGCCTTCCATCTGATCCATGAAAGCCTGCTCGATTTCAGCGCTGATCCACGCCAGACTGCCCGGCTCGAACGGCACGGTTTGCAATATGCCACGCGCGCGATCGCGGTGACCGCTGCTCGATTCGACCAGCGCCAGCGCCAACCGGCATTGGTGATCGAGATCACTGTCTTTGGTTTCGATTTTCTGCAGCGCCTGCTCGATTTGTTCGCGCGCTTCACGATAACTGCCGAGCGAGCGCAAGGAATCACCCAGGGTGCATCGCATCGAGGCTTCCAGCGCCGGATCATCCAATTGTTGATGCAATTGCCCGGCGGCATTCAAAACCAGTTCGCGCACGGTCAAGTCGTTGTTTTCGCGCAAGTCGGGGTCGGCAGCGGCAAGCATATCGATCAGAAATTGCGACAGGCTTTGTGATTTTTGCATTTGCAGCTCGGCTTGCTTGCGCGACTGGTTTTCCTGCCAGGCAAACCAGCCACTGACCGCAGCACTGAAGGTGGCCATGACCACAATCACCAGCGCCGTCACTACCGGCAACCTGTGGCGGCGGTAAATCTGCTTCAATTCCTGCCAGGTTGGCTGCCCGCGCGCCTGCACCGGCTTGCCATCTCGATAGCGTTGCAGATCATCGCGCAGGGCTTTGGCAGACAGATATCGATACGCCTTTTCGCGATTCACTGCTTGCGCCAGAATGCGATCCAGCGCCTCTGGCACGGCCGGGTTGAAAGCCGAGGCCGGCTTGAGCGATGCGGTCAGCAGATGCTCCAGTGTTTCACTCAACGACAGACCGTGCAGGGCATAGGGATGGCAACCGGCGATCAATTCACAGGCGATGATGCCGAGACTGTAGACATCCGAGCTTTGGTCGATTTGCGCGACTTCACCCTGAATCTGCTCCGGACTCATATACGGCAAGGT
>JANTFI010000030.1 GCA_024763505.1 Gammaproteobacteria bacterium
TGCTCGGTGATCACGGTATTATCAATGAGTTACTGATCTCCATCGGCGTCATCGATTCTCCTTTGAATTTGTTGTACACCAATTTCAGCATGATCATTGGTTTGCTGTATATCTCCATGCTGTTTATGGTGGTGCCGGTGATGTCGACACTGGAAAGTATGGATGATTCGCTGATCGAAGCAGCGAGCGATCTGGGCGCATCCAAATGGACTATTTTTACCCGTATCATCATTCCCTACTCCATGCCCGGCATCGTGTCAGGTGCCATTATTGTTTTCATGCTGGTCATCGGCGATTATCTCGCGCCGAACATACTCGGTGGCAAAAGTTCACTGTGGTTCACCGAACAAATCTATAATGAATTCCTCGCCACCTTTAACTGGAACGAAGGTGCAGCCTTTGGTTTCTTGCTGCTATTGTTATCCTCCAGCATCATCTGGCTGGCGCTGAAACTATCCGGCCAACGACTCGACAGGGTAGCCTCATGATTCGCTCTCTTCCCACCACGCGAACGTACCGAATCAGTTATTTCGTTTATGTCTCGCTGTTTTTTCTGTTTTTGATTATGCCGCTGGCAGCCATTTCGGTGCTCGCGTTCAATGATTCAGATTTCATTGCCTTGCCGTGGAATGGTTTCACGCTGGACTGGTTTTTTGCCAACAATGATGCGCGCGAAGGCGTGTTTGCCGATGAAAACCTGATGCAGAGTATTTCGACCAGCCTCAGCACCGGAATCATCGTGGCTTTAATGTCGACAGTAATCGGTACCATCGCCGCGCTGCTGTTTGAAGAAGAAGACTTCCACTTCAAAGGTTTCCTGTATTTTCTCGCCATCGCGCCGCTGGTCATCCCCGGTGTGATTCTGGGTATTTCGATCCTGATCAGCTCAACCTATGTCGGTACTACCATCGAAAATAATTTCGGCATCGATGTCGAATTCTTCCGCCCCAGCTATGGCCTCGTCGTGCTGGGTCAGTTTTCTTTCGGCGCAACTTACGTCATGCTGCTGGTCGGTGCACGCCTGAAAAAATTCGATCGCACGCTGGAAGAAGCCGCGCTCAGCCTCAAGGCCACGCGCTTGCAGTCCATCTGGTATGTAACGATTCCCTACCTGCGCCCGGCCATCATCGGTGCGTTTATCGTGGCCTTTTTGCTCAGTTTTTCCAACATCAACACCACAATTTTTCTGGTAGGCTCTGATCCCACCTTGCCGATCGACCTGTATTCGCGCATCCGTTTTAGCTCAACGCCGGTACTGAATGCCATTTCATTTTTGATCGTGTTGGTCATCACCATCGCCGCGATAATCAATTTCATCCTGTCGGTTCGCAAAAACAAAGCCAAATCGACCTGAAAATCACCTTGAAATCGGAGCCCCGAAGCGATTCCCAGCCCATGCTTATCGCACAAATCAGCGACACCCACATCAGTGTGCCGGGTAAAAAAGCCTACTCGGTTGCGTCGATGGCAGATAACCTGACGCATTGCGTTGAACACATCAATCAGCTCACTCCGAGACCTGACGTGGTGCTGATTACCGGTGATATCACTTATTCGGATCACCCTGATGAATACCGGTATGCAGCCGAATTACTCACTCCACTCGGGATGCCCTGGTTCGTCATTCCCGGCAATCATGACAGCCGGGGAAATCTGAAAAACTGTTTCGATCAGGTGAACTGCCCGGTTACTTCACAGATCCTCGAAAATGATTTTATCAATTACGTGATCGAAGAATTCCCGTTACGTCTGATCGCGCTGGACAGTACGCGCAGCAAACACCCCGGAGGAGAATTCTGCGATGCCAGAGCCGTCTGGCTCGAGCAGCAATTGGACGCGGCTGCAGACCGACCCACGATGATTTTCACGCACCACCCACCTGTCAAAATGGGCGTGCGAGAAACGGATATCGATGGCTTCATCGGTGCCGAGCGGCTCGCTGCGATCATCGAAAAATATCACTGTGTCGAGCAACTGATCTGCGGACATGTGCATCTGCCAATGTTTACTCGCTGGCATGGTTCCATCGTTAGCGCCGCACCCAGCATCGGTTTGCATTTACGGCTGGATCTGACCCTGCAACATCCTTCGCAGTTTTGTCTGGATGCTCCCGCTTTCCAACTTCATCACTGGACCGCCGACAGCCATCTGGTGACACATACGATCAGCCTTGGCGCAATATCGGGGCCACATCCATTTTAATCGTCGATTGATTTTTTCAATCTTGCTGCAAAGCCTGCAAACGTTCCACCGTACCGACATCACTCCAGCGACCGCCGTAATACTGCGCGCCCACCTCTTCATCATCCGCCGCCTTGCGCAGTAACGGTGCTAATGGCTGATGCGTGTCGGGCAGGTAATGAAAGAAGGATTTTCGATACGCCGCGATGCCGGAAAACGTAAACAGTTCGTCACCGCGATTCATCAACAGGCCATCGCAGAGCGCAAAGTCGCCGTCGGGATGATGGAGTGGATTATCCACCAGCACCAACTGTGCCGACCGCTCGAAATCCTTCAGATTTACGAAATCAAAGTCACTGAAGACATCGCCATTGACGACGATGAATTCATCATCGAGCAACGGCAGCGCATGGATGATGCCACCGGCGGTTTCCAGCGCTTGCGGTTCGTGGCTGTAGCGGATTTTGACGCCATAATCCGCGCCATCCCCCAATGCATTGACAATTTGATCGGCCAGCCAACTGGTGTTGATGACGATGGAATCGATGCCGGCGCGACTGAGCGCCTCGATGTGATACACGATCAGCGGCTTGCCATTGATTGGCAGCAAAGGTTTCGGGCAACTATCGGTCAGCGGACGCATGCGTTCACCACGCCCCGCCGCCAGTATCATCGCGTTCAAGCGCGTTACCGAATCATGCTCTTGACGCGGAAGGTCAGCGACAATTCATTGATCAGCGCATTCAGTCCGACCATGCTCATTTCAGCCGTACCCACAACCTTCAGATAATTCAGCGTGCGCGGAATATCCTGCAGAAACTGATCCTTGCCATCACGCAATTTGAGACGAGAGAAAATACCGATCGCTTTCAGGTGACGCTGCGCGCCCATCAAATTGAACCAGCGCATGAATTGCGCCGGTTTGATGCCCTGCAAATGTTCCAGCACGGCAAAATCGAAATAGTCGAGCACCCACTGATCGACCTGCGGTTCCGGCCATTCGATATAGCAGTCGCGCAGCAGAGACACCAGGTCATAGGTCACCGGGCCCTTGACCGCATCCTGAAAATCCAGAATCCCCGGGTTACGTCCCTGATTCCTGCCTTCGATATGCATCAGGTTGCGCGAATGATAATCCCGGTGCACAAAACATTGCGGTTGCTCCAGCGCATTCTTGACCAGCGTGTCGGTAGTCATTTGCCACAGTCCGTTCTGGTTCGGAGAAAGTTCGATGCCGAGCAGCTTTTCCAGAAACCATTCGCGAAACATTTCCATTTCCACGCGCAGCATGTCTTCGTCATACAGCGGCAAGTCATCCGCCTCGAGCCGGGTCTGCATCTGCAGCAACGCCGCCTTGGCATCCCCATACAGACTGTTGGCGGTTTCCGGTGCGAGATGATCAAGATAGGAGATATCGCCGAAATCGGTTAAAACCAGAAATCCGTCGTCATGGTTTTGATGGATCACTTCCGGTGCGCTGAGACGAATCTCGCGCAAGCGTTCGGCAATCTTGACGAATTGGTCGCAGGGCTCTTTTTCGGGCGGCGCATCCATCACGATCCACGATTGATCACCTTGCTGCAGACGAAAATAGCGCCTGAAGCTGGCATCTTCACTCGCCGCCTGCAATGAATAATCGCTATAGCCCAGGCCATCGAGCCAGTTTTTCATTTGTTCGGTTCGGTCAGACATAAATCGTTCGAGCTCATTTTAAAGGTCGCGTATTATCACGCTGTTTGCCCGCTTTGCCAATAACTATGCACACTTTACACAAACTCACCGAATTAATGGCCGCATTGCGCGACCCCGAGAATGGCTGCCCGTGGGATATCCGCCAGACCAGCCACAGCATCAGCCACTATACACTCGAAGAAACCTACGAATTACTACAGGCGATCGACCGCGAAGACAGTGACCACATTCGCGAAGAACTCGGCGATCTGCTGTTTCACATCGTATTCCACTCACAGATTGCCCGCGAAAACGGCCAGTTCGACATCGATGATGTGATCGAAGGCATTGTCGAAAAAATGACCCAGCGCCATCCGCATGTATTTGACCCGACCCACCGGCGTGACCTCGACGATGAACAATTAAAATCGCAGTGGCAACAACTCAAGCAAAAATCACCGCCAAGCCCTGAGCGGGTACTGGACACAGTCGACCACAAATTACCGGCGCTGATTCGTGCGCAAAAGCTGCAGGATGCCGCCGCGCAATACCATTTCGACTGGCCGGATGCGACCCCGGTGCTGAACAAGATTGAAGAGGAAATCGGCGAGCTGCGCGAAGCCATCGCATCGGGCGACACGGCGCATGCACAGGCTGAAATGGGCGATGTCCTGTTTGCCTGTGTCAATCTGGCGCGTCATCTCGATATCGATGCCGACACTGCGTTGCGCCAAACCAATGAAAAATTTATCCGTCGCTTCGATTATGTGGTGGCAGAGATGCAAGCTGCCGGAATCGAATTTTCAGCGCAGCAACTGGAACAAATGGAAGCCTTCTGGCAGCAAAGCAAAAAGGTCACTGGATAGCGACAGCTATCGCCACAATCGATATAATATGCGCCATGAAGAAAAGCCGAATTCTCACCGAGCAACGTATACTCGATGCGGTCGAACACATTCTGTTGCAGCAGGGCTTTCCGGCGGTCGGCATCAATGCCATCGCGCGTCAGGCCGGTTGCGATAAAGTCTTGATTTACCGCTATTTCGGCGGCTTCGATGGCTTGCTGCAACGCTTTGCCGAAAGCCACGACCTGTGGTGGACAGTGGATGAAGTCATCACCGAAAACATGGATGAAATCAGCCAGCTGTCGCTGCCGCAATTTCTCGAACGACTACTCAAACGCCATATCGAAGCCCTGCAGGCACGGCCGCTAACGCAGGAAATCATGGCCTGGGAATTATCGGCCAGCAACCCGCTGACCCGGGCTTTGCACAAAATCCGCAGTGAGCAAGGCATGCTGCTGGTGAAAAAGGTGCGCCTGCATTTCAACCAGCCGGGCATCGACATCGGTGGCATACTCGGCATCTTCGGCAGTGCAATCAACCACCTGATTATCCGTACCCGTCACAAGCATTCCGAATACGAAAAGGAAGAATGGTGGCGACTGGAACAAACCATCAACAGCCTGCTCAACTGCCCTTCGCGCTAACATCATCCGGAGTCTTTTATGAAAAACATGATCACCGCGACCCTGACCCTGCTGGGTTTTGTTCTGGCAAGCCCACTACCAGCCGATGAATCCGTACCCGCCGTCAGCAACGGGCTGAAGGTCAAGATTACCCGCAGTATCGACAGCATTCAGGTCGAGCATGATGGACGTCCGGTCACCATCCGGCGCAATCAGGATACAAAACACCGGATCCGCGATGCCTTTGCCAAAACCTCGCGCCCCTGCCCGCCGTTTTGCATCCAGCCTTTGACGCTGGCACCGGGCGTGGAAACCATCGGTGAACGCAAGATGCTCGAATACCTGCAGCAGGCCTCAAGCGATGACGACAAGGTACTGGTCATCGATTCGCGCACGCGCAAATGGGTCAAGCGCGGCACCATTCCGGGCTCGGTCAATATCCCGTACAAATTACTGACCCAGGACAACGAAGAAGAGATCGCCGACCTGCTCGAAGAACGATTCGGCGTCCACCGCGGGGATACCTTGCTCGACTTCAGCTATGCCAAAACGCTGGTGCTGTTTTGCAACGGCCTGTGGTGCGGCCAGGCACCGACCAATATCCGTAAATTATTGCGACTGGGCTATCCGCCGCACAAGCTCAAATATTATCGCGGCGGCATGCAAGCCTGGGAATCGCTGGGCCTGACCACCGTCAAGCCTGATGCCTGATGCCTAAAGCCTGATGAACGAAGCGTCCGGCGTCCTGCGACTGCAGCAACTGACCGATGATGCCTTGCCACGTTTACTGAAGCGTTACGGCTTGCAACTGCAACCAACCGCACACGACGAAGAGATTCCCGGCAGCTTCTGGGGCGATGAAGAAGCCGGTTTGATCGACAATCGTGTGTATGCACGCGCCGATACGCCCGTGCATTCGATTCTGCATGAGAGTTGCCATTACATTTGCATGGATGAACAACGCCGCAGCGCACTGCACACCGATGCCGCCGGTGACTATGACGAAGAAAACGCCGTCTGCTATCTGCAGATTGTACTGGCCGATGACATCCCGCAACTGGGTCGACAGCGCATGTTCAAAGACATGGATGCCTGGGGCTATAGCTTTCGCCTCGGCTCGGCTCAAGCCTGGTTCGAACAGGATGCCGAGGATGCCAGACAGTGGCTGCAGACGCATGGTTTGCTGATCGGCCAGAAGCCCGGCTATCGATTGAGAACCGATTGATGAACTTGCCTGCGCTGAATCGACGCGCCGGTCAGCGGCAGCTTACCCCTGCTGGCCGTGATCTTTCTCGACATGGTGCTGGTGGTTTTTGCCTTAAGTCTGTTCTCCGACAAATTTCAGGACGATTCGCTGCAAGAACTGAGGCGCGGTATGTAGCTACTGAGCATGCTACTGCCGGCTTATGTCAGCCCCGGTCTGGTCGAGCCCAGTCCGGTTTATCATGCTTTTTGCTCGGATTGGTCAAAGCTGCCATATAGTCGTGGATGATGACATTCACTTTGAGTTGGCAAGGCACGCTGCATGATGCCGGACTGGCAGGCATTCCATTGATTTTGATTGCCACGGTACTGTTGAACCTGCTTGCCGGATATGGAGTAAAAGTGCTCACGGCGCGAAAAAAGCTAATCCTGCACCGGACGCGGGTCGTCAGGTAAATACCTGCATTCGCTGGGGAATTTATTCGCAACTTCCCTCTCTAACAGAACGGACAAACTCAAACTCTCAATAAAAAGGAACCGCCATGATCAAGCAACTGTTTATTCTCATCACCGTTTTACCGCTTTCATTCTCCGCCCTGGCCGCCCAGGGCATGGTCAATATCAAAAGCACCCATTCAGTCAATGACACCGCCAACAAGCTCGAAAAGATTCTAAAATCCAAAGGCATGACGATCTTCAATCGTGTGCAGCACTCCAGCGCGGCAAAGAAGGTCGGCATCGATATCAACCCGACCCAGTTGATCATTTTCGGCAACCCGAAAATCGGCAGCAAGCTGATGCAGTGTGCGCCGACTGTTGCGATCGATCTGCCGCAAAAGGCGCTGGTCTGGCAAGACAACGAACAGCAAGTCTGGATTTCCTACAATAACCCGCTGTATCTGCAAAAACGCCACAACATCGAAGGCTGTGATTTGATTCTGCACAAGGTATCCGCAGCGTTGGGTAAACTCACAGGCGCAGCCGCAAAATAATCGATCAACACTTTCTGTATTCATTTTCGGATTTCCTTGCGGGCAATAAAAAAGGGCGCTCATGCGCCCTTTTCGGCTGTTCGGCTAAGGCCGATCGGCTTCGATCAATCTCAGGGAATCACGTAAAACAGGATCGAAAAGAAGTGAAACACGCTGCCAGCCAGCACGAACAAATGCCAGATCGCATGTGAGTACGCCATTTGTTCACGCACATAAAAGATCACACCGAGCGAATAACTGAGCCCGCCCAGCAGTAAAAGAATCAATCCGCCGGGAGCGACATTTTCCAGCATCGGGTTGATCGCCAGCACCACGATCCAGCCCATACCCAAGTACAGCCAAAGCGACAGCTTTTTGAAGCGAGGCGCATGAATAAATTCGGCCACCATGCCAAACAGTGCCAGCGTCCAGATCACCGCGAACAGGCTCCAGCCCCAGACTCCACGCAGATTGACCAGCAAAAAAGGTGTATAGGTGCCGGCGATCAGCAGATAGATGGCGGCATGGTCGAACTGCTGCAAAATGGATTTGACTCGGGGCTGTGTTACGCCGTGATATAACGATGATGCGCTATACAAAATGATCAGCGTGGCACCATAAATGCTGCTGCTGACGACATGCCAGGCATCACCCCGCGTACTGGCAAAAGCCACCAGCACGGCCAGACCGGCAATACTGAGCAAAGCACCGATGCCATGCGTGATGGTGTGGGCGATTTCTTCAGCCAGAGTGTATCGGGTGGCAGTGTTTACGCCGGAATGTTCGGAAGTCATGGTTCTTGTAGCTCGATCAAGACAAAATAAGTTTTAATTTAAAACCTATTACAGAAAATAGCAAGCCGACAAAAAAATCCCTGCCGCCAATCGACAACAGGGATTGCAGGTTACAAACTGATCGAATCAGGTCAAACCGGATTGAGTCGAATCAATCGTCTTCATGCTCCAGTTCGACTTCGTCAATCACGCCATCGGCGTTCTTGTCGGTCAGCTTGATAAACTGGCCATCCACCAGCGCAGCGTAAAAATCGCTCAGGCTCACATCCATATCACCGGCCGAGAAACTGGCCTGACTCAGGTCGAAATCCTGATCGAACAGGGTAACCGTCATCGCTACCGGGTCAAACCCAGCGAGCGGGCCTTGCAGACGAATCTTGTCCATTTCGTCGCGTTCCAGTTCCACCGCATTGATCACGGCAGTGCCATCATAAAAAGCCTTGATTTCGACATAGTCGCCGACATTCAAATCCGCCAACGTAATGTGATCCTGTTCGCCCTGATCGTCTTTCATCTCGGTCTGGCCACTGACACGAACTGTGATATTGCCGGTGCCGCCGAACAGGCTGAGAGAAATGGACGGGTCGGCTGTATCGATGTCATTGATCGATGCGACAGGGGCTTTCACCTTGATTTTCTGCCCGCGCTGCTTGATCTTGCTGGCGACCAGAACGCCGTTTTGCATATCACCTTCCACTTCCAGCTTGAGATCATCGGCAATTTGCAGATTGGCCGGAGACAGGGTCACAGCGGCGGAAAAATCCACCGTCACACCCTGCAGCATAAAGGTTTGGGCATCCGCATCATAATCAGAGACCACACCCTCGATTTCGACTTCGTCTTCATCATCTTCGAACTGATCGTGAGTCGCTTCGATCTTGCTCGCCATCAATACATTGGCGGTGCTATCGAACAGCCCTTTGGCTTCGACGAACAGGCCATTTACCAGAGCGTCAGCCGTCAAACCATCGTCGAATTCCGTAGTATCGTCGAATTGCACCTGTAAACCACGTAACAGAAAACTATTCGCGGTTACTTCGCTGATTTCACCCTTCAGCTCGACCGGATCGGTTTCATCAAAGCTGCCAGCTTTCTGTTTTTCGATGTGTGTAGCCACGATGCCACTGGCTGTACTGAAACCACTCACCTCGAGCACGTCACCCACCTGCAGCGTCGCCATGGTCAAGCCGTAGTCATCATCGAAAGTAGTATCTGCCGTGACTTCGACTTGCTGACCGAAAATAGTCAGCGTCACCGATACCAGCAGGGTCGGATCGACCGCATCATAGGTTTGCGTCAGCGCACTGACCGGACCTTTCAATTCATTTTCATAGACGATTGACTGCGCGCTGCCGGTCATGCCGTCGTCATTGACACTGCCTCGGAGCGTGACTCGCATGCCAATGCGTAAATCGGACTGGTCGCTGTTGCTGTCATCATCCACTTCAAAGCTGGCTTGTTCGGTTTCGAACTCGACACCATTGACGAAAACACTGCCAAAACCGGTGATGATGCCGGAAAAGGATTTGGCCGCACTGTTATCAGCAGTAGCCGTAGCGTCGGTGGGTTCACTGCTACCGCAAGCACTCAACATCAGGGTGCTGGCGATCAGGGCGGGTAAAACGGCGGGTTTGAATGACTTTTTCATGGTAACAGTTCCTCATGTTTGGAATACAAATTCAGGATCATCTTTCCTGTTTGTTTGGGAATATAGTCCCAATTTTAATAAAATTCAAACGAATTCCTTGATTGAGATTTAATTCACATTCCGAGGAAGAGCAGCCTAAAAGCAGATAACCGGTAAAGAAATGCCGCAGCAAATAGGTGGTCAGTCAGTAAAAATTTTGGCGAGAGACACTCACAAAGAGGCCGCCGCCCGCGCCGCTTCATCTTACAGGCCGGACAGGGATCTTAGAATACCCGCGATTTCACCGAGTTTTTCATTCTCGACGCCGAGTGTGCAGAGCGATTCCATCAGGCATTCTTCACGAATCTCGCGGTAGTCCTGACAGGTTTTTTGCCCTTTGTCCGTGGTTTTGAAAAGGTTTCCTTGCCCTTGCGCTGGTTTTGCACCAGCCCCGATTTCACCAGTTTGCGCAGCGAATAATTCACGGTGTGGGTATCTTCGATATTCAGATTAAAGCAGGTATCGGCCACTTTCTTGGCGCGCTCGCGATGATTGACGTTGTGCAGAATCAAGATATCGAGTGGACTGAGAACGGCGATGCCGGTGGCAGTCATGCAGCGCACCATCCAGCGCTGGAAGGCGTGGTTGGCGATGATCATGCCATATTCCAGCTCGCTCAGTTCGGCGCTTTGCTCGCTAACCAGATGCGCCGATGACACGATCGGCTTGTGATGCGTATCGCTCATGATTCTCTCTTTTTCGCTTTGTCGCCATAGCCGCCACCGCCCGGGGTTTTGATGACCAGGGTATCACCGGGATCAACCTCGACACTGTCGGTCGCGCCCAGCGCGATCATTTCACCATCGGCTTTTTGCAGCCAGTTTTCACCGCATTTTGCTGGCTTACCACCGTGCATGCCATACGGCGGTACGCGTCGATGTCCGGTGAGCAGGCTCAGTGACATCGCTTCGTTGAAACGCACGCGGCGGTCAACGCCATCGCCGCCGCGATATTGTCCTTCTCCACCGGAATGATGACGAATCGAGAAAGAATCCAGCAACACCGGAAAGCGCCATTCCAGCACTTCCGGATCGGTCAGGCGCGAATTGGTCATGTGCGTGTGCACCGCGCTGCAACCATCATGGCCATCGCTCGCGCCCTCGCCACCGCACAGGGTTTCGTAATACTGAAACTGCGCATTACCCCAGGTGACATTATTCATCGTGCCCTGCGAAGCCGCCGCCACGCCGAGCGCGCCGAGCAGGGTATCGACAATGGCTTGCGAGGTTTCGACATTGCCGGCCACCACCGCCGCCGGGTAGCGCGGACTGATCATCGAGTTTTCGGGCAAAATGATTTGCAGCGGCTTGAGGCAACCCTCGTTGAGCGGAATCATGTCATCGACCAGACAGCGAAACACATACAGCACCGCCGCGCGCGTGATCGCCGAGGGCGCATTAAAATTGGATGCATGCTGCGAACTGGTGCCACTGAAATCGATCGTCGCGCTGCGTGCGGATTTGTTCAGCGTAATCTTCACGCAAATCTTTGAGCCATCGTCCATTGCGTAGCAAAACTCGCCATCGTGCAACACATCGAGCACGCGGCGCACCGATTCTTCGGCATTGTTTTGCACATGCTTCATGTAGGCGTGCACCACCGGCAGGCTGTAATGCTCGACCATGCGCAACAATTCCTGCATGCCTTTTTCGCAGGACGCAAGCTGCGCCTTGAAGTCGGCGATATTGGTATCGATATTGCGTGCCGGCCAGCGCCCGCTAGCGAGCAAGGCGCGAATTTCGTTTTCCAGAAAACGCCCGCCATCGACGATGCGGATGTTATCGAGCAGGATGCCTTCCTGCTCGACACGGGTGGAATTGGCCGGCATCGAACCGGGCGTGATGCCACCGATATCGGCATGATGGCCACGCGAAGCGACATAAAAAATCACTCTATTTCCTGCGTCGTCGAACACCGGCTTGATGATCGTGACATCGGGCAAATGGGTGCCACCGTTGTACGGTGCATTGAGCACGAAGGCATCGCCCTTGCGCATGTTGCCGGCATGTTCGCGGATGACCGTCTTGATGCTTTCGCTCATCGAGCCAAGGTGCACCGGCATGTGCGGCGCATTGGCAATGAGATCGCCCTCGACATCGAACACCGCGCAGGAAAAATCCAGCCGTTCCTTGATGTTGACCGACACCGCCGTGTTTTCCAGCACCGAACCCATTTGCTCGGCGATCGACATAAACAGGTTATTGAAGATTTCCAGCATCACCGGATCGACATCGGTGCCCACGGCGAAACGCTCGGGCAACGGCTGATAGCGTTCCAGCACGATATTGTTTTGCTCGGTCAGCACGCCGCGCCAGCCCGGCTCGATGACGATGGTGCCGGTTGCTTCGATGATGATGGCCGGGCCGTTGATGTCGACATTGACCGGCAGTGCATCGCGTTGATAAAATGCGGCGACCTGTTCGCGTCCTGCCATCATCACCGGCAACGCCGCCTGCGCGATCAACTCGACATTACGATTATCCGGCTGGCGCAGCTGCGGCGGCGGATTATGCGCGATGACCTCGACCTCGATCGACTGCACGATCAACGCCTTGTGCGGCAGAATGAAGCCGAAAGCCTGACGATGTTGCGCTTCGAATTCGGCTTTCATCGCCGCCACCTCTCCAAATGCCACCGGCAGGCTGGTGTCGGAACCGGCATAATGGCAATGCAGCTTACTGATGGATTTCAATTGCGCCGCTCGCGCACCCTGCTGTAACAAATCACCCCGCCCCTGCTCCAGACATTGCTGACGCAGGGTTTCCATCTGCGCCATGATGCCTTGCTCCAGCGGCAGCTCGACGCTGCGCTCATGGATTTGATTCAAATCGGCCAGCCCCATACCGTAAGCCGACAGCACGCCGGAAAACGGATGCAGAAAAACACGTTTGATCGCCAGCGCATCGGCCACCAGGCAGGCGTGCTGACCGCCCGCGCCACCGAAGCAGCACAACGTGTATTCGGCCACGTCGTAACCACGCTGCACCGAAATCTGTTTGATTGCATTGGCCATATTTTCGATCGCAATGGCGAGAAAACCGGCCGCCACCTGTTGCTCGTCCGGGCGCTTGCCGGTAGCTTCGAAGATATCCTCGGCAAGTTGCGAAAATTGCTGCTGCACCTGCACCACCTCAAGCGGCTGTTGGCCATCCTCACCAAACAAGGCGGGAAAGAAATCCGGCTGGATCTTGCCCAGCATGACGTTGCAATCGGTCACGCACAACGGGCCGCCATTGCCGTAGCAGGCCGGGCCGGGGTTGGCCCCGGCCGATTCCGGCCCGACCCGATAACGCGCGCCATCGAATTGCAGAATCGAGCCGCCACCGGCGGCGACGGTGTGGATGCGCATCATCGGCGCGCGCATGCGCACACCAGCCACTTCGGTATCGAACGCGCGCTCGAATTCTCCGGCAAAATGGCAAACATCGGTCGAGGTGCCGCCCATGTCGAAGCCGATCAACTGGTCGAAACCAGCGGCAGTGGCGGTTTCCACCATGCCGACCACGCCACCGGCCGGGCCGGACAGAATCGCATCCTTGCCGGCGAAGCGATGGGCTTCGGTCAGCCCGCCGCTGGACTGCATGAATTGAAGACGATTCTGCGCCGGATTAATTTGCTGCAATTTGTCCGCAACCTGTTGTACATAGCGCTTCAGAATCGGCGACAGATAGGCATCGACCACGGTGGTATCGCCGCGCGAGACCAGTTTCATCAGCGGGCTGGTTTGATGGCTGGTGGAAATCTGGGTAAAGCCGACTTCTTGCGCCAGCTCAGCTACCTTTTTTTCATGGTCATTGAATTTAAAGCCATGCATGAACACGATGGCGACCGAGCGGATGCCACGCTCGAAAGCCTGCTGCAGACCGGTCTTGACCGTTTGCGGATGGATTGCTTGCAACACTTCGCCGTGCGCATCGATGCGCTCATCGACTTCCAGCACTTCGCTGTAGAGCATATCGGGCAGGTGGATTTTCAGGCTGAACAGCTCCGGGCGGTTCTGGTAACCGATGCGCAGCGCATCGGCAAAACCGCGCGTGATCACCAGCAGGGTCGGATTACCCTTGCGCTCTAGCAGCGCATTGGTCGCCACCGTAGTACCCATCTTGATGGTGAAAGGCTGGCGGTTTTGATGCGGCGTTAGTTCTTTCTGCGATACATCTGTTTGCCCGGCCACCAGACGGCGGATGCCTTCGATGGCGGCATCCCGATACTGGTCAGGGTTTTCCGACAACAGCTTGTCGGTGAGGATGCGTCCATCCGGTGTTAGCGCAACCACGTCGGTGAAGGTGCCACCACGGTCGATCCAGAATTGCCACTGCGAAGTCTGGCTCTGTATCAGCATTTCGGTTTTCCGGGTTGTCGGGATGGTTTGTTTTTCACGGTGTCGTTCTGAATTTTGATGCGAAGCCCGAATACGTCGGGATACCAGATCGCCTGTAATAACACGGCGATATCATCAAATCAAACCAGCAGGGCAAATGTGCCAGACGGAAAAAACGCCTGCAATGGCGTCGGAAAAGGCGAAAAAAAGCCGTAACAGTAGCGCTCATCGGGGGAGATATCTTTGCGCTACTGTCCCGGCAGGTAAACAGAAAAATCATCGCCGCCGGTTTTCAATTGCCGGCAGCATCGATCGTTTTATTGCTTATTTATTGGACAGGCTATACACATAGGCGGCGAGCAGATGTACCTTGTCTTTACCAAGGAACTTGTCATGCGCCGGCATGTGGCTGTTACGGCCTTTGGCAATCGTTTCCTTGATGCGTCGAGCGGTTCCGCCATGCAGCCAGGTGCTGTCGGTCAGATTGGCTCCACCAAGCGCCTGATTACCCTTGCCGTCCATGCCGTGGCAAGCCACACACATGGTCATGAACACTTGCTTGCCGGCATCGGCGGAAGCCTGATCGACCGGGCGACCGCTGAGTGACTGCACATAGTTGGCCACATTCCCGACCTTTTCCTCACCCAGCATCGGCAACCAGCCAGGCATCGCGCCATTTCGACCATGCAAAATGGACTGCTCGATTTGCTCCGGCGCGCCTCCGTACAGCCAGTCCTTGTCGGCCAGGTTGGGGTAACCGGTTGCACCCTTGGCATCCGATCCGTGACACTGTGTACAATAATTACTGAACAGGCGTTCACCGGCTTTCATGGCTTTGTCATCCTTCGCCAGTTCGGGGATCGACTTCGCCGAAAAGGCCGCAAACATCGGGCCATACTTGGCATTGGAGTCGGCGATTTCCTGGTCATATTGTCCCTTCGAAGACCAGCCACCGATACCGGCAAAGTTGCCCAGCCCCGGATAAATGACCAGATAGGCCAGAGAAAACACGATGGTGAAATAAAACAGCCACAGCCACCATCTGGGCAGCGGGTTGTTCAACTCCTGCACACCGTCCCAGGCATGTCCGGTCGGCTCGCCCGAGGCCGCTTCTTCCGGACGCGTCTTCATCGTCCATTTGATCAGCCAATAACAGGCAAAGATATTGACCAGGGTAAGTACGATTACCCACCAGTTGAAAAATGGAGTCATGCTGATTTCTCCTGTTCCGCGTTTAAATTATTTTCATCCAGCGCGAGCCGGGCGGCTTCTTTGAAGTCCGCCTCGCGGCGGGAGCTCCAGGCCCAGGCAAACACACCGAGCATGCTGATCATTACCACCAGCGTCCAGATACCATGTACTGTTCCACTCATCACAACCTCCTAGCGAATGCTGACGGCTGTGCCGAGGTTTTGCAGATAGGCAACCAGTGCCTGCATCTCGGTCTTATCCTTGACTTCGGCTGCGGCTTTGGCGATTTCTTCATCGCTGTAAGGCACGCCCAATGCCTGCAGCGCTTTCATCTTGGCAGCGGTATTGACACCGTCTAGCTTGTTTTCAGCCAGCCACGGAAACATCGGCATATTCGACTCCGGCACCACATCTCGCGGATTCATCAGATGCGCGACATGCCAGTCATCGGAATAACGGCCACCGACGCGAGCCAGATCCGGCCCGGTGCGTTTGGAACCCCACAGAAACGGATGGTCGTAGACAAATTCACCGGCTACCGAGTAATGACCGTAACGCTCGGTTTCAGCGCGGAAAGGACGAATCATTTGCGAATGACAGGCATTGCAGGATTCGCGAATATAAATATCACGGCCTTCCAGTTGCAGCGCGCTATAGGGCTTCAAGCCTTCGACCGGCTGGGTGGTATCGTCCATAAAATACAGCGGGACGATTTCCGCCAGTCCACCAAAGCTGATGACGATGACGATAATCAACGCCATCAGCCCTACATTTTTTTCAACTATTTCATGACTCATTGTTCAATCTCCTAGGCAGGCTGCACAACTTTGGCGTCTTTGACAGAAGACCCGGCGACGGTTTTGTACACGTTATACGCCATGATCAACATACCGCTGAGGAACAGGATTCCACCGAGCAAGCGCACGAAGTAAAAAGGATAGGATGCCTGTACGGATTCCACGAAGCTGTAGGTCAGGGTGCCATCGGCATTCACCGCACGCCACATCAGACCCTGCATGACACCGGAAATCCACATCGCAGCGATATACAGTACGACGCCGATGGTAGCGATCCAGAAATGGGTATCGATCAGGCGGGTGCTGTACATACCCTCCTTATTGAAAACCCAGGGGATCAGCGCGTACATGGAACCGATCGACACCAGCGCCACCCAGCCGAGCGCACCGGAGTGTACGTGGCCGACCGTCCAGTCGGTGTAGTGCGACAACGCGTTAACCGTCTTGATCGCCATCATCGGGCCTTCAAATGTGGACATGCCGTAGAAAGACAGCGAAACAATCAGGAACTTCAGGATCGGGTTGGTGCGCAACTTGTGCCAGGCACCCGACAGCGTCATGATGCCATTGATCATGCCGCCCCAGCTCGGTGCCAGCAAAATCAGGGAAAACACCATGCCCAGTGATTGTGCCCAGTCCGGCAGCGCGGTGTAGTGCAGGTGGTGAGGACCGGCCCACATATAAGTCGAGATCAGGGCCCAGAAATGCACCACTGAAAGACGATAGGAAAATACCGGTCGCTCTGACACCTTAGGAATGAAGTAATACATCATGCCGAGAAATCCGGCTGTCAGAAAGAAACCGACTGCGTTATGGCCGTACCACCATTGCACCATCGCATCGATTGCGCCCGGATACACGGAATAAGACTTGAACCAGTCGGTACCGCCGAACAATGCAATTGGCAGCTCGGCATTATTAAACAAATGCAGCACCGCGATGGTCAGGATGAAAGCCCCGTAAAACCAGTTGGCCACGTAAATATGTTTGACCTTGCGCTGCATAATGGTGCCAAAGAAAACCAGCGCATAGGACACCCACACCAGCGTGATCAGGATATCAATCGGCCATTCCAGTTCGGCGTATTCCTTACTGCTGGTCAGGCCCAGTGGCAAGGTAATGGCGGCCGACAATATGACGAGATTCCAGCCCCAGAAAGTAAAGGCGGCCAGTCCGTCGCTAAACAGACGGGTATGACAGGTTCGCTGCACTACATAATAAGATGTCGCAAACAAGGCGGAACCGCCAAAAGCAAAGATTACGGCATTGGTATGCAATGCGCGTAAACGACCGTAGGTTAACCATGGAATCTGCATACTCAGGTCAGGCCAGATCAACTCAGCCGCAATGAATACACCCACAGTCATGCCCACGATACCCCAAATGACCGTCATAATGGCAAATTGCCGAACGACTTTATAATTGTAGGTTTCCATAAATCATGGCCTCATGTTGTGAATAAGCGGTCGCGAGTGTGACGTTTTGTCGCATAGCAGAAAATGATCTGGATCAACTGTCATATTTTTTCTTCATCCAATATAATGGATCAATGATCCATGCCCATTGCACGAAGATTTAGCCTCCGCATTTTATCGTTGTGCTGTATTCAGGACCTCTAACCCGACATGAAAGCCATGATGCAGAAAAAAGCGAACCAGGCGCACCTGACCAGCCAGCTCAAAGTGAGTTGCGATACCTGCAGTCTTTCCGAGTTGTGCCTGCCGCGTGGCCTGAGCAAGGAAGACTTGAACAAGCTCGACCACTTGATCGAACGACCGCGCAGTCACGACGCCAACACGCTGATCTATCAACCTGGCGATAAATTCACTGGCTTCTATGCGGTTCGTTCAGGTGGTGTGAAGACTTACCTGACCAAAAAAACCGGAGAACAGCAGATTCTCGGCTTTCATCTACCGGGCGAAGTGTTCGGTCTGGATGGTCTGGAAAATTCGAAGCAGCGCTGTTATGCCGCTGCGATGGAAAATACTTCTTACTGCATACTGCCGCATGAAGAACTGGACAGTTTGTGCGCAGTCATACCCGAGTTGCGCAGTCAGGTCTATCATATAATGGGTCACGAAATGAACTGCGACCACGCCCATTTGTTATTGCTCGGCCAACAGACTGCCCATGAACGACTGGCGACCTTTTTACTGAGCATTTCGAGCCGTTTCAAGAAACGAGGATTTTCCGCAACCAGTTTCGTATTACCGATGTCGCGTCATGATATCGCCGGCTATCTGGGCATTGCGGTGGAAACTGTCAGTCGCCTGTTCAAATCCTTTCAGGAACAAGGCATCATCAAGATCAATCGCAAGCAGGTCGATATTCTCGATCTCGACAAGCTCAATGAAATGGTTGCCAATTGCGAAGAACCCAAATAACCCGAACGGGTCCAACGATTTCGGCATCACTGGTGCGCGCCCGACCTTCGTGCATGGCTTCAAATCACTTTGGAAAACTGCACTACATTGTTTTTCAGATAGGTATCAAAAACCATGCAGATATTACGGATCAGCAGACGACCTTTCGGCTCGACCACGATTTGATGCTCGTTCAGACTCAGTAAGCCATCTTCAGCCATCGTTTCCAGTTCATCCAGTTCGGTCTGAAAATAATTGGCAAAATCGATATGCCATTCCTTTTCCAGGGCCGTTATATCAAGCCTGAAATGGCATATCAATTGATTGATGACTTGCTTGCGCAAACGGTCATCGGCCGTCATCACCAGCCCGCGAACCACCGGCAACTGGCCGGCCTGAATCCTTTGTCGATAATCGTCCAGCGAACTGCTGTTCTGGCTGTAGCTGTCGAAAATCGAACCGATCGCGCTCACCCCCAGCCCAATCAAGTCGGTATAGGCATGGGTTGAATAGCCCTGAAAATTGCGCTGCAGGCTGCCCTCCTGCTGTGCCTTGACCATCGAATCTTTTTGCAGCGCGAAATGATCCATACCGATATAGACGTAGCCCGCCTGCTGCAGCTTGTCCATGGTCAATTTGAAAATTCGGAGTTTTTCCGCCGACGAAGGTAAATCATCTTCATTGATTCGCCGTTGTGGCTTGAAACGCTCGGGCAGATGCGCGTAATTGAAAATCGATAGCCGATCCGGCAATAATTCGATCACCTTGTCCAGCGTGCGTTCAAAGGTTTTTACGGTCTGAAACGGCAATCCATAAATCAAGTCCATGTTGATCGATTGAAAATTCAGCCGGCGTGCGGTGTCAAGACGTTCCTTGACCAGATCAAAACTTTGCAGCCGGTTTACCGCCAACTGGACCTTTTCGTCGAAATCCTGCACGCCGAGGCTGATTCGGTTGAAGCCGATATCATGCAGAAACTTCAGCGTTTCATTGCTGATCTTGCGCGGGTCGATTTCGATCGACATTTCGCAATCACTCGACAGGTTGAAATTTTCTTCAACCATGCCCATCAAACGCATCAACTCTTCATTATTCAAAAAGGTCGGCGTACCTCCGCCCAGATGCAGCTGTTCCAGTTCGCGGTCGACATCAAACAACGGGGACAACATCGACATCTCGGCTTCGAGCAAATCCAGATACTCGTCACTGGCACTATGATCCTTGGTGATGATCTTGTTGCAGGCGCAGTAATAGCAAATGGTGTCACAAAAAGGTATGTGAATATACAGCGACAGTGGTGTCGGGATGATTTCCCGGTTGCTGCGCTCGATACACTGCTTGAGCGTATCGGCGGTATAGGAGTCAGTAAATTGCGGCGCAGTCGGATAAGAAGTATAACGCGGTCCAGCCTTGTCGTATTTTCTGATCAAATTCGGATCGAAATCCAGAAACTGGGCCATTGCGATTTGAGTCCTGTGCGTGGAAGAATTTTCAGACCTGTATTGTAAAAGCTGTCCACCAACGGCAAATGACCTAAGTCAAAACCACGGCAGCAAATCAATTTATGGACATAAAGGCAAAATAGCATTTCTCGCGCCGGTTTTTTTGCCACCTGACAGAAAAAATTCAACTACACTGTCTAGAAATAAAAATTTCATCTCGGGAGCTATTTAAAAGTGGATATAGCAAGTCTGGTCGGCATCGTCCTTGCATTCGGTATTATCGGGGCCTCCATCGGAATGGGCGGGCCCTTTATCATTTTTGTCAACGTGCCGTCCATTCTGGTCGTCGTCGGCGGTACCCTCGGAGCCACATTGATGCGGGTTACGCTGGCGGATTTCCTCGGTTCTTTCAAAGTCGGACTGAAGGCTTTTTTCTACAAGATGGACAAGCCGGAAATACTGATCGAAGAAGCGGTCGAAATGGCCAATATTGCCCGGAAAGAAGGCTTGCTGGCGCTGGAAGGACGAGAAATCGGCAATGAATTTCTGCAGCGCGGTATCGGCCTGTGCATCGACGGGCACTCTCCTGAAATCGTTAACAAGCTGTTAGCCAAGGATATCAATCTGGCAATCGAACGCCACATGGCCGGCGCTGACATGTTCAAGGCGATGGCGGTTTATGCACCGGCCATGGGAATGATTGGTACCCTGATCGGCCTGGTGCAAATGCTGTCCAACATGAGTGACCCGGCAGCCATCGGACCGGCCATGGCGGTAGCCCTGTTAACCACATTGTATGGTGCCGTCATTGCCAACGCCTTTGCCCAGCCGCTGGCTGAAAAACTGATCTTGATCAGCGCCAATGAAAAACTGAATAAATCCTTGATTCTTGAATCTATTGCCGCTATCCAGGATGGCACCAATCCGCGGGTAATGCAGCAATTGTTGAATGCATTCCTGCCGGAAAATAAACGACCCGGCGATGAATAAGCGGACCCGACCATGAGTGAAGAAAACGATTGCCCAGTCTGCGAAGAAGGCTTGCCACCATGGCTGGCTACCTTCGCTGACTTGATGTCACTGCTAATGTGTTTCTTTGTACTGTTACTGTCTTTTGCCGAAATGGACGTGCTCAAATACAAGCAGGTTGCCGGTGCCATGAAAATGGCCTTTGGTGTGCAACGAGATGTCAAGGCCACCGAAATTCCCAAAGGTACCAGTGTGATTGCACAGCAATACAGCCCGGGCAAGCCGGTTGAAGTGACTCCGCTCGAAATTATGCGCGAAAAGGCCACCGATGATACCAAGAAAAATCTTGATTTCACTGATTCTACCAGTAAGAACCAGAATCAATCGGTCGAAGATGCGCAGAAGCTTGCTGCCGAACACGCCCGGCAAATGGCCAAGGAAGAAGCGGATGATCTACAAAAAGAGTTGGCTTCTGCGATCGGCGACGGCTTGCTGGAAGTCGAAGCATTCAATGACCGGGTACTCATCCGTATCCGTGAAAAAGGTTCTTTTTCATCCGGCAAGGCAACGCTCAAGCCTGCTTTCAAACCGATCCTGAAGCAAATCGCCAAAGTATTGAAACAACGCAATGGCCAATTCATTATCTCCGGCCATACCGATGACATTCCGATCTCGACCAAGCAGTTCGAATCCAACTGGGAACTCTCTGCGGCACGTGCCGCGTCGGTACTTCACTTTTTCATCGAGTTTGGTGACATCGATCCGGAGCGCATGGAAATTCGCGCACACGCAGACAACCTGCCACTGGTGCCGAATGACAGCTGGGAGAACCGGGCCAAGAATCGACGCGTCGAAATCAGCGTTTTACACGGCAATACCGAATCCATCCAGATGGAAAACCCGTCTGAAAACGTAGACTACCTGCAGGAACAATAAGTCATGCAACAGGAGCGCCGTCGCTTTTTCCGGATAGAGGATAACGTAGGGTTGAAACTGACTACGATTGAACCCGGCCAGCAGGAATCCCGAATACAGCAATTCTGGAATGAGCAGCATCAGTTTTCATTACGCAATGAGTTCAACTACCGACTGGAACAGCATCAATCGGATTTGCTGGTAATCAAGAACAAGATGCCGGAACTCGGCCGGTATCTCTCATTACTGCAGCAACAACTGGATTTGTTAACCGATAAAGTAATAAACGACCAAGATGATTTTATTGATTTCGAAGCATCGGTAAACCTCAGTGCACAAGGCATCTCCTTGCACAGTGAGCAGCCTTACTCAGCTGGTCAGCTGGTCGAACTGCATATCCAGCTACTGCCCAACCAGCAAAAGATTGTCACTCTCGGCACGGTGATCGAGTCGATAAATCCATCCGGCAACAAGCTTTTCAACCTGTCTCTCGACTTTACTCATATCCATGAAGCCGATCAGGAACTGCTGGTCAAACATATCCACGCCCGGCAATTACTGGCACTAAGTGAGTCTCGCGCTTCGGATTCCTGACGTCGGGTGATGCCTGTTGGCAGCTTGCTTTGTTTTCCTCATCGCTGAAATTAAATTTGCTATCATAGCCGCTTCGGATATCACGGATTACGGTACCAATAATGTCAATTGAAAACGCAGGGCTCTGGCTGGAACGACACAGCGGCGATCTGGCTGCATTGTACGTTTCCATCGTCCCATTGCGCTCCGATGAGGAAACATCCAGGGACATCAAAATATCAGAATATTTTCAAAGTGATCCTGCGCTGGCTCTGGCCCTTCTGAAAAAAGTAAACGCCAGCCGTCCTCCTTCTTCCGGAAAAGAAATAGTATCTTCAGCTCAGGCCGCCATTTCATTACTGGGTGAAAAGGTCGCACGCGAACTGATACTCGAAATCGAGATCGCAGAACAAAGTCTGCAGCAGCAACAGCAATTATTTTTTTACAGCCAGATAGTCAATCGCAGCTACCATGCAAACCAGCAATACCTCGCCTGGGCCCGCCTCAGTGGCTACCACCAGTTGGATGATTATTGCTTACCGGCACTGCTGTATTTTATTGGTGAAGCGCTCTGCTGCCAACATGACTTCACTCTCTACCGACAATATATCGAATCGGGCCAGAAACCCGAGTCGGAACAATCCCTGTTCGGCTTTACATTCAAACATTTGACGCTGGCAGTGGCCGAAAAATTCAACCTGCCATTATTGATCGCTCAGGCACAATTGAGTGAAACCAGTAAAAGCCAGCAAGCCCGGTTATTGTTGAATATCGCGCAAATCTGCCAGACTATTGAACATGGCTGGTATCAGGTTGAACTGGAAGAAAATTACCAGCAACTGGCAGATATTTTATCGATACCGGAACAACGCGTGATCACCGGCTTTCATCAGCACGCCGTCGAATTTTCGCGCATCTCTCCATTCCAGCATGCCTGGCAACCTGCTAGCCGACTGCTGCTGGTTGCGGATTCAATTTATAAATTTCCGATCACTCTAAATGCAGGTAATGAAAAACCGAAACCGGATCCTAAAAAAAATCCTCAGACCAATGATACGATTGCGGCCACTTCTGCCAGCAATCAATCCGGCCAGAATACTTCGAATACAGTCGATCAACTGTATCAAAAAATTATCAAATCCGCGCAGGCGATCCTCAAGCAAGAGAATCCGTCCCAGTCGCAACTTTTACAGTCTTTGATCAAGCAGCTATATTCCACGATCGGGTTACCCCGGGTATGCCTGTTTTTACACAGCCGAGATCGTAAAATTTTGCAAAACCGGATGGCCCCCGGTGTTGATAAAGCATCTCCTTTTGCAACCCTGCAGTTGCCGATTGAACAGGCAGGATTGCTGAAAACGCTGATGCTAAAACCCCAGGCTATTCACCTGTCTGATAAAAATTTCAACAAATACATGACATTACTCCCAGCGCGTTTGCTGGCCTGTAATCAAACTCATGACTTTATGGCCATGTCTCTGTTTATTGCCGGTAAGCCCGTGGCTCTGGTATATGCAGACAGATATGGAGAAAACAGCAACCTCAGTGACCAGGATTTCAGAAATTTCAAACAGACAATTGCATACTATGCCAAGGCTTTGACCTGGCTACAAAAAAATATTGCCTGATGACTCTGCCCCCTATCTATGATTACGAACCTGAGGCTGCTAGCCTAGCAGCAACAGGCAGAGACTCTAAACACTGATGGAAATCAATTTATTACAGATTATTGCATTACTCTTACTCGGCTACATCGCTGGAATAATCAATACACTCGCCGGGGGCGGCTCTAATTTAACGCTCCCGGCCTTGATGGTTCTCGGTATACCTGCAGATGTTGCCAATGC
>JANTFI010000031.1 GCA_024763505.1 Gammaproteobacteria bacterium
CGCATAATAGCCAAGACCGGCCCACAGACTCAGCACTTCATCCACACTGGCTTGCGCCAGTGAGAAAACATCCGGAAATCGATCCATGAATCGTTCAAAATAAGGAATCACCGTCGATACACGGGTTTGCTGCAGCATGATCTCCGACACCCAGACCCGGTAGGCGGTAACCTCCTGCTGCCACGGCAAATGCTTGCGGCCATGCTGCTCGAACCATGGCAGCAGCTTGGGGGCAATCGCCGCCATCAGAACAGTTTTTTCAGTTTGTCCTGAAGTTGCTGTTTGGCTTCTTCTTCCTTTTGCTTTTTACGCGCATTCAGCTCGGCGCGTTTTTTATCTTCGATCGCTTTCAGCCGTTCCTTTTCCTTAGCGGCGGCCAGTTCCTGCTGTTTTTTCAATTGCTGTTTTTTCGCGGCCAACTGCTTTTGTTGGGCCGCCTGCAATTTCTGCTTTTCTTCGGCTAGTTGCTGTGCGATCTTTTCCTTTTGCCGCGCCACGTCCTGTTGCAGCTTTTCCTTTTTGGCATTCAATTTTGCCTTCAGAATATCATCGAGCTGAACATCAAATTCCGGCGACAGCCATCCGCCCTTGATCAATACCGGAATGCTCAAGCCGGTCAATTCATCGGCACTACCACCCTGCTGCCCTTCGGTAGTCGCTACCAGTTTGGCATTGACCAGATAATTCAATGTTTCATCGACCAGATTGACCGAACCTTTGCCGCCCACGCGAATCAACGGTGCCTGCATGTCCAGATCATCGGTGCTCAACACGCCATCGGTAATGGTGGCTGACAACTCCAGTGAGCTGAAGTCAGTGACTTCTGGCTCGAACTGCGGTTCTTTTTCGCGCTTCAGTTTCGCCTGCGCAACCTTGATTTTCTGACGCAAATTGAATCCTTTCAAGGCTCCATCGGTTACTTTGACCCCTATTTTTCCGTTGAGCCCTGACTTTAACTGACTGAGGCGCTCGCCACGCGTACTCAGATCAATCGTCAGATCCGCCTCGCCGCTGATCATGTCATCCTGCATGAAGTCCTGCAGAAATTCACCGATGCGGAATCCGGACAATTGCTGCGACACATGATAGGCAGGAAAAGCTTGCTGAGCATTGATTTCAACCGCGCCGCGCAGCGTGCCGTCATACAGATCGACTGCTATCGGTTTGACTGCGATCATGCCATCTTTGCCGGAGAATTTGATTTGTACATTGTCCAGATGCAAGCCTTGTACCTTGAGGCTGTCTATGCCGAGTCTGCCATCCAGCCTGAGCTTGCGCAGCATTTCCATCGGCAACTTGATTTCTATATCTTCTGCCACCTCTTTCTGCGCGGGCACAGGCTCTTCCGGCTGATCTGCCTTGCCCAGCAGTGCATCCACATCCAGTTGCTTCGAAGCCAGCTCAAATCGGACATCGGGTCGGGCGAAGTCGGCCACGTCGATGTGGCCACTGAAACGATTGTCGTTCAGTGCCAGCACGATATCCTGCAAATCAATGCTATGTTCAGCCAGTTTCATCTCCAGATGGCGCGATGAAAAGCCGACGCTGATTTTCTGATTGGGTACGCTTTCACCAGCCAGATCCGACTGCAGGTCGAGAGCCGAGATGGTCAGGATTTTATTGGTTTGATCGAGGCCGATGTCAGCCGAGACTACGGTTTTGCTGTTCTCCAATACCCCGCCCCGACTCTGCACGGTGGTACTGAAACTGCTGAAGCCCAGCGTCTTTCCTGACAAGTCAAAATCGATATCGGCAATCAGCTTGATGTCGAGCGTATCCACCGGCAACTGCTTGCCAGACAGCGTGGAAGTCAACAGCAGCGAATTGAGTTGAACACGCTGCGATTGCAGCAGGGCACTGGCCTGCAACGCGAGCATAGCATTCAGTCGATCTTCACTTTGCACCGAAAGGTTCAACTGCACCGGAAAGGCCTTGTCTTTGACGATGCGTCCGGTCGCCAGCGTTTCAATGGTAATTCTGGAATGCTCACCGGACTGATCGTCTTGCCACAGTACCTGAACATCGCGAACATCAAGACCGCCGAAGCTGCCGGCAAACGCCAGGCCACTATCGGATTGCGCGTTGGCAGATTTTCCGGGGCCGGAATCCGTTGCGGATTTGGTTTCACTCTTTTTCTGTTTTTCAGCGGCTTGCACTAGGTCGTCCCAGTTGGTCTTGCCCTCGGCATTTTTCTGCAATCGCAGGGTCAAGCCCTGCAGTACCAACTGGTCAATCTGCGGTTGCATCGACAGCAGTGACAACAGGTCCACACTGACGCTGGCATCGCGCACCTCGAGCATCGGCTCGGGGCCGAATCCCGGGGCGTTTTTTAATTGCATTGCACCCAGTGTCATGCCCAGCCGTGGATACAGGGTGAGGCTGACATCGCCATCGAATTCTAGCTCGCGGCCGGTTTCCTTTTGCGCGGCCTGCGCCATTTCGCCCTTGTATTCATTGGCATCGAAGGTCGCCAGAAATACGACCACGATGATGATATTCAACACCGCGACGATGCCGAGGATGGCGAGCAGAATTTTGATCAGTTTCATGATTAAACTTATTTTACGGGTTCAGGTTATAATGGCGACTGTTGCATGAAACCCCGGAAGTTTCAATATGAACGATTCAACCTCGCGCACGCTCGATCAATTGCGCACTCGATTACTCGACTGGCTTGACGACCTGCGAAGTCGTGACATCAACTGGCGCGCGATCGCTGCCGGTCTCGGTGGCCTGTTATTGCTGCTGATTCTGCTTGGCTGGTACTGGAGCCAGGAACCGGACAGCTTCGATGTGGAAGAAATTACCCGCTCGATGGCGCCGCCCGATTCGGCTCGGCTTGTGACCGGCAGTTTCACCACCGCCACCACCATTCACCTGATGGAAACGCTGCTCGAAAAACCCGGCGGTTACCTCAGCAACGACCGCATGCCACCTTCACTGTGGCTGGATAACATCCCCAACTGGGAGTTCGGCGTACTGGTTCAGATACGTGATATCACGCGTTCGCTGCGCAATGATTTCAGCCGATCCCAGTCACAGTCGGTGGAAGACAAGAGTTTGATCATTGCCGAGCCACGCTTCAATTTCGACAGCAACTCCTGGGTCTTGCCCTCTACCGAAAGTGAATATGAAACCGGGTTAAAGGCCCTGCGCGACTACCTGCAACGATTGCAAAACCCGAATCAGCCGCAGGCGCAATTCTATGCCCGTGCCGACAATTTATCGGATTGGCTGGGCCAGGTAGAAAAGCGCCTCGGCAGTCTGTCACAGCGTCTCAGCGCCAGCGTCGGACAAACCCGCATCAACACCGATCTGGGTGGAGACAGCGCCGCCGCACAATCGACCGCCAGTGCCGCCGAGCTCGAAGTCAAAACCGACTGGACCGATCTGGATGATATCTTTTATGAAGCGCGTGGCGCATCCTGGGCTTTGCTGCATTTACTCAAAGCGGTAGAGCGCGATTTCAATGGCATTCTGGTGAAAAAGAATGCGCTGGTCAGCCTGCGCCAGATCGTGCGTGAACTGGAATCGACCCAGCAGGCGATCTGGTCGCCATTTATTATGAATGGTTCCGGCTTTGGCATGTTCGCCAATCATTCCCTGGTGATGGCGTCGTACATTTCTCGCGCCAATGCGGCACTGATCGATTTGCGTCAATTGCTGCAGCAGGGTTAATCAGGATTACTGACCGGGTTAGCATGGTTGAGGCAATCCCCCTGTGGTCTGCCATTGACGATGACCGGTTCGCAATCCTCTCTTTCACCGCCTTCGATGCGAATCCCGATCGGGCCCTGTACCGGAATCACCACGCTGGTATTGGCGCAAGCCGCCAGCAACAGGGTCAGCAATAGTATCGAAATCCGCATTTTCTTTTCTCCCGGTTGAATTGGCTACGCCGTGTGGCCCGCGTGCTATTCCTGCAGTGTCCACTCGCCCGACTTGCCGCCGGCTTTATGCACCAGCCGCACATCGCCGATCACCATGCCACGATCGACTGCCTTACACATGTCATAAATGGTCAGCAGGGCGACTTGCACGCCGGTCAGGGCTTCCATTTCGACCCCGGTCTGGCCGTTGGTCTGGGTGGTGAGTGCACAGCGCACACGGTTGTTTTCGCGATCAATCTCGAAATCAACCGAGACATGGGTCAACGCCAGCGGATGGCACAGCGGCACCAGATCGGCGGTGCGCTTGGTCGCCATGATAGCGGCCACGCGGGCAATACCGAGGACATCACCTTTTTTGTGATCACCCTGCTCGATTAGCGCCAGCGTCTCGGGCTGCATTTCGATGAAACCGCGTGCAGTCGCACTGCGCCGGGTGATCGATTTTTCGCCGACATCGACCATGTGAGCCTGACCACTTGGGTCAAAATGCGTGAGTTCTGACATGAATGTTAGGTAGCCCTGTTATTTGAGAAGAATATACATCGCCTGCTCGCCTCGCTGGATATTCAGCAGCAGATAGCGGCTGGAACGAGCGGCAGCAAAGGCGTCATCGAAACTGGCGACGCGCTGCTTGTTGATCGAGTACAGAATATCACCTTCGCGTAGCCCGGCATTCCACGCCGATGAGCCCGGTTCGACCTGCTGCACCTGCAGATAGGCCTGCAAACCTCGCCGCAGATCCGATTGATGGATTTCCCCGATCTGGGCGCCGGCCAGATGGCGACTGAACTCGGAGCCATCCAGCGTGACCACTTTCATTGGCTGGATTTCCGCGCGCAGTAATTGCCGCTCGCCACCGCGAATCACTTCCAACTCGACTGTCTGGCCGATGCGCATCAAACCGATCAGATTGTGGACATCGGCAGAAGAAGTCACCACCCGGCCATTGGCGCGCACGATCACATCGCCGACCTGCAAACCGCTGCGCTGCGCCGGTGAGCCCTGCTCCACCCGCGTCACGATTGCCCCCTTGCGGACCTGCAGGCTGAAAGCCTGCGCCAGCTCGGCGGTTAAATCCTGCGCCTGCGCGCCGAGGCGGCCGCGTTTCACTTCGCCGTTTTCGACCAGTTGCTGCATGATATCGTTGGCCAGATTGATCGGAATTGCAAAGCCGATGCCGATGTTACCCTGATTGCCTTCGCCACTGCCGAGAATCGCGGTGTTTACCCCGACCAGTTCGCCATGCAAGTTGACCAGCGCGCCGCCGGAATTGCCGAGATTGATCGAGGCATCGGTCTGGATGAAATCTTCATAGGATTCGATCCCCAGCCCCGAACGGCCGAGTGCCGACACGATGCCCGAGGTCACGGTTTGCCCGAGTCCGAACGGGTTGCCGATGGCGACGACAAAATCACCGACCCGCAACTTCGATGAGTCGGCCAGCTTGAGCGCGGTCAGGCCACCCGGCTTGATCTTGATGACCGCGATATCGGTATCCGGGTCGCGACCGATGATTTCTGCCGTTTCGCTGCGCCCGTCATTAAAGGTGACGGTGATTTCCAGCGCGCCCTCGATGACATGATTATTGGTCAGGATATAACCGTTATCGGCGTCCACCACGACGCCCGATCCGAGGCTCTGGGTTTCGCGCTCAGACAGCACCCCGGGCACATTGAAATAACGTTGAAACAGTGGGTTGCTGAGCAGCGGACTTTGCACCAGCACCTTGCCGCGGGTCGATATATTGACCACGGCCGGTGTGGTTTGCTGCAGCATCGGTGCGAGGCTTGGCAGCGACTGGCCATCCACGCTGACCGGCAAGGCGGCGAAAGCCGGAAACGCCAGCAGCAGGCCAAGCAACCACCCCAGGCGTTTAAGCGGCATCAGAAATTCCTCGGCTTGAAATCGAATTGCTGTTGCATTTGACGATAGAATTCACGACTTTTTTCATCCTCGGCAGGCGGCGTGTGAATGTGGATTTCGACAAACATATCGCCCGCCGGTTTCCCCGGCAAGCCTTTTCCCTTGAGCCGCATGCGACGACCCGACTGGGTGCCGGGCGCGATCGTCAACTCGATCTGTCCGCCCAGGGTCGGCACCTTGACCTTGTCGCCCAGCGCGGCCTCCCACGGCGTGACCGGGCATTTCAGTGTGATGTCCTTGCCATCGAGTTTGAACCAGCGGTGCGGCAATACATTCAATTCCAGAATCAGATCACCCGCTTCGCCGCCAGAAGCCGAGGCATGCCCCTGTTTGGCCAGACGAATCTTTTTGCCGCTGGTGACTCCGCGCGGGATATTTACCTTGAGCTTTTTCAGCGTCGGTGTGGCCAGCCCGCCACCGGTGCTTTCGCTGCGCGACAGCTGGATGGTTTTTTCGCCACCGTGAAAGGCTTCTTCCAGCGTGATATCGAGCTTCAGGTGCTGGTCTTCGCCTTTGCGCGCACGCGCTTGCTGGCGAAATCCGCCACCGCCCTGACCGAAACCGGCACCGCCGAAACCACCCTGTCGTGCGCCACCGGAAAATCCGCCCTGCGAGAAAATCGATTCGAAGAAATCGCTGAAGTCGCCGCCCGAAAAACCGCCGGCAGCGCCATCGCCGAATCCACCGGCATTGAAATCCTGCCCGTGCTTCCAGTTTTCACCGAACTGGTCGTAGGCCTTGCGTTTTTCTTCATCCTTCAGCACATCATAGGCTTCATTCACCTGTTTGAAATTTTCTTCCGAATCGGCGGCCTCGTTGCGATCAGGATGATACTTGCGCGCCAGCCGGCGGTAGGCCTTTTTAATGGTCGCGGCATCAGCATTGCGATCAACCCCGAGAATCTTGTAGTAGTCCTGATATTTCATTGTGCTTGTTTACCTGATCAATCAGACTTCCAATTGGGGTTCAGGCCGGATTTTTCAAGTAGGCCGGTGGGGGTACGGAGGCGGCGATCCAGTCTTCGATACCTTCCTGTTCGAGTGGCCGGCTGATGTAATAACCCTGCGCATAGTCACAACCCATCTGCATCAGCAAAGCATGGATTTCGGCGCTTTCCACGCCTTCGGCCACCACTTCGATATGCAATGTGTGAGCCAGCGATATGGTGGCTTCGACGATCGCGCTGTCTTCTTCATCTTCAACCATGTGCTTGACGAAGGATTGATCGATCTTGAGTTTATTGACCGGCAGCTTTTTCAGGTAAGTCAGCGATGCCTGCCCGGTGCCAAAATCATCGATCGACAGTGCGATGCCCATGGCGGACAGTTGTTGCAGGATATCGATGACCTGATCCGGTTCCTGCATGATTTGCCCTTCAGTGATTTCCACCATCAAGCGCGAAGGATCGACCGCATTATTCTCCAGCACTTGCGCGATGCGCCCGGGTAATTCACCATCGTGCAGGTCGATCATCGACAGGTTGACCGCGATCTGGATATCGGTCGCCTCGATCCGGTGAAGCTGGGCACAGGCGGTTTCGATAATCCATTGTGACAAGGGTTTGATCAGCTGGTTTTTCTCAGCCAGCTCGATGGTTTTTTCGATCGACTGGCTATGCTGATGCGGATGCTTCCAGCGCAGCAATGCTTCAAAATAACGGGTGCGATGATGGTTCAGGCTGACCACCGGCTGGTACACCAGTTTGAAATCCTGATTATCCAGTGCCTGACGCAGCGACTGGATCAGACTCAGCCCGGAATAATCGGTTTGATCACTATCGGCTCTGGCGAAAACCACCGGCCAGTCGCCCTGATGAGCTTGCAGCAACGCTTCGTTTCCTTTCATTTCCAGCGTTTCCATATCCTGGGCGTGATCCGGATAGACGGTAACACCAATACTGATGCCGCAACTGATTTCACGTCCGTACACCCGGTAAGGCTGCGACAGGCGGTGATAAATCTTTTCCACCAGTAAAGTGATTTGTTCTTCATCGACAAATTCCAGCAGCAATGCGAAGTTGTCTTTTTCCAGTCGCGCCAGCGTATCGGTTTCACGCAAATTTTTTCCCAGTCGCTGCGCCAGTTGTTTGAGCAAGGCGTCGCCGAGATAAGAGCCGTATTTGCGGTTGATGCGATGAAACTGATTGATATCCACCAACACCAGCGCATATTTGCGCCCGGAACGCTTGCCTTCGATCAACGCTTGCGACAAGCGTTCTTCAAAGATGGCGCGATTGTTCAGGCCGGTCAGTGGGTCATGCTTGGCCAGATGCACCAGATGCATGAAGTATTTGTTCAGTAAATGCAGACCGGTCTGCAATTGGCTGGAATGATGAATCGTCCCCGGCCGGCGGCTGCGCACTACCTTTTGCATGCGCTGGCTGAGCCGTTGCAGGGGCAGGATGATCGCCCACAGCATGGCGGCATGCCCGAGCAGCGCCAGCAGCAACAACGCCGGAATCACCCATAGCGCCTGCACCGACCAGTGATCGAAAAAAGGAATGACCTCAGGTTGCAGCGTCATCGTTCCGATCTCGTGATCCTGTTCGGCAAAGCGAAACAGCAGAGATGACTGCACCGGTTGTGGCGCTGCGCTCATCGCATCCTGTTCGACGAAATCGACCCGAAAGTTGCCCTCCTTGCGAAACAGTTGATGACCGCTGACAGATTCGAAGGCCGGAATAAAACTGAAGTAATCCAGCAGGATCATCAACGGCTGAGTGGTATTGTCGAGCGAGATGTATTGCGCCACCGCAAGCACCGGCTGCTGCTGATAGGCACAGGTTTTGATTTCTGCCAATCCATAATTCTGGCGCGAGCCGATCTGCAGTTCAGAACAGCCGGGCAACGTTGCGTTTCGCCCCGGAGACTGTTTGGGCAAAGGGGGCGCGGTGGGTAAGGTGCCGAGGCGCAACAATCGAAGCTGCGGAAAGTGCTCGTATTGGCGCGAAATATACTGACCGCGTGCAGAAATGGCCGGATGCTGTTGCAGCCAGTCGGCAACTTCGGCGAAATAATGCTGCAGCCAGTCGCGTTGTTCATGTTGCGTCCGTTCGATTTGCAATTGCCATTGCAATTGCTGGCGTTCACGCCGGTCGAGCTGGTCGGCCTCGAACTGCGCATACAGCGATAGCGTCCACAGCCCACCGGCCAGTATCGCGAGGCTGACAAACAACAACAGGGAAAAGCTTTGAATACGCAATTTCATGGCGCGATATTGTAAACCCGTGGCGCATCCAAGTCAGTTACTCTCTGCTCCCCGATTGTGATTTGCGAATTTTCAATTCAACTAGCTACAGACATTATCGGGTGGTCGCGGCCGGATCGCCGGCGGAGCCTTCAAAACGCTCGCCTCCGTTGGCAAAACAAGCCTTTTCCGGCATGAATTGCCAACCCTGTCCCTTGCAGGCATTCTGCACGATGAACCCCAGGCTGAGTGTGCCCAACGCCGACAAGGCGACGGGTAAGCCCAGACAACAGGCGGCGGCAAAAGCACTGCCGAGTAAACCGGAAAACTGGCTAAAAAAATCCTTGATCACGCTTCACCTCAACCCGCGCAGCAGGATAATTGACTGACATCCCTGGCGAAGGTTTGCGCGCACAGCTTCAAGCCTTCGACCATGGTGAGATAGGGAAACAACTGCCCGGCCAATTGCTCGACCGTCATGCCGCCCGCAATCGCCAGCACGGCAGTCTGGATCATTTCACCGGCTTCGGCGGACAGAATCTGCGCGCCGATCAAGCGTCCACTGCCCGCTTCCACTACCAGTTTGACAAAGCCTTCGGTTTCAAAATTGGCCAGCGCGCGCGGCACATTTTCCAGTGCCAGCGTGCGGCTGTCGGTTTCGATATTGCGGTCATGTGCCTGCGCTTCGGTCAATCCTACCGTGGCCACCTGCGGGTCGGTGAAAATCACGGCCGGCATCGCCGACAGATCGAGCGTGGCATCACCGCCGGTCATGTTGATCGCGGCACGGGTGCCGGCCGCCGCCGCTACATAAACAAATTGAGGCAGGTTGCTGCAATCGCCGGCGGCGAAGATTTTGTCGACCGAAGTGCGCATGTGGTCATCGACGATGATCGTGCCATTGGCCATCGTTTCGACCCCGACCGCATCCAGATTAAGTGCTTGCGTATTCGGCCTTCGGCCGGTCGCGACCAGTAATTGATCGCCCTCGAACAGGCCGTGATTGGTGTGTACGCGAAAACGCTGCTCGCTATGCTCGACCTGCGTCATCTCGGTCTGGCGCAGCACCCGGATGCCTTCTGTTTCAAACGCTTGCTGCAAACCATCACCGAGCGCCGGGTCTTCGCGAAACAATAACTTGCTACGCGCGAGAATCGTTACTTTGGCACCGAGCCGGTGATAAGCCTGGGCGATTTCCACCGCGATCACCGACGAACCGATGACCAGTAACTCGCCGGGAATCTGCTCGGCAAACAAGGCTTCGGTCGAAGTCCAGAAGGGTGTATCGGCAAGCCCCGGGATCGGTGGCGCGGTCGAGCTGGCACCGGTGGCAATCAACACCTTGTCGAATTCCAGCATCTGGATCTGGCCATCCTGCTTTTTGATCTGCAGCGTTTTTTTATCCTGAAACGAGGCATGCCCCTTGAGCAGGTTGATCGAGGGATTGGATTCGAGAATCGATTCATACTTGGCGGCGCGCAATTCCTCGACCCGCCCGACTTGTTGCGCGAGCAGACGACTGCGATCGATTTCCGGTTCATGATCGGCCAGGCCGTCAAAAGGATTTTTACGTTGCTGCTGCGCCAGTTGGGCCGCACGGATCATGATCTTGGAAGGTACGCAACCGATGTTGACGCAACTGCCGCCGATGATGTCCTTGCTTTCAATCAGGGTGACTTTAGCGCCTTCCTCCGCAGCCTTGATGGCGGCTGCGAATGCTCCCGAGCCGGTGCCGATAATGGCGATTTGCAATGCCGTTTCATCGCCGCCTTTGACCCGCGCCTGATATCCGCGGCTGGAAACCGCCTTGAGCAAATCGCCGACCGGTGTCTGGCCATCTGTTTTGACTGCCGCTGCTGCCTTGTCGAAAGAGACTTCGGCGGATACGCCAGGCAAATCGTTGAGCGCCTGTTGTGCATTGCTGGCGCAGTGATCACAAGTCATGCCGGTGATCTCCAGTTCGATCTGTTGGTTGGTCATGGAATTTCTCCGTTGCAGAATTCCATGCCAACTTAAACTCTGTAGTTACCTACGGAGTCAACTTGTATTTTTACAGGTAGTTCCGGCTACAGCTGAACCGAGGGATGAGAAATTGAATAAATTATCGGGCAGGCTTCATTGGCATCGCTGGAGTTGCAGTGGTCAATCAATTCCTGCAGGGTGTGCCGGATCGATTGCAGGCCGCCAATCTTGTCTTCGATCACCTTCAGCTTTTCTTCGGCGAAGGCCCGGGTTTCGTCACATTGCGCGGCGTCCAACTGCAACAGATTCTTGATTTCGCGCAGCGTAAAGCCCAGCTCTTGCGCACGTTTGATAAAACGGATGCGCGCGATGGTTTGCTCGGGATAGATGCGATAACCCTGCGATGGCCTGGGTGGCTCCTCGATCAACCCCTGACGTTGATAATAACGGATCGTTTCAATGCCGACATCCGATAACCGGGCGGCGACGGCGATGGTGATCTTTTGCGGTTTCATCTTTTCTCCACCCTGTTTTCTGCCAGTTACGCTGGCCTGTATTACTGGCCTGTTTCGCCAGAATTCACCGGTTTATTAAAACCGGGGCTTGACTCCGTTCCATGGTACAGAGAATAAGCTGGTGGTCATATTACAATTCGGAAACCACCATGCAAGCATCCCAACCCGAAACCTCTGCCAAAATTCAACCCGGATCAGAATCGACCCAGGAAGGATCTACATCCAGCAAAGCGACGCTGATCGGTGGCTTGATCGCTGGAATCGGTGCTTCCACCTGTTGCCTCGGGCCTTTCTTATTGATCTCGCTCGGGGTCAGTGGTTCCTGGATCGGCACGCTGAGCGCGATGGAACTGTATCGTCCCTATCTGATGGCCATCGCGCTGATATTTATCGCACTGGCCTTTCGCAAGCTGTATCTGGTGCCGCAAAGCTGCGACATCGACAGCCCTTGCGCTTCTCCCGATTACCTGAAAAAACAGCGCATCTTCTTCTGGATGGCCAGCCTGTTTATTCTCGCGATTATCGCTTTTCCCTACTACGGGCCTTATCTGCTCGATTAATACTTGCTCGATTAATACTTGTTCGAATAACCGGAGGACTTAGCGATGAAAATTCTAAAACTGTTCTTACCTCTAATTTTTGTTTTGTTTTCGGGACTGGCTCAGGCGGCCGAGCCGGTCACGATCAAGCTGGAAGTCGATAAGATGACTTGTGGCATGTGCCCGATTACGGTGAAAAAGGCACTGAAAAGGGTGGATGGCGTGAGCGCTGTAAAGGCGAAATACGAGGGCGACGGCATCGGATGGGCGACCGTTACCTATGACCCGGACAAAGCCAGTATCGAGGATTTAACCTTCGCCACCGAAATGGCTGGTTACCCGTCTCGCCCGGGCAAGTAAAACAGCCCCGAGCGAGATCGGCCACTGAATCAAAACGAAATCAATACGTTTTTTTGACTTCGCGGGATAATTCCTGCTGCGCTTTTTCCGCGCCCTGACGCTGTTGCTCGGCGTGGTAATCGGGCTGGCCCGGCGCGGTGGAGCAACCTGCCATCAGCCAGAGCAGGATGCTGGCAATCAGTGCGGTTCCTACTGTTTTCATCTTCATCATCGGTTTCTCCTCTCCATAAAAACCAGCGGTGCATCATTCGATATTTTGCACCTGTTCACGCATTTGTTCGACCAGTACCTTCAAATCCACCGCCAGCCGGGTGGTTTCGGTATCCTGAGATTTGGATGACAGGGTATTGGCTTCACGGTTGAGTTCCTGCATCAAAAAGTCGAGCCGCCGGCCTACTGGTTCGTCGCGGTCGAGCACTTGCTCGACTTCATTAACGTGCGCGAGCAGGCGGTCCAGTTCTTCTTCCACGTCGAGTTTTTGCGCCAGCATTACCAGTTCCTGCTCGAGGCGATCGGGGTTGGCTTTTTCGGCCCAGTCGGCAAGCTTGTCTGCTAGCTGCGACGTCCATTTGTCACGCATCGACTGCAACACTTCCGGCCGGCGCTGCTGCACCTGTTGGACGATGCCACTGACCTGCGCGCAGCGCGATGCAATCATTTCCCGCAGGGCCGCGCCTTCGCGTTCACGGTTGTCGACCAGTTGCTGCAAGGCTTCGTCGAGACTGGCCAGAGCCAATTGCTGCAACGGTTTCAAATCCCGATCCGCTTCTTCCACCACCCCCGGCCATTGCAAAATCTCCGCCACCGATAAGGAATCCCCCTCGTGTACGATGGTGAGCACATCGCGCTCGACCTGACGCAGGCTTTTGACCATCTCGGCATTCAATTGAATCGCGGTTTGCGCGCTGCGATTGAGTTTGTAACGCAGGCTGAATTCGAGCTTGCCGCGTTTGACGAAGTTACCGATTTTCTGGCGAATCTCCGGCTCCAGCGCTTTGAAGTCTTCCGGCAGCTTGAAGCCGGGCTCCAGATAGCGATGATTGACGGATTTGACTTCCCAGACGATTTCGCCACTGTCATTGCCTTGCTGCACGCGCGCAAAGGCGGTCATACTTTTCAACATATTAAAACCTCGAATCTGTATCCCGGCATTCTACCCGAATCGGTCTGGCGGTTGGTGTATAATCCGCGAATTTTTCAATCATCATCCCAGGAGCAACCCATGAGACCCAGCGGCCGTCAACCCGACCAGCTTCGCGACATCAAAATCATCCGCAATTACACCATGCACGCCGAAGGCTCGGTGCTGATTGAGTGTGGCAACACTAAAGTTTTGTGTAATGCCACGGTGGAGAATCGCGTGCCACGTTTTCTCAAGGGTCAGGAATGCGGCTGGGTGACGGCAGAATACGGCATGTTGCCGCGCTCGACCTCGAGCCGCATGCGGCGTGAAGCCAGCTCCGGCAAACAGGGTGGCCGCACGATGGAAATCCAGCGCCTGATCGGGCGCTCGCTACGCGCCTGCATCGATACCAAGCTGCTCGGCGAGCGCACCGTCACCATCGATTGCGATGTGATTCAGGCCGATGGCGGTACCCGCACGGCCTCAATTTCCGGCGCTTTTGTCGCATTGCAGGATGCGATTCAAAAGCTGATCGAGGACGGCGAGCTGACCGAAAATCCGATCCAGTGTCAGGTCGCGGCGATTTCGGTCGGTGTCTATGAAGGCGAGCCGGTGCTCGATCTCGATTATCCGGAAGATTGCAGTGCCGAAACCGACATGAATATCGTGATGGACAGTAATGGCGGCTTCATCGAGATTCAGGGCACAGCCGAAGGCAAGTCTTTTACGCAGGATGAATTGAACGCCATGCTCGCCCTCGCCAGCAAGGGCATCAACGAAATTTTCGCCCTCCAGACAGGAGAATAATCATGCAGAAACTGGTGATTGCTTCCGGCAACCAGGGCAAGCTGCGCGAACTCGCCGCGCTGCTCGAGCCGCTAAATTTCGAGGTACACACCCAGGCCGAATTCAATGTGCCGGATGTGCCGGAAACCGGCACCACCTTCGTCGAGAATGCCATCATCAAGGCGCGTCATGCGGCTGAAGTAACCGGTCTGCCGGCGGTAGCGGATGATTCCGGCATTGAGGTCGATGCGCTAGACGGCGCGCCCGGCGTGTATTCGGCGCGCTTCTCGGGCGCTGATGCAACCGATGAAAAGAACAATGCGCTACTGGTGGAAAAGTTGCGAGATGTTCCGGAAGATGAGCGCACGGCTCGCTATCGTGCCGTTATCGTGTATATGAAACACGCCAAAGATCCGTCGCCGATTATCTGTGAAGGCAGTTGGGAAGGCCGCATCGTGCTGGAGCCTCAGGGCGCAGGCGGTTTCGGATACGACCCGTATTTCTTCGTACCGACGCATGGCTGCACCAGCGCAGAATTATCTCCCGAAGAAAAGAACAAGCTCAGCCATCGCGGGCAGGCGTTACGTCAATTGGTCGAAAAACTGAGCCAATAGTCGGGCCACTCATTGATCACGCTCACCAGCAACCCGCCGCTATCGCTGTATATCCACCTGCCGTGGTGTGAGCGTAAATGTCCATATTGCGATTTTAACTCGCACAGCGCACATAACATGAATGAGCGCGCCTATATCCGTGCACTCATCGAAGATATACAGCAGGAACTGCCGCTGATCTGGGGGCGGCCGATTCACAGCATTTTCATCGGCGGCGGCACGCCTTCGTTGTTTTCGGCCGGGGCGATCCGCCAATTATTGTCCGACTTGCGCGCGCTGCTGAATTTCAGCCCGGCGATTGAAATCACTATGGAAGCCAACCCCGGCAGCGCCGATGAATCGCGCTTCGCCGGGTATCGCGAAGCCGGGGTCAATCGGCTTTCCATCGGCATCCAGAGTTTCGACAGCGACAGTCTCAAGCGCATCGGACGCATCCACGATGGCGCACAATCCCTAGCAGCGGTGCAAAAGGCGAGGGTGGCGGGTTTTGACAATATCAATCTCGATCTGATTTTCGCCTTGCCCGCGCAAATGCCCGAACAGGCTGTGGCCGATGTCGAGCAAGCCATCGCGCTCGAGCCACAACATATATCCCATTATCAACTGACCATCGAGCCGAATACGCTGTTTCACAGCCAGACGCCGGACAATTTGCCGGCAGAGGATGATACCTGGGAAATGCAAGGTCTGGCACAACAGAAACTGCGCGAGGCCGGGTACACCCAGTACGAGATTTCAGCTTATTCGCGAAAAGGTCGCCGTAGTCAGCACAACCTTAATTACTGGCAGTTCGGCGATTATCTTGGCATCGGTGCCGGCGCACATGGTAAGTTATCTCTGCCCGGAGAAGGTCGTATCATCCGTCGCAGCCGTACCCGCCAACCCGAAGCTTACCTGCAACATTGCGCTGATCAACGTATCAGCCTGCAACAGGAGCTGAACGATCAGGACTTGATTTTCGAATTCATGCTCAATGCTTTGCGACTGACCGATGGCTTCGCGCTGGATTTGTTTTCCGAACGCTGCGGCCTTCCGGTTTCACTGCTGCATGCACCGATTCATCAGGCCCTGCAGCAGGAGTTGGTAACGCTGAAAAACGATCTCCTCAAACCCACCGATCGCGGCCTGCAATTTCATAATGATCTGCAGGCTCTTTTTCTCGATGTCGAACCGGATTATTCCCGCAGCATCAATCCGGTTATTGAATTTTAATTCAGTCAATAAACGTCTGGTTAGACCATAAAGTGAAACTTTTATGCACAGCTAGATAATTCTCGGAAATTTGTCAACCACTTCCAGGGATTTTTTTTCAATTTTCTTTTATTACATTCTAACTTATTGATTTAAAAGTTAAATTACAAACTGGTTAAAAAGTGACAAATCTAACCAAAAGCCTGTAACCATCGGCATTTGCGGCTTTCATGAACGCCTTATTCACAGACTTATCCACAGCTTTTGTGGATAACAACACAATCCTTAATATTTATGCGATTTTCCAGCCGATTGGTTACATTCCACTTTAAGTTTGCCGGGTAAATTTACATTAGCAATGACTGATATTGCACCTGCAATCCATTCTTCGATAACAATCATTCCAGCTCCGAAAGGTGCTTGTTTTTCAGCCGAATCCTATGCCAGTGAAAGCCGCTACCAGCAGAATTTTCACGGTCGATGGCCCGCCGGTTATTTTCTCGATTCTAGCCACAAAAAGCGCTTGCACTTTGGCTCAAAAACAGGCAGAATTCGCGCCCTTTCAAGCAAGTGCCGAACTTAACGATATGAAACAGGGTATCCATCCAGAATATAGAGAAGTCGTGTTTCAGGACACGTCATCCGACTTTGCGATTTTAACTCGCTCCACCATGTCCAGCCGCGAAACCATTAAATGGGAAGACGGAAATGAATACCCTCTGATCAAGCTCGAGGTCTCCAGCGCTTCTCACCCCTTCTATACCGGTAAGCAGCACGTTTTGCAATCCGCCAAGCAAGTGGACAAGTTTCGCGAGCGTTACGGCAAGTAATTCGCCGTTGCGTTCCACGCAAGCGGCTTTCAAAGGGTATCTCCGGATGCCCTTTTTTGTGCCTGCCTTTCATCCAGCGGTCACGTGAATAGCAAAAAATGATATGATCCTCGACTGCTTTTCCAACCGAATCCGACCGAGCCAGCATGAGCCAAAAACAATTACAGCAACAAGCCCTGCATTACCATGAACACCCGAAGCCGGGCAAACTGGCAATTGAAATTACCAAGTCGACCGCGTCGCAGCATGACCTGGCTCTGGCCTATACGCCCGGCGTAGCCGAGCCGGTGCGCAAAATCGCCGCCAACCCCGACTCCGCCTATCGCTATACCGCCAAGGGCAATCTGGTGGCCGTCATCACCGATGGCACCGCGGTACTCGGGCTCGGCAATGTCGGCGCACTGGCCGGCAAACCGGTGATGGAAGGCAAGGCCGTGTTGTTCAAGGCATTCGCCGACATCGATGTGTTCGATATCGAAGTCAGCACCACCGACACTCAGGAATTCATCAACACCGTAACCAATATCGCCAGCGGTTTCGGTGGCATCAACCTCGAAGATATTGCCGCACCGCGCTGCTTCGAGATCGAGCAGGCGCTATCCGAAAAGCTCGACATTCCGGTGTTTCACGATGACCAGCACGGCACCGCCATCATCATCGCCGCCGGTCTGCTGAATGCTTTGGAAATCCAGGGCAAGAGCCTCGACACTGCACGCATCACCTGCGTCGGGGCGGGCGCTGCCGGGATCGCCTCGATGGATTTGCTGGTCGCGCTCGGTGCCGACATGGACAATATTACGCTGGTCGACAGCAAAGGGGTGATCCACTGCGAGCGTTCCGACCTGAACAAATACAAGCATGCCTTCGCACGCGAAACCGACAAGCGCACGCTGGAAGATGCGATGGATTGCGCCGATGTTTTCATTGGTGTATCCGGCCCGGATATTCTGACCACCAAAATGCTCGCCTCGATGGCTAACCACCCGATCGTGTTTGCACTGTCCAACCCCGATCCGGAGATTCATCCCGAACTCGCCTTCAAGACCCGGCAGGATCTGATCATGGCGACCGGACGCAGTGACTTTCCCAATCAGGTCAACAATGTGCTGGGCTTCCCCTATATTTTTCGCGGCGCGCTGGATGCACGTGCCAGCCACATCACCACCGAAATGCACATCGCCGCGGTGCATGCTCTGCGCGATCTGGCCAAACAGCCGGTGCCACAGCAAGTGCTGGATGCCTACCAACTCGATATGCTCGAATTCGGCAAGGATTACATCATCCCCAAGCCGTTCGACCCGCGCCTGATCGACACCGTGCCACAGGCCGTCAAGGATGCCGCGATTGCTTGCAATGAGATCCACAAAAACTAGCCTGCTGATTCTGTTCGGCGGCTGGTTGTCGTTCAGTGCTTCCGCCAGTCAGGACGAGGTGCGGCAAGCCTGCGAAAAAATCAGCGACAAGCTGTCCAGCGTTAGTTTTGAGGAATGCAATCTGCCCGAATTGAGCGCCAGCGGCGGCTATTCAACGCAGGGCTTCCCGATTCTGCTCAAGGAATACCCGCCTAGACCCGGCAAAAAACCCAAAGGTCGCGTGCTGCTGGTCGGCGGCACGCATGGCGATGAACTGGCCGCCATCAGCATCGTGTTCAAGTGGATGCACACGCTGGAAAAGCATCACTCCGGCCTGTTTCACTGGCATGTCGCGCCCTTGCTCAACCCCGATGGCGCATTGATCAAGAAACAGACGCGGATGAATGCCAACGGCGTCGATCTGAATCGAAATTTCTCATCACCCGGCGCACCAGTGGATGCCGCATTGCAGTACTGGCGCGTCAAAACCCGTCGTAACCTGCGCCGTTACCCCGGGGAGCATCCGCTGAGCGAACCTGAAACACAGTGGCTGAAGCAGGAAATCGAAACCTTTAAACCGGATGTCATCATCGCGGTGCATGCGCCCTACAGCCTGGTCGATTACGATGCCCCCAACCGCAGCAATGCGCCGGAGCGCATCGGTTATCTGTATAAAAATCTGATGGGCACGTACCCCGGATCGCTGGGCAATTATGCCGGCATGCATCTGGGCATCCCGGTGATCACGCTGGAATTACCGCATGCCGGCATCATGCCGACACGCGCGCAAATCTCCAAACTGTGGACCGATCTGGTGCGCTGGCTGATTCATAATCTGTAACCCTGATCGCCGCCAACCGCCAGCCGCCAGCCGCGAGCCGCGAGTGCACATTACGCGATTAACAAGTCAAAATGCACCGGGCAGCAATTAAAAAGACTGTGTCAACGTCATCGCAAAGGCTTGATCCGGACTGCTTGCAGTATGACCAACTGACCCGGAAAACGATAGCAGACGTTGTTTCTGCCAGCGCCAGTCGGCTGACAGTGTAGAAACCCGCCAGGCTTGCGAAAGCGCGGAGAAAGGCTGCTGGTAGTCGATGCTGACGCTCAGGCCCAGATTGGGTCGGGCTTGCCAGCTGACACCGGCAGTCGTAAAGACCACATTGCGGTAGGTGGCAGAATCACTCTCGCCGGGCATCAGATATCCAACCGTGATAAACGGTGTCCACTGATTCCGGCTGAAACTGCCATCGATTTGCAGGCTGAAATCATCCGCACCGGTGCCCAGGCCACTGTCCGCATCATTTTGCGCCAGCTTGATACCCCCGCTGACACTCAGTTGTGCGTCACCGGTTCGACTGGACCACAGGCGATATCCCAGCAACAGTTGAGGATCCCCCCAGCCCTGAAGCTGGCTTTCAACCATGCCGGGAGTATTCACTTCTGCAGCGGTTTCTGTGTTCTGCGGCGGATCGGTTGCAACGGGCGTAGCCACATTTGAAGCCGGGTTGGCGACCTCGGACGCAACCGAATTGCCATTACCGTTCCCGTTTCCATTCCCATTATTATTGACGTTGGCGTTGGCGTTGGCGTTGGAATTCGCATTGCCGCGAACGGGCAATGGCACGGCCGTACTGGACGAGGTGCCGGGCGTTACCAGAGAAACCGCGTCACCCCGGCGCTGTAAATAGCTCAACGTTGCCGAGGCAAACCAGCGCCCCTGTGCGTATTGCAGGGTAAATGGAAGACTCACCAGCTCGCTCGATTGCATTTGACCATAGTCGCCCTGATGAAACTGATATCCAACTGAAAACGAAATATCCGGGCCGGCTTCCGCCCGAGCCATCGTCTGAATCATCGCCATGGCCAAGCACAAAATCACTGTCGCAACCGCCGCGTGTTTACCGGCATTCGACCAGTGCGAACGAAACCAGCCGGTCAGCATCGCGTCCTTCCAGCGGGCGATGTTAAAGCATTTGTTGATTTCACCTGCGAACCGCCTGTCTCCAATCTTTGTTAGCTGCGCCGATTCGGGCCATGCCGACCTTTCAATACCCTTCATCACGGGCGCTTTGAAAAGCGCCCAAAAAAAACACCCGACGCGAACGACGGGTGTCTGTTTATACGTGAACCTTTGAGCTGAATCTACTGAAAAATAGTCTCGCTGGTTTCTCCATCGACCACACTGACTTCGGAGGTGGCGACGAAACCCTCTCCGACATCATTGCCAAAGGCATCGTCATCGATGGCCGGGTCATCCTGATCCGCAATGCAAGTCAGTGCCAGCGTGTACGCCCCGGCTTCGAGATAGCCGATCGAAAATTGCCCATCGGAATCCAGCAACGCAGTGGTAACCGCTTCGGTGGCCGACCCCAGATCATCGGGCGATACGCCGGTTCCGGCGAAAGCATACACGGCATAAGCGGTATCGGTGCCGCACTGGTCGCTCAGAAAGGTGCCATCAACACTGCCGCGGATATGCCCCATCTCGCTATTGTCAATCAGTCGCAGGGTCGGACGCATGATATAGGCAGGCGTTTTCTTTCCATTACCGTTACCAGTCCTGTGTATCGATTTGCGCAAATCAAAATCGATGGTGAAATCATTCCGCCCGTTGACCGAAACATCGAATCCGCGGTTCAGCTTCAACCCGCTCTGATTGCCGCTGGGAATAGTCAACTCATGCTCGCTGCCATCATCCATGACGATATAACTGTCGAGATCCCCGTCGACATCGACCGCCAGTCGCATCCAGTCATAATGTCCGGCCGGCACTTCGACCCCTTCCAGCAAGGGAGCCGAGGCTTCACCTTGCAACGCCAGCAAATCGATTTGCTTCGGTTGATCAAATTCAAACAGCTGTTTTTCACCATCGGCATTGTTCAGGGTGATCGCGCTGAATTGGATGAATACCTGTTGCGCGTTATCGATCGGGGCATCGGTGATCTTCAGACTCAGGCTGGCGGTATCCGCACCGACTTCGTTTGCAGCTTGCTCGGGGTCGGCGGAAGGATCGGCACCACAACCGGCGATCAGCAGGGATAACAGGGCGGGCAGCAGCAGACGACGGGACTGGCCATACAAATGATTGGTGTTCATGCGGAGATTCCTCTTCAAAATTATGTTGGCACCCATTCTAGTGGGATTTTTTCCCACTTCAAGTTATAATCGCCGGAATTGGCATAATTTACAGATAAGCGGCACAATTCGATGATCAACTGCCAGGCCCTGAAACCGATTTACATGAACCCGCCACCCGAAAACCAGGAACTCGACCATCGAACCGAATTGCTGCTGCGCACGCTGCGTTGGCTGCTGCGCCCGCTGGTCCGTTTATTGATTACCCACGGCATTACATTTCCGCTGCTTCGAAAATTACTCAAGGGTCTGTATGTCGAAGTCGCACTGGAAACCTTTAGCCAGCAAGACAAGCCCCCGACAGACAGCCGTCTGTTTGTGCTGACCGGTATTCACCGCAAGGACATCAAGTTGCTGAAGAAACTCGACGAAGAACAGCAGTTGCAATCTTTCAGGAATTCTACGCTGGGCGCGGAAATCATCGCGCACTGGCTCGGCAGCAGAGAATTCATTCACTCCGATGGCTCTCCACGCAACCTGTTACGCAACCCCGCCGACGGTGAAGCCGGATTCGATGCACTGGTCGCCAGCGTCAATAAGGATGTGCGCCCACCGGCCGTGCTCGAGGAATGGTTACGGCTGGGGATTGTTTCTCTCGACCCGCAAGGACGCATCAGCCTCAACCAGCAAGCGTTTGTACCCTCCACTGGTTTTGACGAAAAAGCCTGGTTTCTCGGCAAGCATTTGCACGACCATATCGCTGCCTGCGCGCACAACCTGCAGGACCTGCAACCGCCGATGCTTGAACGCAGCGTGTATTACAGTCGCCTGACCCCGCAATCGGTCGAGCAACTCAACCAGTATGCGCGCCAGAAGGGCATCGAATTATTGCAAGCACTCAATCAGCAGGCACTGGCCAGTCAACAGGCCGATCAGGGTAAACCCGAAGCCGATCAGCGTTTTCGCTTCGGTCTGTACTGGTATCACGAAGCGTTGCAGGATACCCCCGCACAACCCACCAGCGAACAGGATCCATCATGAAATCGTTGAGGCAGCTGTTTGCCCTGCTGGGATTTAGCCTGCTCTTAGGCTGTAGCAATGCGCCGAATCTGCAACTGGCACAATGGGAAGGCAATGATGAAAGCGGCCTCGGCGGAACCGGTTATCGAGACGATGCCTCAGGTCTCGGCGGCACCGGTTATCAGGATGACGCCTCGGGCCTCGGTGGCACCGGCATTATTGGTGAAATCACTGGCTTCGGCAGTATTTTCGTCAATGGCATCGAGGTCGAAATTACCGACCGGACCCGGGTGTTTGTCGATGGCCAGCCGGCCAGACCCGAACCGGCGATCGGCGACATTGTGCTGATCCGAACCCGCGATGAGCAACCGCGCAGTACCGCCACCGAACTGCATTTCATCCATGAAGTGATCGGTCAGGTACAAAAAGTTGATGCCGCCGCATCCCGTCTTATGGTGCAGGGTCAAACCGTGATGCTGGATACCCCGCGGCAAGATTTACCCGAGCCGGGGCAAGTCGTCGCAGTCAGCGGATTGCGAGACGAGCAGGGGCGCATTCATGCCAGTCGCATCCAGCCAGTGGAACACCGGCAGAAAATCTGGCTGCGAGGAACCGTTCAGCGCGATGAAAAGGGGCACGCCCGCATCGGCCAACAACGTATCCAGAGTGCAGCATTACCCACAGACGCACACAGTATCGGGGTATCGGGCATGCTGAAAAACGGTGTGTTGCAGGTGCAACGGAAATGGCAAATACCTGCGACCCTGTTCGATCGAATCGAGCGCCTGCGGCTACAGGGTTTTGTCAAACCGCAAGACGATGAAACAGCTACGCTGGCCGGATTCGACCTGTCACTGCCTGCACAAGCACTGACAGCACAGGACAAGCGCAAAAGCATCCGGCTAGAACTGCGAAAATCACAAACTGATCAGGACTGGCGCAATATCCAGACCCTGAACCCCGCCACATTGCCGCAAGGCAAGGGGCATAAAGTTCTGACTGGGCCTGCATCCGTCATTTCCGGCAAGACGAAGAAAGCCTCGCCACCGGCAACGCCTGCCAACCATCTTCTGCCTCGAACGCTACCGGTTATCAAACGACCGCAGCGTCCGCTATTTCCACCCGGTCGGGGCCGCGGCAAACCCTGATCGCGCAAGATTCTGGTCAGCAAGTCACGTGGCCAGAAGGTTTCAGCAAAACCGGTTAAGCTGATTCACGCTTGCACAGCGGACGCTCGTCCGGATTTTCTACTGCATCGGCAATGGCATCTACCACCTTGCCCAATTCGTCATGCGTGACCACGGTCAGCATCCGGTTCAGTACATCCGGATCGACCGACGCCATCACCGAGCGGCCATCCTTCAGCGACACCGCCAGCCCGACCTGGCTGTATTCATCCGCACCTTCGCCCTCGATCACCAGCGCTTCGTCGAGTTCCATCATTTCGTCATAAAAATTTTCGATTTTTTCGCTGACGGCTTCATCCAGATCATCGGCAATATACACCGTCAATCCTTCCACATCGGTTTCATCCACACCCTCTTTCAGCATTACGACTTCGATTTCCCGCAAGAACTGCTTGAAGCGTTCACAGGATTGCGGATGGAAGAAAATATATTCGAGCATTAGATCGTCGTTCATGGTCATTCCGGTTGATAATTTTGACAGCCACGCTGAAACCGAGCGCTTTTTTGTGATATTTTATACATTTTACCCTATACCGACCGAGCTGAATATCGTGAGCCATTTTCCAAGCCGCCGACCCCGCCGCATGCGCCGGGATGACTTCAGTCGCCGACTGATGCGCGAACACCGCCTGACCGTCGATGACTTGATCTACCCGGTCTTCGTCATCGAGGG
>JANTFI010000032.1 GCA_024763505.1 Gammaproteobacteria bacterium
AAGTCATCAGCGATGCGGATAAAACGGGCGAAATCTGCTTCGGGGTGATCCGCGACAAAGGTTTGCAAAGCATCTTCACTGGCCAGTTCACCGACTTGTTCCAGCGGCGCGCCGAACAGCGTCTGTTCGAGAAAATCACGGAAGCTGCCAATGGTGGTGTTGAGGCGGATGCGTTCCTGCGCTTGCAATGGCCGGGTGCTGCCGCCCGGCTGTATCGCCAGCGAATGCGGCCACTTGCCGGCGAGGATGCCGGTCAAATGCAAAAATTCGGCGCGCGCCGGTAATACGTCTCGTGCAGCCAGTCCGCTTTGCGCCTTGAAGCGAGAGGCAATGTCGTCAAACCAGCTTTTCTTGCGATAGCAATCGCGCGCAAAATCGGGCATGAAAAACAGGTAGAAATGGGTTAGATGATCGGCCAGATTTTCCGCCGCCAGAATCAGATTGGTGGCCAGACGACCATTGCGCGCCGGTTGCAAGCCCTGCGCCGCGGCCAGCGCCTTGGCGGCGGCAACCGATTGCGACACCGAACAGATGCCGCAGATACGCGGTGTGTACACCAGTGCGTCGCGTGGATCCTTGCCTTGCAGAATTTGTTCGAAGCCACGAAACAATGGCGAATTGACCCAGGCCTTGCGGATTTGTTGATCGTCCGCTTCCACCGTCACTTCCAGATCGCCTTCGACGCGATTGAAAGGCCCGAGGATACGCCGGTTGTCGACCACTTCACTCATGCCTGATCCTCGGTGTCATGCTGGCCGGGCGAGATGCGTATCTGATCCGACACCGCGTTGACCTTGAGCCGTTTCGGCGTGGCGGCTTTTGACAGCGAAGCCAGCGCGACAAACCAGGCCTTGGGCATATCGGTCGGCAAGCCCACCGGAATCCCGGCGATCTTCGGCGTTTCGGTGAAGCAATGCCCCGGCTCTTCGAATTCCGGGGCGGTGCAATTTACGCAGGCATAGCCCCCGCGCAGACAGGATCCCTCTCCATTCCACAGCCGCGTGTTGCAGTCGGCGCGCGCCTGGGTGCCGAGACAACCCATGTGTTCCATCATGCAACCCTGATCGGATGCCTGCACCGCGCTGGCCTTGAATTCATAAAACTCATTGCGCGGGCAGCCATGATGCACCAGATGATCAGTGTAACTGCGGGGTCGATGCAGGCTGTCGAGCTGCGGTCGATTCAAATCGCCCAGCGCCAGTTGACCGAGGGTTTCGATTACCCAGTTCGGGTGGGTCGGACAACCGGCGATGTTAACCACCGGCAAGCCTCCGTCACTGCGCCAGTCTGTGCCGAGCAAACCCCCGGTTTGGGCACCGTGATATTGCAGCCCGGTCGCCTCGCCCGGGTTGTTGCCCGCCATGGTAATTCCGCCAAAAGCGGCGCAGGAGCCGATCGCCACCGTGTAGCGGGCTTTGGCGGACAGTTTTTCCAGCACCTTGAACATCGGTTGTCGAGTGCCGCTGAGTAAATGAAATCGTCCACTGCCATTGGGACCCATCATCACCGAGCCTTCCAGACACAGCGCATCAAGCCGGATGTCGCCATTTTCAATGCGCTCCAGCAATGCCAGAAATTCTTCATTACTGGCTTCACTCAAAGAAGGGTGCCATAGTAATTCGATCTGATTCTGGCGCAGGCTGCGATACAGGTCCGGCGCTTCGGCATTGAGTAGCGACATACTGCAACCACCGCAGCCACCGGATTGCAACCACAGTACATTGAAAGTTTTCATGCCCCGTCCTCCAGCGGCAGAGTGAGAATGAATTCCGCACCGCCACCGGGATGCTGTCGCGCCTGCAGGTCACCCCTACATTGTTCAGTCGCCAGTCCATAACTGATCGACAGGCCCAGTCCGGTGCCGACGCCAACTGCCTTGGTCGTAAAAAAGGGGTCAAAGACCTTGAGCAAGTCCTTTTCCTCTAGACCGTGTCCGTTATCGATGATGTGTAATTGAATCTGTTGTCCCTGATGATCCAGCTTCAGGGTCAACTCGGGATGTTCGGTTTGCAGCATGGCATCCAACGCATTCTGGACCAGGTTGATCAGTATCTGGTGGATATGACCTTCGTGGTTATCGATCTTTAAACTGGAAGGTAAATCTTCATGTACTTCGATGGAGATGGGTGCTGCCTGTAACACCCAACTGACGGCGCGGTGAATCACCGCCACCAGGTCCATTGGCTCTGCTTTTTGAAGTTGAGGCGTGGAGAATTTTTTCAGATTGGCGATGATCTGACTGACCCGCTCCGCGCCTTCCATCGAACCTTCCACCAGTGGCGATATATCATTCATCATCTTGTCGATGCGCAATTTTTCGCGTAATTTCTGAATCTTTTTCGGCTCGGCACCGCCATGAATGGCATCGATATATTGCTGGAATTTTTTCTGGTAACCCTTCAGCGCAAACATATTGGCGTAGAGAAAACTGATTGGGTTATTCAGTTCATGCGCCACACCGGCGACCAGTCGGCCCAGCGAAGCCATTTTCTCGGATTGAATCAATTGTTGCTGGGCAGTTTTCAGCTCTTCATGGGCCACCTGCAAGGCTGAATAGGCCTTGCGTAATTCACCCAGTGGACGACCGGTAATAACCAGCCCGCTGAGCTTGTTTTCAAAATCGAAGCGGGCATTGCAATTGATCGCCATCGGTACTGCCTGCCCGTCTCTGGCGAGCAATTCCACTTCACAGTCTATTAAAGTGCCAGAGCGGATATGCTCCGGAAATTCTGCGATCATGGCCTGGTAATTTTCTCCAAACAATTGATTCATCGACTGCCCGATCAATAGCTCGGCCTGCAGGCCGAGACTGTTACACAAGGCATCATTGACTTGCTGTATGTTGCCATTGATGTCACATACGATCAGCACTTCCGACATTGCGGACACTACGCTCTGGATGAAATTCTGCGCTTCTTCAAGCTGCGCGTTTTTTTTCTCCAGCTCGACCTGGTAATGCACCATATCAGCGTAGATTTCATCCATGCGCTGTATCACTTCGATCCAGGCATGATCCTGAACTTCATCGGCCTGTTGCTGCAGCTTGCGCGGAATCGTGACCTGCTCGGTCAGACTGGCTGCATTGTCGGGGTTGGTGCTATCCATCATCATGTGTTCAGCCCGGCTGTTGCGTGGAGATACCGGATGATTGTATGTCTCGCGTGTTCGAGAGTGTGGCTTTGCAGCGAAAAGCGTAGCCATCGCTACGGTTTGAGTGAAAAGCCGTGCTATCGGGCACGCCAGACGTGCAAGCGCCGGTATAGCGATCTTCCGGTATCACTTTGTTACTTGCTAATAGTCTCATCATTCTTTCAATAATCATGTACTTACCTGATAAATTGAGCGTCTTCGCTCAATATCCGGGTTAGGCCACCTCGGGTTTGATGACTTCAACCTTGCCGTTTTTCTCCAGCCCGTAGCGTTCCATTTTGTTCCGCAAACCAACCCGCGACAACCCCAGCTCTTGCGCCACCTGGGTTTTGTTCCAGCGTAAGCGGATCAGCGCTTCCTTGATGATGCGCGCTTCCAGCGTTTCCATGCGTTGCTTGAGACTGCCTTCGGTTCCGATCAAGTGTTCCATTTCGGCGGCAGACTCTTCCGGAGTGGCGTGCAGGATATGCGGAGAAATCAACTCTGACCCCAAATAATCCTGTTGCCCGAGCACCAGCATGCGTTTGATTTCATTTTGCATTTCGCGCACATTGCCCGGCCACTGATAAGCCTCGAAGCACTTCAATGCTTCATCGCTGATACCCTTGACCTTTTTGCCGAGCTGTTGCATCGCTTCATTAAGGATTTTCAGTGCCAGCGGTGCGATATCGTGCAATCGCTCGCGCAAAGGTGGAATGGCAATCTCGAAGGTGGCCAGACGATAGAATAAATCCTGACGGAAATTTCCGTTTTTGATGTCATCTTCGAGATCTCGGTTGGTGGCACAAATCACCCGCACATCGACCGGACGACGGGTATTGCTGCCAAGTGGACGGATTTCGCCCTCTTGCAGCACACGCAGTAACTTGACCTGAAAGGCCGGCGAAGTTTCGCCGATTTCATCGAGAAAAATAGTGCCGCCGCTGGCCATTTCGAACAGACCGATATGGTCATCGGTCGCTCCGGTGAATGCACCGCGCTTATGACCGAATAATTCACTTTCGAGCAATTCATCGGGCAAGGCGCCACAGTTTTCGGCGACGAAGGGTTTGTCCTGTCGCAGGCTATTGTAATGCAGTGCGCGCGCGCACAATTCCTTGCCGGTGCCGGATTCTCCGGTCAGCACCACATTGACATCAAAAGGGGCCACATTGCGCACCAGTTCGCATACCCGGTTCATGCAACTGTCGGGGCTGCGCACGATACCCTGGTCCCAGTCGTAGCGGGCTTTCAGGCTGCGCCGCTTTTCGATCATCGCCTGCTCGATGGTGTCGGGTTTGAGCTTGAGTTCGACCGTCAGCAATTCGTTTTCCCGTTGCAGGCGAAATAAATCGACCGCATTTTTCAATTTGCTGATCAATTCATTCGGATGCCAGGGCTTGGTGATGAATTGATAAATACCGCCGTCATTGATGGCATTGATAATATCGCTTGAATCGGTGTAACCGGAGATAATCATGCGGATGATGTTGGGGTAATCCGCACGCACGCGGGTACAAAAATCAACGCCGGATTCACCGGGCATACGCTGATCGCACAGCAGTACCTGTATCCATTCCTTTTGCAAAATAGCTTCGGCATCCTGCGTATTGGTGGCCGTGTGCACATCAAAATCATCACCCAGAATACGCTCGATCGATTCCAGCGAACGCGGCTCGTCATCGATCACCAGAATGCCTGGTAAGCTTTCCATTATGCCGGTTCTGCCTGAGCGGTTTGCTCGGCGGCCGGACGGAAACCGATCAGGCGACTTTGTCGCGCCAGTCGTAACCATTGATACCAGTCTTCCATGCCTTCGCCGGTGGTGGCGGACACCTGCAGAATCTGCATACCCGGATTGACCCGGCGTGCATATTCGATGCATTTTTCGACATCAAATTCGAGATACGGTAGCAAGTCGATTTTATTCAGCAGCAGCAGGTCGGCAGCATGGAACATATCGGGGTATTTTATCGGCTTGTCTTCACCCTCGGTGATCGACAGGATCGCCACCTTGTGCGCTTCGCCGAGATCAAACGCAGCCGGACACACCAGATTGCCGACATTTTCGATGAACAGCACCGAGGTATCCTGCGGGGCCAAATGTTCCAGCGCATGACCGACCTGATGGGCATCGAGATGACAACCCTTGCCGGTATTGATTTGCAGCGCCTTGACGCCGGTTGCGCGGATGCGGTCGGCATCGTTGCTGGTTTCCTGATCGCCTTCGATCACTGCCATCGGCAAATCGTCTTTCAAGTCTTGCAGGCTGCGCGTCAGCAGCGTGGTTTTGCCGCTGCCGGGGCTGGACACCAGATTCAGCGTCAGCATGCCCTTGCGCGCGAACAGGCCGCGGTTGGCGTTGGCATATTCATTGTTCTTGCCGAGAATATCCTGCTCGATCTGCACCATGCGCGACTGACTCATGCCGGGCGCGTGAGCATGCGCCGGGCCGTGGCCATAATGATGGTGATCGCCATCCTGTTGATGCCCGTGCGAATGATCCGCTGAATGTTGATGACCATGATCGTGCGCATGGGCATGCTCGTGCGAATGCTGATGAGAATGATCGAGAGCGTGGTCATGCTCCCCTTCTATCCGACTTTCACCTTCGCCACAGCCGCAGACAGTACACATTATTCCACCTCCAGTTCTTTGATTTTCATTTCATCGCCTGCCGTCACTTGCAATTGATAACTGCCGCAGTTCGGACATTCATCGAAGCGCTGCCGGACCTTGACCGTTTCGGCGCATTGCATGCACCAGGCTTGCCCCGGCACGTCGATAATTTCGAGCACCGCGCCATCGGCGAGGCTGTCTTTCACCACCACATCGAAACAGAATCGCATGGCTTCGACCTCGACGCTCGACAATTCGCCGATTTCCAGCCAGACCTTTTTTACTCGCGAAAAGGCCTGGATTTGTGCTTCTTTCTGCAACACTTGCAGCACGCCTTCGCACAGCGACATTTCATGCATCCGCGTTCACCGGTTGCAAACTGAGCTGATAGCCGACACAAGGGTCGATCGCATTGACCATCAGCCGGGCCAGTGTTTCCAGTTCTTGCGGCTGTCGGGCGCTGATCGTTTGCAGACTTTGTGCGAGCACACCCTGAGGGTGAAAATTCCACTCGGTCGGCGCGACGATTTGATATTCGCTAATCACATCATCGGCCAAAACCACCCGGTGAATCAAGCGCCCGCGCACCGCCTCGAATTGGCCGATGCCATGTCCATTTTGCATTTCGGCTGCGCGTTGCCCGAGCTGCAGGCAATCGCGCATGTTTTGCGGCAATTGCGCCAACTCGACCAGTCGCGCCACCCAGCGGGTGATCAGGGCATTGCCGAACTCACGCTGTAACAAACGGATCATTGGTTGCTGGCGCTGCCGACCGAGCACGGTGGTCTCCTGACACTGGCCTTGCCATTCCGGCTGCTGGATAAAGACATCGGCATCGTCTTGCGACAGACGATCCAGCAAATCGCCGGGGGCCAGCGGCGGCAATGGTGGACACTCGCTGATGCCCTGCGAAGTCCAACCCTGCTGACAAATCATCGACAGGCTATGCGCTGCCGAGCTATCGCCCTGCCTGGCCCATTGCTGCAATGCGTCGATATTGTCGATTTTCTGCCAGTCGGCAGGCGAGCAGCCAAAAACAATCTGCCCCAGCAACACTTCCAGTTCATCGATCAGTGCCAGCACCGAACCCCGCTGCAGATCAGGACGACTATCGAGCGAAAAGGCATCGCCCTGATCAAACAGCAGTTTCTTGAAATCATTGACCAACCGGCTGATGCGCGGCAAACCCTCGGCTTTGACAGCTTGACCGAACAGAGGCGGCCAGTCGAGCAAAATGCGCAGGACATGTTCACGCGCAGTTTCAACCAGCACCAGTAGATCACGCGCCTGCTCGGCCTCGACTTCGGGTTCAAGCTGCAAGGCTTGCTGCAGGCAGGCAAGCGCCGCGCGTGATTGCGCAACAGCGCACACGCTGTACAGGGAGGGAATCACTTGCAGGGCTTGCTGCGGAGTTTTCCCGATCAGAATGCGACTGGCCTGCAGCGGTCGGCTTGATTGAATATCAACCGATTGCACGCCTTGCCGGTCGTACCGCAACGTAATCTGCAGTTGACCTTCGATGCCTGCCACAGACTCGCTCATGTTTTGTCACCGGATTTGAACAGCGCACCGCGCAGCAACTCTCTACGGCTCAACGGTTGGCTGATTTTTTGCTCCAGCGTCGGCTGTTGCAAAATCGTATGTTTTTCAGCCTCGCTGAGATTTTCGGCGCTGAGTTCGGCATCATCCTGCGGTATGGCTTCTGTGCCATTCCAGATATTGGCGATCTGTTCACTGTCGATATCGGCGGTTTCGACATGCGCTTCATTGAGTAATTCACGCAGTGCGACTTCGGCGGTTTCCAGCGCCGCCGCCTGATCGGAGAATTCAAACATCGGTGAAAACAGTGAACACATCTGATATTTGCCGATAGCTGGCTCAAAACCGGTAATAAATCGGTATTGCCCGGATGGAAAGGCTTGCGACTGTTCGCTCAATTCCGGCAAGTCATCCCATTGCTCCGGGCGTGTTGGCAACAGCATCAAATTCATAAACCACGGCGTGACCAGAATGCCGAGATAACTGTCCCGCCACGGGCTGAAACCGATCGCGGCGACTTCGAGTTTCGGGTTGATGACCGGCACATCGATCATGCGCTGGCGGTAAATCTTTTCGAACACGGCCTGTAATTGCGCGCCCGCGGCGACGGCTTTGGCATTCTCCTCTGCGCTGAACGGCTCGGCAGGCATGTTATTGGATCACCATTTATTTAATCACCTTATTTAATCACCATGAAATCCTGCTTGTTGCCATCACATTCGGGGCAAGTCCAGTGATCGGGCAATTGTGAAAACGGCGTACCAGGAGGAATCTGCCAATAATCATCACCTTTGTTCGGATCATACACATACCAGCAAATCTTGCACTCCAGACGGGTATCGTCGTCGATCTTGCTGGTATCGCCTCCAAAAGAACCGGGAATGTGTTGCTCAGACATGGTGATTGCTAGCGATAGATGGAGAGGATTTCATCAAGCCGGGCGGCGCTGTCGTCGATATCTTCCTGCGACGCGCAAGCCACATCCGGCACGGCGCTGATTTCCAGCGTGTTGAGAATCAGCGTGTCCTGCGAATTGAAATACTGCACCCACCAGACATAACGGGTGGCGGTGCTGCTGATGCGGCAATTGCCATAGCCGCGAGACAGAATGATATTCGGCCCGATGCCAAGCGCGCTGGATAGAAATTCGATATCTTCCTCGGTATGCGGCAGCAGCGACAGATTGATGACATGGGGTTCTTCGCCGGGCGAATACTGTGGCAGCTTATCGTGAATCTCGACCAGCAGAGGCGGCGCATTGTACACCGACTCGGGAATCTGCAAGGCATCGACTTCGACATTGGACTGCGCTCCGGCGAAAGTCATTTCGCCGACCAGTCCGGGAATGACGCCGATCTCCATGGTATCTCGCACGATATGGCCATTTTCATCGAGGTAATGGACGCGCCACAAACCGGCCAGCACCGATTCCTGAATTTGCGCATTGAGGTCACCGCCGCATTGCACGCTGACTTCGCCATCACCGAGTAACTGGTTCATGAACTGATGATTTTTCGAATCCAGATCACTCAATTCATACACCCGGTTGGGTTGGCCGATGCGGTATTGCTGCATGTCGCGGCAAATATTCTCGGCGAAGGCAATCGCCGTTTCCATGCCGACCACTTCATCCGGTTCGGGCACGACCGGCGATTCGAAGGTGGTCATGCCGGAAGGCAGGTTCATGAAATCCATCTCGGCGCCATCGCTGTCGGCAGGCTGGGAACTGGGGCCGACCACGGCCGGGACTTCGATCGGGACATTGATTTTTTTCATAAGGGTACCTCTAGAAATCCGAATTTTTTCGTGAGAGCAAGGAAGCGCCGCGCGCAGAACCGCAGAGTGTAAAGGCAACCATGAGGATTCGAGCACGGTGCTGACACCGCAATCGCGGGAAAAGGCGGTTTTTAGCGGTGCCCATATTATTGGCCACAACTGTTGGTGGACGCCTGCTCGACCACCACGCCGATGCCTGGCAAAGGCTTGGCTTCCGAAGTCAGCAAGTCATTGATTTTCTGGATATAAACATTCCAGTCCTGAACCCGTGAGATATAACCGAGAAACTGGCCACGACGCAGAAACACCAGTGTCGGCCATTCGCTGAAACCATATCGCCCCTGTAATTTGCGTTGCGCCGCCTGATCGACCACGGCAGGCTGAAAGCGTCCGCCATATTCCTTGGCAAGCTCGGGCAAAATCATGCAGACATCATTGCTTTCGGGAAAGCGGGTCGGGCTTTCGGTGAAAAACAGCACCGATTCTTCATGTGATTGCACAAATTCATCGTGACTGGCTTCATCGATCACCGGGTAAGCGTATTGTTCGATCATGTTTTCGATCAGTGGAGATGGCATGACGTTATCCTCTTTTCTTGTGCGCCTGCTCGGCTTCCAGCGCCAGCAATGACGGGGGTTTGGGTGGCTCGCGATCGACCAGATCGGCAAACAGGGCATCGATGCCGTCACTGGAAAAACCTTCACTCGAGATGCCGGCCGGTGTTTCCATCACTTGCTCGACCGCGCTGACGGCATCGCGGATGCGAATTGCATCGACTTCGCTCAGCACTTCGCGCGCACTGTTCAAAAAAACCAGCAGCCAGGTGCCGGGCGGCTGGTCACCGACGAGCAGGGTATCGATATCGCGGGTGACCCCCATGCCTTCGCAGCGGGCATAGCCGAAGCCGCTTTCCACCACTTGCATCGGCAGGCCGATGCACATCAGTATTTGCCCCGGTGATCGACATCGCAACTGATCACGGCTTCCGGATCGAGCGGATAGGGCTTGTAGGCGATTTCATAGGCTTCGGATTTGAGTACGCGGTCATCACCGACCCGACTGGCAACTCGCTCGTCGGGACGCTGTTTTTCGTAATCGCGGATATTGACTTCCTGCCCGGCCAGCAACTGATCCGGCCCCAGTGGTTGGGCGCGTTTTCCACCTTCAATGCCAAAGCCGGCCAGCCACTTCAGCGCGGCCTCGATGGCCGGTTCGATCTGTAGACGGGTCTTTTCGCGCAGGCTGCCACCGAAATCTTCCAGTTGCACCGGTTGCACCCCGACCAGCAATAAATGCTTTGGATAACGGCCGAGCATGTCGGCCATCATCAGCACTTCCTGAAAGCCGGTCTGGTGCAGGCTCATCTTTTTCGCACCCATGAATTTCGGCACGTCTTCGCCTTCGATCAGCTTCATGGTGCCGGGTTCGAGGCCGTAATCGATGGCATCGAACACCACCAGAATGTCGGCCTGTTCAACGAATTGCACCAGATAAATACCCTGCGTGCCACCATCCATCAGCGTGACCGTATCGTCAAAGGCATAGTGTTGATTGAGATATTCGACCGCACGAACGCCGAAACCCTCGTCCGCCCACAAGATGTTACCGATGCCGAGAATCAATGTTTTTTGAGGCATGATGGAAACCTGGTGACAATAACTGGCAACTATAATTTCATAACTTTTTAAAATTGTAAACTAACTTTTCGATTTTTTCGGAGAGTTCTCAGCAATCAGGGACTGCAAAGCGATTAACCGGTCATTTCCACAAAATCGCAACTCGATTAACCGATATCACCCGGCGTCGAATCGGCAGCTTTGGCATAAGCCTTTGATCCGGTTTCATTATTCACCTTTGGGCATGCTCATTGCTTTAAACCGGGCACAACCAGAAAAGTCCGTTGGAGGATCATAACCATGCCTGAAACCTTTTATGATGTGATGCGCCGTCAGGGCATCACACGCCGCAGCTTTCTGAAGTTTTGCAGCCTGACCGCCGCCGCGATGGGACTCTCACCCATTTATGCCGGCAAGATTGCCCACGCCATGGAAAACAAGCCGCGCATTCCGGTGCTGTGGCTGCACGGGCTGGAATGCACCTGTTGCTCCGAATCCTTTATCCGCTCGGCGCACCCGCTGGCCAAGGATGTCATTCTGTCGATGATTTCGCTCGATTACGATGACACCATCATGGCCGCGGCCGGACACGAAGCCGAAGCCATCGTCGATGAAACCATCGCAAAGCACAAAGGCAAATTTATTCTCGCCTGCGAAGGAAACCCCGGGCTGGAAGAAGAAAATACCGGCGGCATGTCCTGCATTATCGCTGGCAAGCCATACACCGAACAGTTACGCCACGCCGCCAATAATGCGATGGCGATTATCTCCTGGGGCTCTTGCGCTTCCTGGGGCTGTGTGCAAGCCGCCGCGCCGAACCCGACTGGCGCGACCCCGATCCACAAGGTGCCGGGCATCGGTAATGCGCCGATCATCAAGGTGCCGGGTTGCCCACCGATTGCCGAAGTCATGACTGCGGTCATCACCTATATGCTGACCTTTGAGCGCTTGCCCGAGATGGACCGTCAGGGTCGCCCGAAGATGTTTTACAGCCAGCGCATCCACGACAAATGCTATCGCCGACCGCATTTCGATGCCGGCCAGTTCGTCGAAAAATGGGATGATGAAGCCGCGCGCAAAGGCTATTGCCTGTACAAGATGGGCTGCAAGGGCCCGACCACTTACAACGCCTGCTCGACCATTCGCTGGAATGGCGGCCTGTCCTTCCCGATTCAGGCCGGCCACCCTTGCATCGGTTGCTCGGAAGACGGTTTCTGGGACAAGGGCAGCTTTTATGACCGCCTCACCACCATCAATGATTTCGGCATCGAAGCCAATGCCGATGAAGTTGGCATGGGTGCAGCCGCCGTGGTCGGCGGCGCGGTCGCAGCGCACGCGGCTATCTCGGCATTGAAAAGAACACAGAATAAAGGAGACCACGAATCATGAGCATTATCCAAACCCCCAACGGCTACACACTGGATGATTCCGGCACCCGTCACGTGGTCGACCCGGTCACTCGCATCGAAGGTCACATGCGCGCCGAGGTCAACATCAATTCAGACAATATCATTACCAATGCGGTGTCCAGCGGCACTATCTGGCGCGGGTTGGAAGTCATTCTGAAAGGCCGCGACCCGCGCGATGCCTGGGCCTTCGTGCAACGCATCTGCGGCGTTTGCACCGGCACCCACGCGCTGACTTCGGTGCGCTCGGTAGAGGATGCACTGGGTATCAATATCCCGGAAAATGCCAACAGCATCCGCAATATCATGCAATTGTCACTACAGATCCACGATCACTTGGTGCATTTTTATCACTTGCACGCGCTCGACTGGGTCAACCCGGTGAATGCGCTGAAAGCCGACCCGAAAGCGACATCGGCGTTGCAGCAGCAAGCTTCACCGCATCACCCGAAATCCTCACCCGGTTATTTCCGCGATGTGCAAAACCGGCTGAAGAAGTTTGTCGAATCCGGCCAGCTCGGGCCATTCAAGAATGGCTACTGGACCAATCCCGCCTATTTGTTGCCGCCGGAAGCCGACCTGATGGCGGTGACCCATTACCTCGAAGCGCTGGATTTCCAGAAGGAAATCATGAAAACGCGCACCATCTTCGGCGGCAAGGATACCCATCCCAACTGGACCGTCGGTGGTGTGCCCTGCGCGATCAATATGGACAGCGACATGAGCGCTGGCGCGCCGCTCAATATGGCAACGCTGAACTTTGTGCACCAAATCATCAAGGACACCAAAACCTTCGTCGATAATGTCTACATTCCGGACATTCTGGCGATCGGCCAGTTCTACAAAGGCTGGCTGTATGGCGGTGGTCTTTCGGGCCAGAACGTACTGGCTTACGGCGATATCCCGGACAGGGCGAATGATTATTCCGCCGCCAACCTGATGATGCCGCGCGGCGCGATTCTCAATGGCAAGCTGGATGAAATCCACGAAGTCGATCACCGCGACCCCGAGCAGATTCAGGAATTCGTGCCGCACTCCTGGTACAAGTACCCCGACGGGGTCAAGGGACTACACCCCTGGGATGGCATCACCGATCCGGATTTCGATGTCAGCACGGCCAAAGGCACTCGACAGAATATCGAGCAACTCGATGAATCGGCCAGCTATTCGTGGATCAAGGCACCACGCTGGCGCGGACATGCGATGGAAGTCGGCCCGCTGGCGCGCTACATCGTCGGTTACGCGCAGGGCCATGAATACTGGACTGAGCAAATCAATCGCACCCTGAAAACGCTGGATGTGCCGGTCAATGCACTTTTCTCGACGCTTGGCCGTACCGCCGCTCGCGCATTGGAAGCCCAGTGGGCCGCCGACATGCAACTGTATTTCTTCGACAAGCTGATGACCAACATCAAGAATGGCGACTCGACCACGCACAGCGGCGAAATGTGGGATCCGGCCGACTGGCCGGCCGAAGCCAAGGGCGTCGGCTTTACCGAAGCGCCACGGGGCGCACTGGCGCACTGGATCAGGATCAAGGATACCAAGATCGACAATTACCAGTGCGTGGTGCCGACCACCTGGAATGGCTCACCGCGCGACGAAGCTGGCAATATCGGCGCCTTCGAAGCCTCGATGATGAATACCAAGGTCGAGGTACCGCATGAGCCGGTCGAAATCCTGCGTAATATTCACAGCTTCGACCCCTGCCTGGCTTGCTCGACCCATGTGATGTCGGAAGCAGGTGAAGAGCTGACTTCGGTAACCACTGGCCCGATCGGGTCTTAACGGAGGTGCACTATGACAACCTTGTCAACCAAAGCACACAGTGAACCGGCGGTTTATGTCTATGAAGCGCCGGTGCGGCTATGGCACTGGATCAATGCGGCAGCGATTACGGTGCTGGCGATTACCGGTTATTTTATCGGCTCGCCCTTACCCAGCCTGTCGGGGGAAGCCAGTGACTATTATCTGATGGGATATATTCGCTTTGCCCATTTTGCCGCCGGCTATGTACTCGCTTTCGGCCTGCTCGGGCGGGCTTACTGGGCCATCGTCGGCAATAGTCATGCGCGCGAGATATTTCTGCACAATATTCTCAAGCCGTCTTACTGGGGCGGCCTGTGGCACGAGCTGAAATGGTATCTGTTTCTGACCAAGGAACCGCGCAAATACAGTGGCCACAACCCGCTGGCAATCTTCATGATGCACTGGATGTACGTCTGGGGCACGGTGTTCATGATCTTCACCGGCTTTGCGATGTATGGCGAAGGCACCGGTGAAGGCAGTTGGGCGCACAGCCTGTTCACGGTCTGGCTGATTCCCCTGTTCGGCCAGAGCCAGGATGTACACACCTGGCATCATCTGGTGATGTGGTGGATCATCATCTTCGTCATCATCCATGTGTATGTTGCCATTCGCGAAGATATCATGTCGCGCCAGAGCATCGTCAGCAGCATGATCAGCGGCTGGCGCACCTTCAAGGATGAAGGCAAGATCGATAACGATTGACGACCTTCAGGGCGGCGCAACGCCTCCGCTGCGCCGCCCTGCCTGTTGACGCAAGGTTGACGAAAAACACTATCCCTGCCCGACTGCATTGAGATATGCTTTTATGAAATATCAGTGGATTTTCCTTGTCTCACGATCACCACCACGGGCACCATCATCACGCCGCGACGAGTAACCTGAAACTCGCCTTCTTTCTCAATTTCGGTTTTACCATCATCGAATTCATTGGCGGCATCCTGACCAACAGTACCGCCATTCTGGCCGATGCCGTGCACGACCTGGGCGATTCTTTCGCACTGGCGCAAGCCTGGTATTTTGAAACACTTTCACAAAAACACCCGAGCCGCAGCTATACCTACGGCTACAAACGCTTTTCGCTACTAGGCGCCACCATCAGCGCATTACTGTTGCTGGCAAGCTCGCTGTATGTGCTCGGCGAAGCGATTCCGCGCATCATCGAGCCCGAGCATTCAGATGCCCAGGGCATGGTACTGCTGGCGATTTTCGGCATCGCAGTGAATGGCTTTGCAATGATGCGACTGGCCAAAGGCAACAGCGCCAATATGCGCGTGGTCGCCATGCACCTGCTCGAAGACGTGCTCGGTTGGGCCTCGATACTGGTGGTCGCCATCATTTTAATGTTTACCGATCTGCACATTCTCGACCCGATTCTGGCCTGCCTGATCGCCCTGTATATTTTGAGCAACGTAGTCAAACAGCTCAAAACGATCGTACCGGTATTTTTGCAGGCATCACCGGATGGCTTCGACCCGGCCGAAATGGAGCAGAAAATCGCCGCGCTGCCCGGAGTCGAATCGGTGCACCACTTGCATCTGTGGTCACTCGATGACGACCATGTTGTGCTCAGCGTGCATGTCGTCACCGCACAAGTGTTATCCAGCGATGAATACCGCCAGCTCAAACAGCAATTCAAAAACCTGATGGAGGACAGCCATATCGACCACTCCACGCTGGAAATCGAATGGCCGGATGAACCCTGCCGCATTGCATCGTCTCTTCGCGGTGGCGATCATGCTGATGATCACCAACACCCGCAAGCCCGAACCGTGTCTGATTAGCTAACCGGCTATAGCTCGGGCAGGCAGGATTCACGCTAATCTGCCCGCCAAATCAACTTGGTATTTGGCGGATTTTGCAACACAATAGCGCCTTCGCCAATCACCGAACCAGCACCAACCCGCCGATGTCCAAACCCGCCAGCGCGCCCAAACACACACCAATGATGCAACAGTTTTTACGCATCAAGGCCGAACATAAAGACAAGTTATTGTTCTACCGCATGGGTGATTTCTATGAAATGTTTTTCGACGATGCGAAAAAAGCCGCGCGCCTGCTCGACATCACCCTGACCAAGCGCGGCAGCTCGGGCGGCGAACCGATTCCGATGTGCGGCATTCCCTATCACGCCTCCGACAATTATCTGGCCAAGCTGGTCAAGGCTGGCGAAACCATCGCCATCTGCGAACAAATCGGCGACCCGGCCACCAGCAAGGGGCCGGTCGAGCGCCGCGTGGTGCGGGTCGTCACTCCCGGCACCCTGACCGATGAAGCACTGCTCGAAGAGCGTCAGGAAAACCTGCTGTGCTGCCTGTTCCGGCAAGATCAGCAATGGGGACTGGCCAGCGTCGAAGTCAGCTCCGGGCGCTTCGTCTGCAGCGAACTGGAAAGCGACAGCCAGTTGCAGGCCGAGATCGCTCGTCTGGATCCGGCGGAAATCATTTATTGCGAAGACCAGAGCTTGCCGCTGGAACCACGCTACCTGAAATTCGCACGCAGCCAGCCGCCCTGGTATTTTGAGCTGGACACTTGCACGCGCCTGCTCAACGAGCAATTCAACACCCGCGATCTGCGTGGCTTCGGCTTGCAGGATTACCCGCGTGCGACCGCGTCGGCCGGTTGCCTGCTGCAATATGTGCAAGACACGCTGCGAACCGCGCTGCCGCATCTGCAGCACATCCGCACCGAGCAAATCAGCGATCATCTGTTAATCGACAGCGCCAGCCGGCGCAATCTGGAATTATCCGAATCCCTGTCGGCGCAGGGCGGCACGCAAAACACGCTATTCGGCACCCTCAATCAATGCAGCAATGCGATGGGTGCGCGTGAACTCAAGCGCTGGCTGCAGCGCCCGTTGAAACTGCAGAACACCATTCGCCTGCGCCATCAGGCCATCGCCGCACTGCTTGAACCGGGTTTGCATATCGAATTGGCCGGGCAATTAAAAAGCGTGGCCGATATCGAACGAATCGGCAGTCGCATTGCACTATTGTCGGCGCGGCCGCGTGACCTGACCGCACTACTGGCCAGCCTGCGCGCCCTGCCCGAATTCCAGCAGCGGCTGGCGACACTGGACAGCCCCTTGCTGGGGACACTGAATGCCGCGATCGAACCGCTGCCGGAGGTGGAAGATCTATTGCAGCGCGCCATCATCGAAGAACCGCCGCTGTTAATTCGTGATGGCGGCGTAATCGCCGCAGGCTACGATGCCGAACTCGATGAATTGCGCGGACTGAGCCAGAACGCCGATCAATTCCTGCTCGACCTGGAGCAGCGCGAACAGGCTGCCACCGGCATCAACCTGAAAGTGGCCTACAACCGTGTGCATGGTTACTACATAGAAGTCAGCAAATTACACAGCGAAAAAGTGCCAGAGCACTACATCCGTCGCCAGACCCTGAAAGCGGTCGAGCGTTACATCACGCCGGAGCTGAAAAGTTTCGAAGACAAGGTATTGTCGGCACGCGAACGCGCACTGGCTCGGGAAAAACAGTTATACGATGAATTGCTGCAAAAGCTGTCCGCCCATTGCGCGCAATTTCAGCAAACCGCGCTGGCGCTGGCACAACTCGACGTGCTGGTCAGCTTCGCCCTGTGCGCCGAGCAATACAACTGGGCGCAACCGCAGATGACCAGCGAAAACCGGCTCAGAATCAAGGCCGGTCGCCACCCGGTGGTCGAGCCAATTCAATCTGACCCCTTTATTGCCAACGACGCCGAATTCGATGAAGAAAAACGTGTGCTGATGATCACCGGCCCGAACATGGGCGGTAAATCGACTTACATGCGCCAGACCGCGTTAATCGTCATTCTCGCCTGCATGGGCAGTTATGTGCCGGCCGACCAGGCCATCATCGGCCCGATCGATCAGGTGTTTACCCGTATCGGCGCCAGCGACGACTTGTCCAGCGGGCGTTCGACCTTCATGGTGGAAATGACCGAAGCGGCCAATATTCTCAACAATGCAACCGAACACAGTCTGGTGCTAATGGATGAAATCGGCCGCGGCACCAGCACCTTCGATGGCTTGTCGCTGGCCTGGGCTTGCGCCGAGCAACTGGCCGCCGAAACCCGTGCAATGACCCTGTTCGCCACCCATTATTTTGAATTAACCCAACTCGCCGACAGCCACGATGCCTTGATCAACGTGCATCTCGATGCGATCGAGCATGGCGATCAAATCATCTTCATGCATCAGGTCAAGCCCGGTCCGGCCAACCAGAGCTATGGCCTTCAGGTCGCCAGACTGGCCGGCTTGCCGGAAAAAACTATCCGTCAGGCGCGCAAAAAACTGCAGGAACTTGAACAGCAAAATCTGGCACAACACCCGCAATATGACCTGTTTTCCAACCCGCTACCGGCCACCGCCAGCGATGCTGCAGATAACCCGCAACCACATCCGGTGATCGAACAATTGCAGTCACTGGATGTCGATGAACTGAGTGCGCGCGCCGCGCTGGAATTGCTGTACCAATTCAAACAGCAATTATGACCCCGTTGTCACTGCACCTACAGGCCAGTCAGGCGCAAAGCGCTGTGCAATTGCTGATGTCGGATGGCCGCCTGAACGAAACGCAAATCCGCACCTGCTTCGATCACGGTGCGGTGTGGCTGGAAAAAACAGGCAAGCCGCGACGCGTCTATCGCCCGGACGTCACGATCCAGCCAGCCCATCGTGTGCATTTGTACTGTAATGAGTCAACGCTTGCACCCTGCCCCTATGTTCCCAAACTGATTCGCGATTTCGAAACCTTCAGTCTGTGGTACAAACCTGCGGGCATGTTCAGTCAGGGCAGCAAATGGGGTGACCACTGGACCCTGCAGCGCTGGGTGCAACAACACCACTGGCCAACGCGCGAATGTCTGATCACGCACCGGCTCGACCGCTACACCAGCGGGCTGATGATCATCGCCCACGATGCCGCGACCAATCAGGCATTACACCGGCAATTCGAGCAACGCGAAATCCAGAAAACCTACCGCGCAATCGTTCAAGGCCGGTTGCCGGTCGGGGAAAGCCGAACGCTGGATTCCACGATCGATGGAAAATCCGCGATCACCCGGTTCAGGGTATTGGAACAGGATCCGGCAGACGACCACAGCCTGCTGGAAATCCAGCCGCTAACCGGCCGCAAGCACCAGATTCGAATCCACTTGTCACAGGCCGGCCATCCAGTGCAGAATGATCGCCAATATGGCCAGCCGCCACATCAGGGCGACCTTCAACTGCAAGCCTGCGCGCTGACGCTCAGGCATCCGCAATCCCGGCTGCCCGTGGAGGTCTCTGTGGCGAGCGAACAATTACTTCAATTAACCCCGAGGATACACCGATGACTTATGTCGTGATGGAAAACTGCATACGCTGCAAATACACCGATTGTGTTGATGTCTGCCCGGTTGACTGTTTCCACGAAGGTCCGAATTTTCTGGTCATCGACCCGGATGAATGCATCGATTGCACACTATGTGAACCGGAATGTCCGGCCGAGGCCATTGTCTCCGAAGATGACCTGCCGCCCGATCAGGAAAAATTTCTGCAATTGAACGAAGAGTTGTCGCAGATATGGCCCGTGATCACGCAGCGCAAGGATCCTCCACCGGATGCCGAGGAATGGGACGGCGTGGAAAATAAACTGCAGTATCTGGAAAAATAACGGCAGAACCGACCCAAACTTGCTATAACTTTCCACCTAATCAAATCGTTAAATGAGTTAAATATGGCAAGAATTCTGGCAGTGGATGATATGAGAAGCATGCGAGAACTGGTGAAAACGGTACTCGAAAAACGCGGGCATCAGGTAGATATCATGGATGATGGCGAAACCGCGCTGGCTTACGCCACCAGCCACCAGGTCGACCTGGTCATTTCCGATATCAACATGCCCATCATGAATGGCATCTCACTGGTGGAAGCCCTGCGCAACCTGCCGGCTTACCGGCGCGTACCGATTCTGATGCTGACTACCGAAGACGCCCAGAACAAAAAAGACCAGGCACGGGCCGCCGGAGCCAATGGCTGGATACAAAAGCCTTTCAACCCAGAACGACTGGTCAATGCGGTGGACAAAACTCTGGCAAAGATTTAAGCTGAAATCTTTCAAACCTGTATTTTGAAAAACAAGATGACTGCTGAAGTATCCATAGCCTGCAAATATGAATCGTTTAACGCGCTGGTTCAGATCAACGACCCCGACCAGTTGCTCGAGGCCTTTTTGTCCCAGTTAACGCCGGATTACAATGGCAAGGTCGAAACCGAAATCTTTGAGCGCAAGGGATTCGACTGGCACAAAATGCTGGCTCATGGCAACAGTACGACCGACTTCGATCCACAGCGCAAATTTATTCTCGAACACAAAATTTCACCCGAGCAAACCAGTAGCTGGTTTTATCAAGCCTCGCAAGGAGGCTGGTACTGTGGTTATCAACCCTTGAGCAACAAGCAATATGCGATGTTTTTTTCTCTGGAAAACCAGCAGGATGAAATTATCGATGAAGCCTATGTGCAGTTATTGTTCGGTTTTTACTGTCACCAGCTTTGCGGTCTGGAACGAACCTACCGCGACACCCTGACCGGACTCTATAACCGCAAAGCCTTCGATATGCGGATGACCGCGTTACTGGAAAAAGGGGACAGTCCTGCCCGGCGCAGTAATCTGGCGCGCCCCGCGGTATTTGTCATGCTCGATATCGACCTGTTCAAACAGGTCAATGATGAGTATGGCCACCGCTACGGAGACGAAGTACTCACGACTGTGGCACGTTTAATGGTTGATTCATTCCGCGAATACGATTTGCTGTTTCGCTACGGCGGCGAAGAATTTTCCGCCGTTTTAATGGATATCGAAAATGAAGCCTGCATCCAGGTGCTGGATCGTTTTCGCTCGGCCGTGGAAGCCCATCAATTTCCCAAGGGTCACTCCCTGACGATCAGCATCGGTTATAGCGATTTTGACCGCAAGCTGACGCTCGAGCAATTGATCGATCAGGCCGACAGGGCTTTATACTATTCCAAGGAAAAAGGGCGAAACAGGATTTCTTATTATCAGGATTTACTGCTGCAAGGCAAACTCGAAGCCGTTTGATCAGGCAGCGAAAAAGTCGGTAATTATCGGAGAAAAATGGTCACGATCGACCAGAAAGGCATCATGTCCATTGATCGAATCGATTGATTGAAACTCCACATTGCGCCCTGCCTTGATCAATCCTTCGGCAATTTCCTTTTGTTGCTCGATCGGAAAAAGAATATCGGTCGTCACTCCGATGATCAAAGCCTTTTTGATATGAATCCGCGCCAGACCGGCATTCACCGATCCACCGTGTTCCGCAACGTCGAACCAGTCCATCGCACGCGATAGATACAGATAACTGTTGGCGTCGAAATTACCGACAAACTTGTGGGCATTGTAATCGAGATAGGATTCCACCTCGAATTCGATTTCAAAAGGTTCGCCCTTGCGCCGCTCTTTTTTCACCCGCGCGCGATCGAAGCGTTGATGCCACTCCTCGGCAGCGCGATATGACACCAGACCGAGCTTGCGCGCCAGCAACATGCCGCTTTGCGGTTCATCATCCGGATCATAATAACCCTCATTCCATTTCGGGTCGCAGCGGATAATTTCTCGCTGCAGCGATCGCATGGCGATGGTAAAAGGTAATGCGCGAGTGGCTGCCGAAATGGAAATCAGATAATCGAATTCATCCGGATATTGCAATGCGTAAGCCAGCGCTACCATACCGCCCATCGATGGGCCGATGACGGCATGCAAATGATCAATGCCAAGTTCATGCAGCAGGTGATGACCGGCCTTGGCCATGTCTTCGATCGTCAGTTCGGGGAAGTCACCACCATAGGGCTTGCCAGTAGCCGGATTGATCGAGGAAGGCCCGGTCGAACCAAAGCAGCCCCCCAGCGCATTTACACAGATTACATAAAACCGATCGGTATCGATGGCCTTGCCGGGGCCGATCATGAATTCCCACCAGCCGGGATCCGGATTGGCAACAGAAGAGGCGGCATGGGCGCTGGCCGACAGACCGGTGAAGATCAGAATCGCATTATCGTTATTGGGAGATAACTCACCCCAGCTTTCGTAGGCCATGGTCACTTCGGGCAAGCGTCCGCCTCGGCGCAGTACGAAATCGCTGGTGCCATAGTCACCGATCAGCGTTGCGTACCGGGTCGCTGCGGTCACCCCGAAATGGGTGCGCGAGGGATGCAAGGTTTTTACGTTTTCAGCCATTGGTTTTGACCAACCGGTCATCCGCAGAAACGGCAGGATATAATGCAGTTTTCACGCCGCAAGATGCAAGCTGATTCACCAACTGCCGGACTGCCGTTTCCATTTTTCTAAAATATTTTTCGCGATACAGAGGATATTTTATTTGGAGATATCCAGCATGCGCTGCAATGCGACTCTGGCACTTTTAGCCACTTTCTCCGGCACGCTGATCTGGTTGACCACATTGCCTTCGACCAGATTTTCCAGCACCCAGGCTAGATGTTGCGGGTCGATGCGAAACATGGTCGAGCACATGCACACGGTAGGCGACATGAACTTGACCGTTTTGTTGTCGGCTTTCATCTGGTTGTGCAAACGATTGACCAGATTCAGTTCAGTGCCGACCAGCCAGTCGGTGCCGGGATCGGCATCGGCAATGGTCTTGATAATATATTCGGTGGAGCCGACATAATCGGACATTTGACACACTTCATAACTCGCTTCGGGGTGTGAAATGACCTTGCCATTCGGATTTTCCTTACGGAAATTTTCGATCTGCACCGGTTTGAACATTTGATGCACCGAGCAAAAACCTTTCCACAGAATAATTTTCGCATTGCGGATTTGCTCTTTAGTCAGGCCACCCATTGGCTGGTCGAAATCCCATTCCACCATTTGATCGAGTGGAATCCCCATTTTCGCACCGGTGTTGCGCCCGAGATGCTGATCGGGAAAGAACAGCACTTTTTCGCGCTGTTCAAAGGCCCAGTCAAGAATCGTCTGCGCATTGGTCGAGGTGCAGACCACGCCATTGTGATCGCCGCAAAAGGCTTTCAGGTTGGCGTCGGAATTGATGTAGGTGATCGGTGTGACGGATTCATCCGGATCGATCACCTGCGATAATTCCTGCCAGGCTTTTTCGACCTTTTGCAGATCGGCCATATCGGCCATCGAGCAACCGGCAGAAAGATCCGGCAAAATCGAAACCTGCTCATCGCGCGACAGGATATCCGCCACTTCAGCCATGAAATGCACGCCACAAAAAACAATGAATTCGGCTTTTGAGTTAGCCGCCTCGCGCGACAGCTTGAGCGAGTCGCCGGAGAAATCTGCATGCTCGAACACTTCATCGCGCTGGTAGTGATGGCCGAGTATCACAACGCGTTCGCCCAATGTCTGTTTCGCTTTGAGAATGCGCTGGCGACAATCATCGTCATCCAGCGAAGCGTAAGGTTGAAGTTCGAGCGGACTGGCGGCCATATTCAAAATCTCACAAAAAAAAAACATCATACCCGAAAACGAAGCTAGCCCTCTACCACAGGTTTTCTGAGGCGAATCGACAACTCTTTCAACTGGCGCTCACTGACCTCAGACGGCGCTTCGGTCAGCAGGCAGGCGGCGGTCTGGGTTTTCGGGAAC